>URHH01000153.1 GCA_900547615.1 uncultured Blautia sp. | reverse complement strand
CAGCTTCTCGTACTTGATAATCATACGGATATGCAGCTTCCGGCTTTTGGAGGATTCCTTTCCTGCGGCGGCTGGATTGCCCATGCTCTGGAAATGCAGTCATATTTAAAGAAGGTTTTTCTTACGGGACCGCCTCAGAAGGACTGGGAGGAAGTGGAAGCTTCTTTTCGGGAAAAAACAGAGTTCTTTGGAAGGGAAAGACTGTGGGAAGCATATAAAGAGGGGAACAGAAGCCTCATTAAACAGTATGTGGAAAAAATTTCCCTTCCATTATATATATCGGTAGACAGAGATATTCTCTGCGAGGAGGAAGCCTGTACCGGGTGGAGTCAGGGAGACACAAAAGAAGAGGAGCTTTTTGATTTTCTGGAAGAGGTTTTTTCTTATTTAAGCGAAAACAGGATTCCGCTTCTGGGGATTGATGTCTGCGGAGAGGGAGAGCCGGAAAATTGGAACGGCTTATCTCTTAACGATAAGGGAAATGGACGGATCCTTAAATTTTTGACAGAAAAAGGAGTTTTTGATGAAAAATGAGTTATTGACAATCGGTCCGTTTACTGTATATGGATACGGGCTTATGATTGCCATTGGAATTTTCGCAGCGTACATTGTGACAGAATGCAGAGCCAGAAAACAGGGGCTGCCATATGAGCACGTTTTTTATATTGTAATCTGGTGTGTGCTTGGAGGCTTTCTTTCTGCAAAGCTTCTCTTCTGGATCACAGAGTGGAAAGACGTTTTGGAAGACCCTCTGTATTATCTCAAAAACATGATGGACGGATTTGTTGTGTACGGCGGAATAATAGGCGGAATCTTTGCAGGATATATTTACGCCAGAGTGAAAAAGCTGAATTTCCTCGCTTTTTTTGATCTTGTGATGCCGTCGGTTGCCCTTGCTCAGGGCTTTGGAAGAATCGGGTGTTTCCTTGCAGGGTGCTGTTACGGAAGAGAGACGAGTTGTCCCTTTTCCATTACGTTTCGAGATTCTGATTTTGCGCCGAACGGCGTGCCGCTGATTCCTACGCAGATTTATTCCAGCGTCCTTGATTTTCTTCATTTTGCGCTGCTTTTGTATATAGCGAAGCATAAAAAAACAGACGGAGAAGTGGCGGCAGCCTACCTTGTATGTTACAGCACGGGGCGTTTTATCCTGGAATTTTTCCGGGGAGATTTAATAAGAGGAAGCGTGGGGGCGCTTTCCACATCGCAGTTTATTTCTATTTTCACAGGACTGGCAGGAGTGGGAATGTTTCTTTTGCTGAGGAAGAAGAGAAATATGAGAAAAGAGGCTTGAAAAAGTCTCTTTTTGTATTTACTGTAGAACATACAGGAATTATAATAGGATAATACAAAACGACAAAACAAAAAGCGAGGGATTTTTATGGAAGCAAGAACCGTTTATCTTGAAAACAGACAGGAAGAATTAAAATCCGGTCTGGAAATTCTTTTATCTGCACATAATTTTACTTTGACTGAGGAAAAGCAGAATGCAGATATTTGCATTCTGGCAGAACCATGTGAAGAGGAGACTTTAAAGGTAAAAAAAGACGGGAAAAACTGCAGCATTTCTTTTCATGAAAAGGCGCATTTTTTCAGGGGCGTCTCTCTGGTTCTTCAAAATATTGAAAAGGAGTCCTGGGACAGAGAAGAAAAGGTATATTTTGATTCCAATGGAGTGATGCTGGACTGTTCCAGAAATTGTGTGCCGACTGTAAATACAATAAAAAAATACATTGTGCACCTTGCTGCATTTGGAATGAACCGTCTTTACTTATATGTGGAAGATACGCTGGAAATCGAAGGCTATCCATATTGGGGATATTTACGGGGACGTTTCACAAAAGAGGAGATGAAAGAGTGCGATGCGTTCGGAAAACAGTTTGGCGTTACGCTGATCCCGTGTATTCAGACATTGGCGCATTTAAGGAGCGCGTTAAAGCAGCCTGCATTTGAAAAATACAGAGATATTGACGATATTCTTCTTCTTGAGATACCGGAGACAGAGGCACTTTTAAAAGCGCTTCTCGATACGGTAAAAGAGTGTTTTTCCTGTGGGATTGTTCATCTGGGAATGGACGAAGCGGAGCATCTGGGCAGGGGAAGATTCCTGGATAAAAACGGCTGGCAAAATCCGGCTGCTGTTATGAAACGTCATCTTGAATGGCTGACAGAGGAGTGCAGAAACAGGGAGTTAAGCCCGATTATCTGGTCAGATATGTACCTGAAATTTAATTTTGGTTCAGAAGGATATTACGGTCTGGCGGAAGATGCAGAGCCTTTAAATAAGGAGAATCTTTCCTCAGAAACTACGCTTTGCTACTGGGATTATTACCATGAGGGCGTTCCCTTTTATGAAAAATATTTAAATCTTCATCAGAAAATGGGAAATCCTGTTGTATTTGCAGGCGGGGCATGGACATGGAACGGGATTGCGCCGGGGATCAGCAAGGCTGTCCGGACAACCCTGGACGCTTTGAGGGCGTGCCAGAATAAAGGAATCAGGGACGTATTTTGTACAGCCTGGATGGACAACAGTGCAGAGACGCCTCTTGAAACGCTTCTCCCGACGCTGGCTCTTTTCGGGGAATTTGGGTTCAGTGCACTGCCGGATAAAGACTGGGTAGCAGAAAGATTTGCATTTGTTCTGAAAAGAAAATGGGAGCAGTATTGTCTTCTGGACGCGTTTGATAATCGAAAGTATAAAAAGGAAGAGCTGGAGCAGACTCTTGATTTAACAGAATATAATAAAGACTGCGAAAATCCGTCAAAAATTATTTTTTACGAGGATAATTTTATGGGAATTGCGTCTGAGAGCTGCTGTGAAGAAGAAATGCAGAAGCAGTATGAAATGCTGAAAGATAAGCTCTCAAAAATAGTGGAGGAAAAATCCGGGGAAGCAGAAGACCGGGAGCTTTTTAAATATTATAAAATCCTGGCAGAACTTTTGAGCAAAAAGGCAAATATAAATAAAAGGATACGAAATGCGTATCAGGCAGATGATAAAGAAAAATTGCGTGATTTCAGGCAGGAATTGTTAAGGATAGGAGAGCTGGCGGAAAACTTAAGAATCCAGCGTCAGAAATTATGGATGGAAGAGTATAAGCCGTTCGGGTATGAGCTGCTCGATATTCGGTTTGCCGGTGTTTCTGCCCGCGCCCGCTCGGAAGCGGCAAGACTCAAAGATTTTACAGATGGAAAACTGGAGCAGATTGAGGAACTTGAGGCGGAGCTTTTGCCATGCCGCGTATCAAATCTATGGGACAGAATGATTTCCGCAGGGAATATGGAAGGGGGTTGAGAAAGGTACAAGATTAAAATCTGTTTGTTCGATAATAGAAATTTATTTTAAAGTTACGTTGAATTTTCACAAAAATAAGGATATAATAACTGCATATAGAGATTTAAGGAGGTCGATATAATGCTGATTCAATTTTCGGCAGAGAATTATCTTTCTCTAAAAGAGAAAATTGTATTATCCATGCTGGCAAGTAATGATACGCAGCATATGGAACATTTGATCACTACACAAAAAAAAGCAGCCTGCCTAAAATCAGCAGTTATTTATGGTGCGAATGCGTCTGGAAAATCGAATGTGCTGAACGCTTTCTGGTTTATGGTAAATTATGTATTGACATCACATGAGAAGCAGCTTCATAAACCAATCGACAGGATACCGTTTAAATTTTCTTCGGAAACTCTGGAAAAGCCCAGTAATTTTGAAGTGATATTTACTGTCGATGATATTCGGTACGCTTATGGTTTTGCTGTGACAGATAAAAAAGTTGAAGAGGAGTATCTTTATTATTATCCTAATGGCAGGCAGGCAATTATTTTTGAGCGCAAAAATACAAACGATTATCGTTTTACAACTGATGTAGAAGAGCAGATGACACTTCGAGAACGAACGTCACCAAATAAACTTTATCTGTCTGTGGCTTCAAATTGGAATTACAAAAAAGTGGTGCCTGTATTTGAGTGGTTTGCATCTTGTAAAATTCTAACAAAAAATTCTATTGCAGATGCTTATGGTATAGATGCAGAGAAGCTTTATGATGATGAATACCGCTCTGCCATCACAGATATGCTTCGAGTGGCAGATTTTGGAATCCAGTCTCTGCAAATCAGAGAGAAGAGCAATTTGCAATGCTTAGTAAAAAATGAGGAAGAATATATTAATATTGATGCAATTCATCTGGTAGAGGACGAAAATGGAAAAAGTCAGTCCTTTGTCCTGAATATGACCGAAGAATCAGATGGTACAAACAGTTATTTTAAATTGGCAGGAATTGTAAAAAATGTACTGGAGGAGGGTGGATTATTGGTAGCTGATGAAATGGATGCGCACCTTCACCCGCTTTTAATGAAACATTTGGTGATGATGTTTAACAGTCAGGATTATAATCCAAGAGGAGCACAGCTTATTTTTACATCACATAATACGAACCTTCTTGATTTAGATATGTTCAGAAGAGACCAGATTTGGTTTACAGAAAAAGACGAAAAGTGTGTCGCAACGGATTTGTTTTCTCTGTATGATTTTTCAGTTCGTAAAGATGCAAAGGTAGAAAAAGGTTATTTGTTGGGGCGTTATGGTGCGATTCCGTTTATCAAGAAGGGAGTGCTGTAATGGCAAGAGGAAGTATTGAAAAAAGAGGTTCCAGAAAAAGAAAAGTAAAACCGGTTGTTCTGATCGTGACAGAAGGGGCAAAGACAGAACCGGGGTATTTTAATCATTTTCGTACCCGCCAAAAGAATATAGATGTGCGTGTAGTCGGAAGCAGAACGAGCGCTGGTGAAACGGATTATAACAGTCTCATCAGGAAAACAAAAGAATATCGGGATAAAAGTGATTTGTCTTCTGAAAATGGCGATACTATCTGGATTGTGGCAGATGGCGATGTGAATTATAACAATCCGAATCCAATCGAGAAAAAGGATATAGCTTTGACTCATGCAAGAAAACTGGCAAAACAAAAAGGTATGGAAATGATCATATCCAATCCTTGTTTCGAATTGTGGTATTTGTTGCATTTCAGATATACGACTGGTTTTTTGAAGGATTACGAAGCAGTTAGAAAACTTTTAGTGGAACATATTCCGAATTATGAAAAAGCTGATGATGTATTTTTAACATTGGAAAATAATTTAGGTGAAGCGGGGCAAAGAGCCAGGAAACTGGAAGAATACCATTTAAGAAATGGAAGGGTATTGCCTTTGGGAATAACAGCCAATCCATTTACAGAGGTGCATCATTTGATAGAAACTCTCGTCTCATAAAACGACTCCCCTTTGCATAGTCTGTACCAAGGTTATCTGTTTGGAGAATGCCATGCTGACAGCGGAAGATTTTGAGGGGAAGACAATTACATCACAGGAAAGAATCCCTGCAGTTCAGGCTTTGGCGGCAGTGCCCGCCCAGAGCCAGGACTACGGGGATTTTCTCGTAAAATACGTACAGAACATACACGGTCCCATTGACGTGATTTCAGACGTCAGTTTTCAGATCATCAATGAAATTTTCGGAGTGGCATACGTTCCTCTTGACCAGGTGGGAGAGCTTCAGATCAACAGCTACTCTTATAATTCCATACCGAAGTGCTATACATATATGGATATGGAAGCATTAAGTGCGTCAGGTGTTATACGGCTTCAAGACCATCCCGATCTGCAGCCCGCCGCAA
>URHH01000152.1 GCA_900547615.1 uncultured Blautia sp. | reverse complement strand
TTATGAACAAAGAAAAAGCCTTGAAAAATCAAGGCTTAGAATTCCGAGAAGATATATTATAAAAAGGGAGGCACAAGGATATACGAAAATAAAACAACGGGACTTCATAATCTTAAAGTAGATGATTATATTTCTAGGTATGAAATTGTCAAGGTAAGTTACCAAGTTCAACAAGATATATGTGTAGTGCTAGATAAAATTCAGAGAATATTGAAGAAAAGAGAAAGACAAATAAAGCAATTAGATATTTTGATTAAATCACGATTTACAGAGATGTTTGGAGATCCAGTTTCAAACTCTTACGATTTACCAGAGGCTACATTATCTGACTTGGGAGAATTTGGTCGAGGAGTATCTAAACATAGACCAAGAAATGATATTAAGTTGTTAGGTGGTAAATATCCATTAATTCAGACGGGTGATATTGCAAATGCAGGATTATATATTACATCTTATAGCAACACGTATTCGGAACTCGGATTAAGGCAGAGCAAAATGTGGGATAAGGGAACTCTTTGCATTACGATTGCTGCCAATATTGCTAAGACAGCTATATTGGAATTTGATGCTTGTTTTCCGGATAGTGTAGTTGGATTTATTGCAAATGAGAGAACAAATAATATTTTTATTCATTATTGGTTTTCTTTCTTTCAAGCAATTCTGGAATCACAGGCTCCTGAGTCTGCTCAGAAGAATATTAACTTGAAAATTCTTAGTGAATTAAAGGTAATAGTGCCGGAAAAAAGAAAACAAGATGAGTTCGCCTCTTTTGTTAAATTAATCGACAAATTAAAATCACATTTTCTCAAACTGCCTGTTTTTCCCGGACTTTCTGTGGTAAAATATGTATATTAACAAAGGATAGGGGCGGTAGTATGAGGAATTTTGATTTCTTACAGTCAGAGCCGAAATTTCATACATTTGCGGACGTTGCAGTTGCGGCAGAAAAAATTTTACCCATAGACTTGGCTTCCTCTGTCATAAACTGTCGTCGGGCGATGGAGTTTGCTATAAAGTGGCTGTATTCCGTGGACAAAGCTCTTGAGAAGCCGTGGGACGATAAGCTTGTGAATTTGATGCGGACGGAAGAGTTTCGGGAGATTGTAGACGATGACTTATGGAATCGACTGGAATTTATTCGAAAAAAGGGAAATAGTGCAGTACATACAGGAAACAGGATCACGCAGGACGAAGCAATGCTTTGTCTTGAGAATCTCTATGTTTTTATGGATTTTATTGCATATTGTTATGGAGAAGATTATAAAGAAGGACAGTATTTTAAACCGGAACTTGTTCTGCAAAATAAAGAGATAAATGCAGTTCCGGAGCCGATTATTTCAGAAGTGGACTTGCAGGCGCTTATAAAAGAAAATGAAAAGCTAAAAGAAGAGCTTACTTTGCGCCGCGAAGAGCAGCACCAGACATATGTTCCGAAGCCATTGGATATTTCAGAATATAAAACAAGAAAGATGTACATAGATACACTTCTTGAAGATGCAGGCTGGGTGCAGGGAGTGGACTGGCTCAATGAAGTATCGTTACAGGGAATGCCGAATAAAAGCGGAACAGGACGTGCCGACTATTTGCTGTACGGAAATGACGGCAGGGTTTTGGCTGTTGTGGAGGCAAAAAGCAGTTGTAAAGATGTGGTACAGGGAAGAAAGCAGGCACAGCTTTACGCAGATATAATTGAGAAAAAGCAGGGACGCCGTCCGGTTATCTTTTTGACGAATGGGTTTGATACCAGAATTATTGACGGCTGTTATCCGGAACGGAAGGTTTCAGAGATTTATTCAAAACGCGATCTGGAAAGATGGTTTAATCTTCAAACTATGAGAACAAGCCTTTCGACAGTTACTGTAGACAAAACAATAGCGGGCAGATATTATCAGGAGGCTGCTGTGAAAGCTGTCTGTGATGCCTTTGATAAAAAGAACAGAAGAAAAGCGCTTCTTGTGATGGCGACAGGCTCCGGAAAGACAAGAACGGTAATTGCTCTTTGTAAAGTTCTTCTGGAGCATGGCTGGGTTAGAAATATCCTGTTTCTTGCGGACAGAAATTCTCTTGTTACCCAGGCAAAAAGAAGTTTTGTGAATTTACTTCCGGACTTGTCTGTGACAAATTTATGTGAAGAAAAGAATAATTACAGTGCGCATGGTGTATTTTCCACATACCAGACAATGATGAACTGTATTGATTCTGTTCGAGACGAAGAGGGCAGACTGTTTACGAATGGGCATTTTGATCTTATGATATGTGATGAGGCGCATCGTTCCATTTATAATAAATATAAAGAGATTTTTGACTATTTCGACGCGCCTTTAGTGGGACTTACAGCCACTCCGAAAGATGAAGTCCAAAATACGTATGAAGAATTTAACCTGGAAAAAGGTGTTCCGACTTATGCGTATGATCTGGCTCAGGCAGTAAAGGACGGATATTTGATAGACTATGTATCTGTAGAGACACGTTTAAAATTTCTGGAAGAGGGAATAGTATACGACCAGTTGTCGAAAGCGGAACAACTGGAGTATGAAAAGACTTTTCTTGATGAAAACGGACAACTTCCGGAAAGAATCGAGTCTTCAGCTCTGAATGAATGGCTTTTTAACAAAGATACCATTCGCCAGGTTCTTCATATCCTAATGACGCAGGGATTAAAAGTGGATTATGGGAATAAGCTGGGCAAAACGATTATTTTTGCGAAAAATCACAGACATGCAGAAAAAATCCTGGAAGTGTTTGGAGAAGAATATCCCGATTATACAGGATATGCAGGTGTGATAGATAATTATACTTCTTATGCGCAGGCTGCCATTGACGAGTTTTCACAGCCGGAGAAACTGCCTCAAATTGCGATTTCTGTTGATATGCTCGACACAGGAATTGATATTCCGGAAGTATTAAATCTCGTATTTTTTAAGAAAGTAATGAGCAAGGCGAAGTTCTGGCAGATGATTGGCAGAGGTACAAGGCTTTGCGAAAATCTTATCGACGGCAAAGATAAAGAAAAGTTTTACATCTTTGATTTTTGTAATAACTTTGCGTTTTTCCGTATGAGCAGAGGAACGTCTGTAGAGACGCGACTTTCCTTACAGGGAGCGATTTTTAATCTGGAATTTGAAATTGCATATAAATTGCAGGGAATAGAATATCAGACGGAAAGACTGACAGAATACAGAAAACAGCTTGTAAAGCATATGGCAGGAAAAGTAAATCAGTTAAAACGCGACAATTTTGCAGTAAGACAGCATTTAAGATACGTAGAACGTTTTTCCGCTCCGGAAAATTATCTGACCTTATCCTATGAAGATACTTTGGCTGTCAGAGAGGAACTGGCGCATTTGATCATTCCTGATGAGGACGATGTGAAAGCGCTTCGTTTTGATGCTCTTATGTATGGGATTGAGCTTGCTTTTTTATCCGGTAAAACATATACACGGGCAAAGAGGGATTTACGAAACAAAGCAGAAGATCTCAGTGAGATAGCCAATATTCCGGAGATCAAAGAACAGTCGGAACTGATAAAGAAAATTTTGTATACGGACTATCTGGAACGGGGAGAAATAGATGATTTTGAAAATATCCGCAGTAAATTGCGGGATTTGATGAAGTATATACCGGTAAATTCCAGAGATATTTGTGAGATAGATTTGACTGAAGAAATTTTATCTGTGGAGTGGAATGAATCGGAATTGGAAAATGACGATTTAAAAGATTATAAAACAAAGGCAGAATATTATGTGCGGCAGCATCAGGACAATAAGGCAATTTTAAAGCTAAAGGAAAATATTCCACTGACAGAAGAAGATATGAAGAAGCTGGAAAGTATTTTATGGAGCGAAGTGGGAAGTAAAAAAGATTATGAAGCGGAATACGGTTCGAAACCATTAGGGGCATTTGTGCGGGAAATAGTGGGGCTTGATATGGGGGCTGCCAAAGCTGCCTTTGCAGAATTTCTGGACGAAACAAATCTTGACAGCCGCCAGATTTATTTTGTGAACCAGATTGTGGAATATATCGTGCATAATGGAATGATGACAGATTTTTCTGTACTTCAGGAAGCTCCTTTTACTGACAGGGGAAGTATTGCAGAGGTGTTTACCGATTTATCTGTATGGCTTGGGATAAAGAATACAATAGATATGATAAATGCAAATGCTATGGCTGCGTACAGATAAGCTGATTTTATTTCCTGCACCGCTGGACAGAATTGCCCGCAGCATATATAATAATGCAGGAGCGAAAGTGCCGGAGCAGAAAATATGAAATGATTCGCAGGACATCTTTTGGCTCAACATGGTAATACTTATATTTATTTATAGAAAAAGAGGAAAACAAATGGCAGAATATAAAATCCTGAAAACAGAAGGAAGAGCAAAACGGGCGGAGTTCCATACCGTACATGGAACAATCCAGACTCCTGTTTTTATGAATGTAGGAACAATCGGGGCGATTAAAGGAGCCGTTTCCACAATGGATCTTTATGACATTGGAACACAGGTACAGCTTTCCAATACGTATCATCTTCATGTGCGCCCCGGAGATAAAATTGTAAAGCAGCTTGGAGGTCTTCACAAATTCATGGTCTGGGACAGGCCGATTCTTACAGACTCCGGCGGATTCCAGGTCTTTTCCCTGTCCGGTCTTAGAAAGATAAAAGAGGAGGGCGTATATTTCCGCTCTCACATTGACGGGCATAAAATTTTTATGGGACCTGAGGAAAGTATGCAGATCCAGTCAAATCTTGCATCTACGATTGCAATGGCATTTGACGAGTGTCCAAGTTCGATGGCTGACAGAGATTATGTGCAGAAATCCGTAGACAGAACCACAAGGTGGCTCGCGAGATGCAAGGCGGAGATGGCTCGTTTAAACAGCCTTCCGGATACGATCAATAAAGAGCAGCTTCTTTTCGGAATCAATCAGGGAGCAATTTATGAGGATATTCGTATTGCACATGCAGATACAATTTCGCAGATGGATCTGGACGGATACGCAGTGGGCGGTCTTGCAGTAGGGGAAACCCATGCGGAAATGTATCATATTCTTGACGAGGTAGTACCGCATCTTCCACAGAACAAGCCTACGTATCTTATGGGCGTGGGAACGCCTGCAAATATTCTGGAGGCGGTAGAACGCGGCGTGGATTTCTTTGACTGCGTATATCCAAGCAGAAACGGACGTCACGGCCATGTTTACACGAATCATGGAAAAATGAATCTCTTTAATGCAAAGTATGAGCTGGATACAAGACCGATCGAGGAGGGCTGTCAGTGTCCTGCCTGCCGTCATTACAGCAGAGCTTATATCCGCCATCTTTTAAAAGCAAAAGAAATGCTGGGAATGCGTCTCTGCGTTCTTCATAACCTGTATTTCTACAACCATATGATGGAAGAGATCAGAGAGGCTCTTGATCACGGGAATTTTGCAGAATATAAGAAGATGCGCCTTGCCGGTTTTGAGGAAGGGAAAATAAACAGCAGCAGATAAAAAGAAATACCCGGAAAAATGTGAAAAGCACTTGAAGAAAAGCAAATTTTTGTGTATGATATGTTCTAGTGTTCTGAAATAAGGAACATGGAATTATTAAGTGCGATTAGGAGGAATTGAAATGGACGCACAGGCTGGAATGGGTCTTGGAGTTACGATTATCTGGATGGTAATTCTTTTCGGAATTATGTACTTCCTGATGATTCGTCCTCAGAAGAAAGAGCAGAAGAGACTTGCTGCCATGTTA
>URHH01000151.1 GCA_900547615.1 uncultured Blautia sp. | reverse complement strand
TGAAATTCCACAGTGGTATCGTCTACTGCAACCGCCTCTTTTAACATGGTGAAGTCATTGACGGTACTTTCATCTCTGCAGGTATTGTATGTAAAAGCGACGTCCTGCGCGGTAAGCGGCTCTCCGTCTGTGAATTTTACATCGTCACGGATTTTTACTGTCCATGTCAGCTTATCTTCACTGCAGGAATACTCCGTTGCCAGGTCGTTTTCAATTTTCAGGTCTTTTGTTGTGCGCACAAGGGTGCTCTGAATGAGCGGCTCATGTACGTGCTCCCCTGCTCCCCAGCCGTATGCGGGATCAAATCCGGATTCCGGCTCTGATGTAGTCGGCATGGTAACAACAACAGAGGAATCCTCCGCTCCTGCCTGTACTCTTGCTGACGGCATAATAAGAAGAGACGCTGCCAGCGCCAGCGCGCTGATAAAACCTGTCACTTTTTTTAACTTCATTTGTAAAGTCCTCCTTCTTTGAACTTTCTCCATTATAAAGGGGAAAAATCCCCCCTACAAGCCCGTAGGGGGGTTATTTTTTCAAAAAAACAGACTTTTTTTATAAATTTTTTCATATCAGATACTTTGTCCTGAGTTCTTCCTGGGCTTTCGGCGTTAAATATAAGCCTTTTTTTAAAAACTGTTCCACGGAACCGTAATTTTTTTCCAGGGCGGCAAACGCCCTGTCGAGCCACTGCTGCTCTGTGGCAAAAAACACCTCTGCATTTTTTGTTTCCCGTTTTCCCGTATCCGGACAGCTTTCCAGGAAACGCATGGTATAAATTTTCTCTTTTTCCAGACAACTGTCTGTTCTTCTGTAATCTTCCCGGATTTCATTTCCGGAAACACCAAGCGCGCAGAGAAGGATTGCCGCAGCAATTCCGGTCAGATCTTTTCCTGTACTGCAGTGCCACAAAACAGCGCCGTTTTCGTGATGAAGAAGAACATCTACAAAACGGGCGTACTGCTTCACAGAATACTGGTCATTTAAAATTTCCTCATATACGTTTTCCATGAATTTTTCCGGTTCCTTCTGATTTTTCAAAAATTCCCGGTCCATATCCCGGATATGCGTAATGCCGGGACGAGGTTCATCCAAAATGGGAATGCGGTAATACTCCACTCCCGGTAAAACGGTATCCGGACGCTCCTTTGCCTCTGCCTCTGTCCGAAGATCGATCACCTTTGTCAGACGGTATTCCTCACAGAGCGCCTTCTGGTCTGCCAGAGAAAGATGATACAGATCCCCGCTTCGCAAAAGTCTTCTCGGAAGAATATGGCGCTCATCTTCTGTAATGATCGCCCCCAGATCCCTGGTATTCCATAAATTTTGAAGAGGGAGTCTTCCTCCTTTTGGAAAGCCCACCGCCATTTCCGGGTTCAGAACCTTTAAAAGCCGGATACACTCCTGTACTTCCCGCTCTGTCATATCGAATTTATAGCGTTTTCTTCTTCTTGTAACAATGACAAGATAATTGGAAATGAGCTGGCGTTCTTCCACGCCATCCATTCCCTCCCGCCGCATATATGCCCAGAGTATATCTCTGCAGGGAAGATTATTCATCATCATATGTTTTGTAAAAATCAGGTATCCATCTTCTATGCGTATTTTTCCGTATTTCATATGAGTTCCTTTCTTCCCGCTTCTTTTATGATTTCATAAAGAGCTTCCACACTGTATGGAAGGACTGCTTCATCAATCTGAAACTTCGAATGATGAAGAGGATAGTTTTCCTCTTCAAGCCCTGCCAGAAATACAGCAAAAACACCCTTTACCTTCTGAAAATACCGGTAGGCATTATCTCCGGAGAGAAAAAGCTCCTCCTCTCCCTCTGTCCAGAAACGTTCTTTAAATACTTTTTTCCCTGCTTTTTTTACTGCGTCTGTGAGAGACGCGTCATTTGCAAAAGGAAGAACTGGCGGTTTCGGTTCTCTCACGAGAATCTCTGTCCCTGTCTCTTCTTCTGTTTTTTTCAGAATATCTCTCAGACCTTTTTGAAGTCTGCGATAATCTTCTTCTCTGCACGCGCGTATGTTCCCTTTCATCACTACATGATCTGCAATGATATTTGCATATTCGCCGCCGTGAATGCTCCCGATTCCGATCAGAGCTTTTCCTCTGCCTTTATAATCCCGGTTCAGCTCACAAATCGCCTTTGCAGCTACAGAAGCTCCGTAAATGGCATCTATGCCTTTTTCTGCCTCACACCAGTGACTGGATTTTCCGTGAATATGGATTTCCATTCCGCCGATCATGGAGGACGCCTGCCCTTCATGCACCGTCATTCCAAAGCTTTCGTCTCCCGCATAGTGAAACATAAGAAACGCATCCGCGCCGTCAAGCGCCCCTGCTTCGATCATTCGGGCAGCGCCTTCTCCAATCTCCTCCGCCGGCTCAAAAAGAAAGCGTACGGAAACAGGGAAGCTGTCTTTCTCCTCTGCGATAATTTTTGCGAGAATCAGCGCGGAGGCAAGAATGGCGTCGTGCCCGCAGGCGTGCATACACCCGGCATTTACGGAGGAATAGGAAAGTCCTGTCCGCTCCTCGATAGGAAGTGCGTCCATCTCCGCACGGACAACTATACATTTCTCTCTGTTTTGCAATTCCGGAAACTCCGCTATCCAGCCAGTTGGAGAAACCGGAGTAAGCGCATACCCCAGTTTCTCCATATAAGACTGAATAAAGGAAGAAGTTTCTTTTTCCCGAAGAGCAAGCTCCGGATGCTGATGAAAATGGCGTCTCAGCCTTAAAAGCTCATCTGTATACTCTGAGAATTTTCCTTTATATCCAAGGTTTTTTGTCATGACACTCCTTTATCAGGCAAAAAACTCCTGAAATGTTTGCTTTTTTTCTACAGCCTCTGTCACCCTAGCCATTTTGGAGGTATCCCCAATTAAGATAGCACCACAGAGACGGTTATTAAAGAAATAATATTTTTCGTACTGTTTTCTCAATTCGTCTTTAAATTCTGCTGTGCGGTATTTTTTTGCGCTGTCTTTTCCATTGTCGCCAATCGCATAAAGAGAAGTATTCATTCCGTGGAAGGAAAGACCTGCGGAAACAGTCGTATATTCTTTCTTTTCTCCCGCTGCATTTGCACCTGCAGTTTCTCCCTGCTCCAGCGCCTGCGGCCATATTGCGTAATTGATGCCTTCAAATTCCGCACAGTCTCCACATGCATAAATATTTTCCACGCTTGTTTCCATATTTGCATTTACAAGGATCCCTCTGTTTACTTCCACGCCTGCTGCACCTGCAAGGGCTGTATTGGCACGAACGCCAGCGGAAATAATAACGAGCTCTGCCGGGAATGTTCTTCCGTCAGCGAGAGATACACCTTTCGCAGATTCTTCTCCTGTAATTTCAGAAATCTGTACGCCTGTATGAATAGAAATTCCTGCCGCCTCGCTGATATTTACCAGCATTTCGCTTGCAGCTCCATCAAGCTGACGTCCCATGATCTGCGGTGCAAGTTCAAGAACTGTCACCTCTTTTTTCAGTTTCCTGAGTTCCCAGGCAGCCTCCAGTCCAAGTACGCCGCCGCCAATTACGACTGCATGATCAACGCGCTCCAGCATAGACTCAATTTTCTCAATATCAGACATACGGCGGATCGCGATCACACCTTCTCTGTCTGCTCCCGGAATTGGCGGAACAAAGCACTCGGAACCGAGAGCGTAAATCAGTTTTGTATATTTCAGTTTTGTGCCGTCAGAAAGCTCCACTTCTTTTTCTTTCTCATGGATAGCTTTTACTTCTTTTCCGAGAATCTGGTGAATGTTGTTTTCTTTATACCAGCTTTCTTCTTCCACTGCAATTTCCTCCGCTTTGAGTCCTGCAGCAAGAGCCTTTGTAAGCATCGGACGGTTGTATGTGGAATAAGGCTCGTTGGAGATCATAATTACGGAACCGGTAAGGTCACGCTCACGGATTGCCTTTGCAGCGCTTAAACCTGCCGCTCCGTTTCCGAGAATTACATAAAACTCGTCTGAATCTTTTCTGAAAGAAGTTTCTTCTTTTTCATACGGCACAAAGTTCTCCCGTCCAACACCGCAGACCGGGCAGATGTCAAGGGAGGAATCAAAAATTTCGCCGCAGACAAGACATTTTACAAGTGTACGTGCTCCCGTTTTCTTTGGATTCTCTTTTTCCTGAAGAATGCAGCCGAAATTATAGCCATATTCGTAAGCGTCAAGAAGCTGCACCTCACTTGGCTTAAAGCGCACACGGAAGCTGTCCGTCACCTTCATTTTAAGCTGTTTTAAACGCTCCATGATGTGCGGAACACCCTCTCCGCTCCAGCCATAGCTTCCGAACGCACTTGCAAGTTTTCCACCATGTGTTCCTGCAAAAATAGAAGTTGTAAGATCCCAGATTGGCTTTAACGCCTCTCCCACGATAGTAGGAGTACCAAAAAGAAGTCCGTCTGCAAAACCGATTTCTTCCAGCACCTTCGCCTGATCTGCCTCTACCATATCGTAGCAGCGCACGTCCACATCTCCGCTGTCTCTGATGCCCTCTGCAATTTTTTCTGCAAGCTGGGCAGTATAGCCGTAAGCGCTTACATAAGGAATCACTACTGTCTTTTTCTTATTTGGATTGATGACAGTACACCAGTCTTCATACGTATCGTACATTTCCTGGATTCTTTCATCGAGAACCGGTCCATGTCCCGGACAGATCATGGAAACAGAGAGATCTCTTACTCTTTTTAAAGCCTTTAACATATATGGCTTAAACGGTCCGATAATACAGTCAAAGTAATATTTTGCAGCCTTCATGTAATCGTCCCTGTTCTCTACCTTACTTACAAGAACGTCCTGGAAACCATAATGAGAGCCGAAAGAATCGCAGGTTACGAGAATGCCTTCTTCCTCAATGTAGGTGTACATCGTATCCGGCCAATGGAGATTTGGCACGATCATAAATTTCAGAGTTTTTCCTCCGATCACCATTTCCTGATTGTCCTTCACTGCAATGGCACAGAAATCCCGGTTTACGATCTCCTTTAAAAATCCGATGGCACAGCCGGTTGCGATCACTTTCATCTGCGGGCTGTAATCAAGAAGCATCTCAATGCTTCCTGCGTGGTCCGGCTCTGTATGGCTCACTACAAGATAGTCGATTTTTGTCACATCAATGATTTCTTTTAACTTATCAAGATACTCGTCAAAGCATTTGCCTTTTGCCGTTTCAAACAGAATGGTTTTATCTCCTGTTTTCCATACATAGGAATTATACGTTGTTCCAAACTCCGTATACATAATGATGTCAAACACGCGCAGACTGTCGTCTACAATCCCTGCCCAGTAAAAACCATCTTTCAGTTCCAGTGTCTTCATGTCGCTTTCCTCTCTTTCTGTTATTTATTCAGAGCTTCTTTCCATGCAGCTTCCTTAAATCCCGGAATTACAAAGTCTTCTCCTATTAAAAGGGGTCTTTTTACAAGCATTCCGTCTGTTGCCAGAAGAGCAGTCTGCTTCTCCTCTGTCATGTCGTTTAATTTGTCCTTTAAGCCCAGCTCTCTGTATTTCATTCCGCTTGTATTAAAGAAACGTTTTAACGGAAGCCCGCTTTTTCCGATCCACTCTTTCAGCTCTTCTTCTGTTGGATTCTCTTCCACAATGTGGCGGTCTGTAAATTCCACACCGTTTTCCATAAGCCAGGCTTTCGCCTTTTTACATGTGGTACATTTTGGATATTCTAAAAATAATGTCATTTTATCCCTCCTGTTTCTGTTATGCAAAAAATACTTTTACTGCCTCTATCAGACGCTCTGTATCCTGCACCCCTGACGTTTCATAAGAAGAGTGCATGGCAAGCTGGGCAATTCCTATATCAACTGCTTTTACTGCCACCTGTGTTCCTGAAATGTTTCCAAGAGTGGATCCTCCCGCC
>URHH01000150.1 GCA_900547615.1 uncultured Blautia sp. | reverse complement strand
GCCGTAGATGTAATATCCTGTGCCTGGGGCCAGCCGGGAATGGCATTTGTGGAAATTCCGGTATTTTCAGTCACTTCTGCTGCCTTTGCAGGAACCGGGGAAATCAGAGAAATGCAGATTCCCAGTGCAAGAAGGGCGGCAGACAGTCTTTTTTTTCTTTTCATCATAAAACTGCTCCTGTTGTTTCATAAAATAAGTTGCTACAGGTTTCAGTATAACACATTTATTCCCTTTCTTGCAAAAAATATAGTAGAATGTTAAAATAAGTTCATAAATTTTTTCTTAACAAATAATAAACAGAAGTCAGAGGTTAAAATAAATGGGAAAAGGCAGCAATACAGGGGGAAAGATACAGTGGAGTAAAATGTTGAAAAAGCTTTCTCCTTATACAATTCAAAAGGGATTCCGCTATCTGAAGCATTATGGAATAAAGGAATTCTGGATTCGTCTTCACGAGAGGTTTGAGCCGGAGGAGGTTCCTTATGAACCCTGGTATGAAGCGTATGTACCAGATGAGGAAACTTTAAACCGCCAGAGAAAGAGGAAATTTTTAAACGCGCCTCTTATCAGCGTGGTTGTTCCGGCATATCATACGCCTCCGCTTTTTTTGAGACAGATGCTGGATTCCCTGATTGCACAGACATATGAGGGCTGGGAGCTTTGTATTGCAAACGGAAGTCCGGACGATAAAGAGATGGAAGCTGTTTTAGAAGAATACGAAAAAAAAGACAGCCGTATCCGGCACGAGAATCTGAAAGAAAATCTGGGAATTGCTGAGAATACAAACGCGGCGTTTCGCATGGCAAAGGGACAGTTTATAGGGCTTCTCGACCATGATGACCTTCTCGCTCCAAATGCTTTATATGAAATCGCCCTTGCTCTGGAAAAAAATCCGGAGGCAGATGTGGTTTACACAGATGAGGATAAGGTGACGACAGATTTAAAAGAACATTTTCAGCCGCATTTAAAGCCGGATTTTAATCTGGATCTTCTACGTTCCAACAATTATATCTGTCATTTCTTTACAGTACGGAGAGAAATAGTGGAGAAGGTGGGAGGTTTCCGAAAAGAATTCGACGGAGCACAGGATTATGATTTTATTTTCCGGTGCGCAGAAGAAGCGCGCAAAATCCTTCACATACCGGAAATTCTGTATCACTGGAGAACCCACAAAGAGTCAACAGCAGATAATCCCGCAAGCAAGATGTACGCCTTTGAAGCAGGGAAGCGGGCAATAGAGGCGCATTTAAAGCGTACAGGCACAGAAGGAGAGGTCAGCCATACTCCTGACCTTGGATTTTACAGAGTAAAATACCCGGTAAAGGGAGAACCTCTTGTTTCTATTATTATTCCAAATAAGGATGAAAAAGAATCTCTGGAAGCATGCTTAAATTCCATATGGGAAAAAACAACGTACAGAAATTATGAGATCATAGTTGTGGAAAACAACAGTACATCGGAGGAAATTTTCCGGTATTACAAAGAAATCTCTCAAAAAGGCGTGCGCCTTTTAAGGTGGAAGAAGGAGTTTAACTATTCTGCCATCAATAATTTTGGCGCTGCTCATGCAAAAGGAGAGTTTCTCCTGTTTCTGAATAACGATGTGACGGTGATCACACCGGACTGGCTTACAGAGCTTGTGGGGCTTTGTCAGAGAAAAGAAGTGGGGGCGGCGGGTGTCAAGCTCCTCTATCCTGATAATACCATTCAGCATGCCGGCTGCGTCATAGGAATCGGAGGAATTGCAGGGCATATGTTTGTGGATATGCCGGCAAACCGCACAGGCTATCTTCACAAGGCATCGCTTCTTCAGGATATGAGCGCTGTAACTGCAGCCTGCATGATAGCAAAAAAACAGGTTTTTGATGAAGTGGGCGGTTTTACGGAGGAGCTTTCCGTAGCCTTTAATGATGTGGATTTATGTCTGAAAATAAATAAAGCGGGAAGTCTTGTTGTATACGACCCATATGTGCAGCTTTATCATATGGAATCAAAAACAAGGGGCGCGGAGGATTCAAAAGAAAAGGTGCGCCGTTTCCAGACAGAAATTGAATATATGCGGTGTCACTGGATTGACATTCTGAAAAACGGAGACCCGTATTATAATAAAAATCTTTCTCTTACCAAGTGGAATTATTCTTTGAAGCCGCTTCCGGGAATGGGAAACAAGAAGGGATAAAGAATGGAAGTATCAGTTGTTATTCCCAATTTTAACGGGCTGGCGTATCTGGAAGGAGTTCTTTCCAGTCTGGAACGTCAGAGTATGAAAAATTTTGAAGTGATCCTGGTGGATAATGGTTCTACAGACGGAAGCTGTGCTTTTGTGGCTTCTCAGTATTCCTGGGTCCATATTATTGAGCTTTCTGATAACTTTGGATTTTCCAGAGCTGTAAACGAGGGAATCCGGGCTGCCAGAGCTCCCTATGTGCTGCTTTTAAATAACGACACGGAGGTGGAGCCTGATTTTCTGAAAGAAATGGTGGAAGGGATCCAGAGGCACAAAAAAGCGTTTTCCTGCCAGGCGAAGATGATCCAGTTTCATGACAGAGATAAGATGGACGACGGAGGCAATTATTACTGCGCGCTTGGCTGGGCGTTTGCGGGAGGAAAAGGGAAGGCTGCGGAGCATTACGATAAAGAGAAAAAGATTTTTTCTTCCTGCGCAGGGGCTGCTATTTACAGAAAAAAAATATTTGAAAAGATCGGATATTTTGACGACGAGCATTTTGCCTATCTGGAAGATCTGGACGTGGGATACCGGGCGCGTATTTACGGTTATGAAAACTGGTATATTCCCGGTGCAGTCGTATATCATGTGGGAAGCGGAACAAGCGGTTCCCGTTATAATCAGTTTAAGATCCGTTATTCTTCCAGAAATAATATTTATATGATCTATAAAAATATGCCGCTTTTGCAGATTATTTTAAATCTCCCTTTCCTGCTTGTGGGATTTGGAATGAAAATCCTGTTTTTCTGCCTGAAGGGATACGGGAGAGAGTATCTGGCAGGAATTAAAAACGGGTTTCAGTTAAGCGCAAAAGGCAGAAAAGTTCCGCTTGCTTTGAAGCATTTCCCGGCATACTGCAGGATACAATGGGAACTGTGGATCAACATATTCCGGCGTTTTTAAAAGCGCTTTGGGAAAATTTACAGAATTTTTATTGCATTTATGTGTTTCATATTATAATATAGAGGCAATGATTAAAACAGAGGTGGCTGGAATTGATTAAAGACAATCAGAAAAATTTCACTCGCCTCCACGTAGCGATAGATATTGTTGTAATTGCATTTTCTTATATTTTTGCATGGTTTTTCCGCTTTGTAGGTCCGCTGGCAGATTCTGCCACAACGTCTAAGACCTTTGAAGAGTACATGATACTCCTGCTTATGATTATTCCGGGATACCTGCTTTTGTACCAGGCTTTTACACTGTACGAGCCGATTCGGATGCAGGGCCGCCGTCTTGTGCTGGCAAACATAATCAAGGCGAATACCCTTGGATTTCTGATCATCATGTTTGTTCTTTATTATGTAGAAGAGGGGAACTTTTCCCGTGTGACCTTTGGTATTTTTTATGTGATAAACATCTGCCTGGAATGGGCGGTGAGAATGTTTATTTTTTACATCCTCCGTGACATGAGAAAAAAAGGTCTGAATCAGAAGCAGGTTCTTCTTGTGGGATACAGCCGGGCAGCAGAGGAGTATATCGACAGAATTCAGCAGAATCCTCAGTGGGGATATACAGTGAGGGGAATCCTGGACGATAATGTTCCGGCGGGAACCATGTACAAGAATGTAAAAGTAATTGGAAGAATTGCAAATCTTATGGTGATTCTTCCCGTGAGCAGTCTCGACGAAATTGCCATTACCCTGGGACTGAACCAGTATTATCGCCTGGAGGAGATAGTGACGCTTTGTGAAAAGTCAGGAGTACACACAAAATTTATTCCGGACTATAATAAGATTATTCCGACGAAGCCATATACAGAGGACATACAGGGACTTCCCGTTATCAATATCCGCTATGTGCCTTTAAGCAATACGTTTAATGCCCTTGTAAAGAGAGCGATGGATGTTGTGGGCTCTATAGTGGGAATTATCGTGTCATCGCCGGTTATGCTTCTGATGTGTATCCTGATCAAGCTTACATCTCCTGGTCCGCTTATTTATAAGCAGGAAAGGGTGGGACTTCACAATAAAACGTTTTGGATGTATAAGTTCCGTTCTATGGAGGTGCAGCCGGAATCAGAAGAGAAGAAGGCATGGACCAGGAAGAATGACCCCCGTGTGACGGGAATCGGGAAATTCATGCGCAGGACAAGCATTGATGAGCTTCCTCAGCTTTTCAATATTTTAAAGGGCGACATGAGCCTTGTAGGTCCAAGACCGGAGCGGCCGTTTTTTGTGGAAAAATTCAGAGAAGAAATTCCGCGCTACATGGTCAAGCATCAGGTTCGGCCGGGTCTTACAGGCTGGGCGCAGGTAAATGGTTACAGAGGAGATACCTCAATCCGTAAGAGAATCGAGTGCGATTTGTATTACATTGAGAACTGGAGCATTGGATTTGATATAAAAATCATGTTCCTTACGGTATTTAAAGGCTTTATCAATAAGAACGCATATTAAAAGGGGAAAAAAATGTCAAAACCAGGAAGAAAAAAGAAAAAATTTTTATTTGTTCTTGAAATTATCGTGCTGTTGGTGTTTATCGGTGGTCTGTATATTTACGGACAGATTTCGTCGAAACTCGATAAAATTGAGCAGCCGGTTCTGGACGAAGAAAAGATTCTTGTAAACGAAGAAGCACCGGAAATGACTGGGTATACCACATACGCTCTCTTTGGAATCGACCACAGAGATAAAAATGCAGCTCTCGGAGCAGAAAACAGCGATACCATGATTATCGCCAGCGTCAATAACGACACGAAAGAAGTAAAACTGGTATCTCTCTATAGAGATACTCTGTTAAATGTAGGAGATGACACATACACAAAAATTAATGCGGCCTATGCTTATGGCGGACCAGAGCAGGCGATTTCTGCATTGAATACAAACCTTGATCTTGATATTAAGGATTATGCAACAGTTGACTTCAATGCGCTGACAGAAGCGGTGGACGCTATGGGCGGTCTTGATATTCCTCTCTCTTATGCGGAAATTGAGCATATGAACAATTACAGTGTGGAAACTGCAGAAGAGACAGGAAAGAGCTTTACCCCAGTTGAAAAGCCGGATCCTGCACCAGAAAATCAGGAGGAGATTATCGGAACTTACCATCTGAACGGCGTACAGGTAACTTCCTACTGTCGTATCCGTTATACAGCCAGCCTTGATATGGGACGTACGGAGAGACAGAGAAGAGTGATTCAGATGCTCTTTATGAAAGCGAAATCTGCAGGATTAAGTACTCTTTTCAAAGTAATGGACGATGTTTTTCCAATGGTACAGACTTCTCTCACAAAAAATGAGATACTTGCACTTGCTCCTTCCGTTATCGGATACAGCATAGGAGAGACAACCGGTTTCCCGATGGAGTATAAGTTTGCAAATGTAAAGGGAAGCGTAATTGTACCGACTTCTTTGGAATCGAATGTAATCGCGCTCCATAAATATCTGTACGGTGAGGACGTAGTATATACTCCAAGTGCAACTGTAAAAGAGAGAAGTGAAAAAATTCTTGAGATTGTAGGCGGAGAAGAAAATATTGTGGATACTGCGCCTGTTGTAGAAGAAGATACAACGCAGGACGATTTTGTATGGCAGGCTCCTTCAACAGACGATGGAGATACGGGATATGAGCCTGATTACGAACCTGATTACAATCCAGACCAGGGCGGAGGAGATGATGGTTCTGGCGGCGGAGACGTTGGCGGAGGAGATGATGGTTCTGGCGGCGGAGACGTTGGCGGAGGAGATGATGGTT
>URHH01000149.1 GCA_900547615.1 uncultured Blautia sp. | reverse complement strand
CAGCTTCTCCTTTATAAAAAAAAAACCCCCTCCCCCCCCCCGCCATAATGCTGCCGCCAGGGAAAGCATCAAGAAGCTGATTCTGCCGTTCTGCTACCTCCACAGCATCAAAGAGCTTATAATAAAGGTCTTTTACCTGATTGGGAAGAAAAGACGGATTCTGGAAAAAGGCATGGAAAAGGTGATCTAAAAATTCTTCCGCCTGTTTTTTATTTTTCAGAGAAAGTGCCTTTTTGAAGTCTTCATTGCCTGGAAGTGCCGCGATTTCCTGTCCCATATGAGAGGGTGTCTGTCTTGCAGATTGTGCAGTCAGGAGCGTACTGACAGGGAAAAAGTAGCTGCTCTGCAAAAGTATGACAGCAGAGGCGTAAGACTGATATGCCCTGATGATCCCGCAAAGAGAGTCACCCGCAGCCAGGAAAAAATTTCCGTGGCGCTCAAAGCGGGATTTCAGAAAATCTCCGGCTTTTTTCAGGAAAGCGGGAGAGAGCGCAGAGGGACTTACAATAAAGGAAATCAGATACCGGCTGTGTTTTGCAACAAAAAGGCACTCCATATGGAAGGAGGACAGAAATTCCTTAAATTCCTGAAAGTATTTTCCTGGTTCTTCCGCAGAGAACTCCATAGAGGGAGACATATGGAGAATCAGAGAAGTAAAACAGGAAGAGGGAGATAATTTCAGGGAAAGCTCTTCGGTAAGCCTGGCAATTTCCTCTTTTTGGGAAGAAAAGGGCACAGTAAGGGAAAGGGCGAGTTTGGAAGCTGTTTCCATAGAATGAAGGGTTTCTGCCCGGTGGGAGTGAAGCTTCTGGTTGTGGAGGCGGACCGCTTCTTTTATAGTTTCTGATATTTCCCCGGGATTTAATGGTTTTTCAATATAGTTTACTGCGCGCAGCTTAATAGCTGCCTTTAAATATTCCTTGTCAGAATAGCCGCTCATAAAAACAGGAATGGAATCCGGAAGAATGGATTCCAGGCGCTCAAGCATGGTGATGCCGTCCATTCTTGGCATACGCACATCGCAGAGAATGATTTCCGGTCGGTAGGTCTGCGCCATTTGAAGACCATTTATGCCATCGTCTGCCTGAAAGATTTCTGTGATTCCAAGCTCTTCCCAGTTTATGGAAGAGATCACGCCTGTTCTTGTCAGCTCTTCATCGTCTACGATCAGAAGTTTCATGGAAAGATAACGCTCCTTTTTGAAATAAATCTGAGGTTATTTTATCACAAAAAAACAGAAAAATATATTACCCTGATTCGAAATATTTTCCGGTTTTAAAAAATTTTTCCAGATGCTAAAATGAAAACAGTTAAAGAAGCAATCAGTAATGAGAGAGGAGAGAGAATGCCGTGTCTGAATATGTTCTGGAATTAAAAGGAATTACGAAAATTTTCCCCGGTGTGAAGGCGCTGGATCACGTACAGTTTCAGTTAAAGCCCGGAGAGGTTCACGCTCTGATGGGAGAGAACGGCGCAGGAAAATCTACCTTTATCAAGGTAATTACAGGCGTACACAAAGCAGAAGAGGGAGAAATGTTCCTGAATGGACAGAAGGTGGACTTTAAAGGACCGAAAGATGCACAGGCAGCAGGAATTGCGGCAGTGTACCAGCACCCTACCTCTTATCCGGATTTAACAGTTGCAGAAAATATTTTCATGGGTCATGAGATCGTGAAAAACAGAATGATCCAGTGGAAAAATATGAATGCGGAAGCAAATAAGCTTTTAAAAGAGCTGGACGCAGATTTTGACGCGTCTGCAGAAATGGGAACCTTGAGCGTGGCGCAGCAGCAGATGGTAGAGATTGCAAAGGCAATGTCCACACACGCGAGAATTATTATCCTTGATGAGCCTACAGCGGCGCTTACAAGGTCAGAATCAGAAAAACTTTACACACTTGTAGATAAATTAAGAGAAGATGGAGTTTCTATTATTTTTATTTCTCACCGCTTTGAAGATATGTACCGTCTTGCTTCAAGAGTAACGGTATTCCGTGATTCCCAGTATATTGGGACTTACGATGTGGACGGCATCACAAATGCAGATTTAATCAAGGCGATGGTAGGACGCGAGATCACAGATCTGTTCCCGAAACCGGAGGTAACGCCGGGAGAGGAAATGCTCCGTGTGGAGGGACTTTCCAGAACCGGATACTTTAAAAATATTTCTTTTTCTGTCCGCGCAGGAGAAATCCTCGGTCTGACCGGTCTTGTAGGAGCAGGAAGAACAGAGGTTGTGGAAGCTATCTGCGGCATTACCCGTCCCGATGAAGGGCACGTATACCTGGAAGGTCAGGAAGTACATATACGAAAGCCTTCTGACGCAATGGAAAAAGGAATCATTCTTCTTCCGGAAGACAGGCAGAAGGAAGGTCTTATTATGAGCTGGGGACTTGGAAGAAACGTAACTCTTCCTACAATGGGAAAATACGCTAAATACGGCTTAAATAATGAAAAGATAGAGAGAGATCTGGCAAAACGTCTTCTTGAAGAGGTAGATACAAAGGCTGTTGATATTTTTCAGCCGGCAAGCTCTTTATCAGGAGGAAACCAGCAGAAGGTTGTCGTTGCAAAAGCCCTCAGTCAGGAAATGAAGGTCGTTATTATGGACGAACCTACAAAGGGAGTTGACGTAGGCGCAAAAGCAGAAATCTATGCGATTATGGGAGAACTGGCACAGAAAGGTTATGCCATCATTCTGATTTCTTCTGAAATGCCGGAAATCCTGGGAATGGCAGACAGGATCATGATTATGTGCAATGGCAGAAAAACAGGAGAACTGGAGAGAGATGAGGCAACACAGGAGCGTATCCTTGAGCTGGCTATGGAAAAAGGAACTGGAAAGGGGAGTAAATAATGGATAAGAAATCGGCTTTAAAGAAAATTACAGGCTCCCGTGAGATCCTTCTTGTGGGAATCCTGATTCTGCTTTTTGCAGTGGTAACGGTCATCAGCCCGTCCTTTCTCACACCGAAGTCCATTATGGACATGCTGAAAAATAATGCCGTTACGATGGTTATGGCGCTTGGTATGCTCTGCGTTATGCTTGTGGGAGGAATTGATATTTCCATTATGTCCACACTGGCGCTTTCCGGTATGTCCGTTGGTATGCTTTTAAAATATGAAGTGATTACAAGTCCTGTTCTTGCATTTTTGATTTCTATTGCGATCGGAACTGCCTGCGGACTTCTTGTAGGTCTTGTAATCTCAAGAGCGAATGTACCGCCGATCATTGCGACAATGGGATTTATGTATGTGTTCCGTGCAATGGGCTATCTTGTATCAAACGGCGGAGAGTGGGCAGGAGCGGCGGCTCTTGGAAGCTTTAAGGATTTTGCGACAACGAAATTTCTGGGAATCAACTGTGTGATCTGGGTGATTATCCTCTGCTATGTATTTTTCTATTTCTTTATGAAATGGACGCGAACCGGCAGAAAGATTTATGCAGTGGGAAGCAACGCTTCCGCAGCGGAGGTTTCCGGTATTAATGTAAAAAATATCAAGATGATGGTATATGTGATCATGGGCTTTCTTGCAGGTCTTGGCGGAGCGCTTCAGGTATCTGTCTATGCTTCCGCTATGCCGGATATGCAGCAGGGCGGCGAGATGGACGTAATTGCAGCCTGCGTGATCGGTGGCGTCAGCATGAGCGGAGGAAGAGGAAGCGTGATCGGAGCGCTTTTGGGTTCTCTCATTCTTGCAACTATCGCAAAGGCTCTTCCTCTTGTGGGATTTGACGCTTTGTGGCAGAATACCATCAAGGGAGTCCTGATTCTTGTAGTAGTCGTTGTAAACGTAGTATTACAGCGTATTGCAGATAAAAACGCATTAAAGAGAAGGGAGATGTAAACATGGCTGGAAAATCAGGAAGAAGTATTAATAATGTGCCGCAGAATCCGATAAAACAGATGATTTTCAGTTGGGAAGGGATTCTTGTGATCCTGTTTATCCTGGTCAATATTTTCTGCGCCAGCTTCTCAGAATTTTATAATGTAAAAAGTCTCCTCAGACAGATGCCGGTTTATCTGGCAGAAGTATTTCTCATGCTTCCTATGGCATATATTCTTGTTCTCGGAGAAATTGACATTTCCGTAGGAGCCATTGTATGTCTCTCTGCAACGACAAGCTGTATGGTGTGCAATACAGGAGCGCCGTTCCCGGCAGTTATTGTGACAGCGCTTGTTGTGGGAACGCTCTGCGGGGCTGTGAACGGCTTTATCCTTACAAAATTTCAGGAACTGCCTCCGATGATCGTCACCCTTGCGACACAGATTATTTTCAGGGGAATTGCCGAGATCGCACTTGGAAGCGGCGGAAGTATTTCCGCATCAAATACAGACGGTTTCCGGGCAATGGCAGGCAAGCTTGGCGATATTCCCTATATTTTATTCCTTGTACTGATTCTTGCGATCATCGCAGCAGTGATACTCGGAAAAAGCACATTCGGACGAAAAGTATATGCGATCGGAACAAACCGTTTGACAGCATATTATTCCGGAATCCATGTACAGAAAATCCGCTTTATTATTTATACCGTGATGGGAGCTTTTTCCGGCCTTTGTGCTCTGTTTATTGTGGCAACCTCTTACGGTGCGAACACAACAACAGGAAACGGATTTGAGATGGACGCTATTGCAATGGCTGTATTCGGAGGAATCTCCTCCACAGGAGGAAAAGGAAATCTTGCAGGAGGCATTATTTCCGCATTCATTATCGTATGTCTTCGTGTGGGACTTGGACAGCAGAACGTTCACGCACAGGTGATCCTTCTGATCCTCGGACTGCTTCTTATCGGTGCAGTTGCGCTTCCGAATATAATCGGACAAATTAAAACAGCAGTAAAAAGCAAAAAAGTAGATTGACAAAAGTAAATAAAAAGGGTTGTTGACTGCCGGGAGACGCGGCAGTTGCAAATAAAAAATTCCAAATCTAAGGGAGGAAAAGACATGAACAAAAAATTATCAGCGCACTTCTTTGCGGAACTATGATTCTCGGAGCAGCATCTCCTGTTATGGCAGGCGTGGCAGACGACCAGAAAATCGCACTTGTTGGAAAATCAGCAGGAAACGCTTTCTTTGAGGTAGCGGCAAAGTCTTTCCAGGAAACAGTTGAGGCAGAAGGCGGCACAGTGGAAGTTGTGTATCCGGAAACAGCAACAGCAGACGCTCAGATTAAAGTTCTTGATAACCTGATTTCTCAGGATTTTGATGCAATCTGTATTGCAGCAAACGACGTGAACGCTCTTCAGGCAAAACTGGAAGAAGCAATGGATGCAGGAATCAAGGTAGCTTCTTTTGACTCCGCACCGAATAAAGACAGCCGTCAGGTATTTATCAATCAGGCAGGTACTGTAGCAGTTGCACAGGCTCTTATGGACGCAGTTCTTGATATTACAGGAGGAGAAGGACAGTGGGCAATTCTTTCCGCTACCTCCCAGGCTGCAAACCAGAACGCATGGATCGACGCCATGAAGAAGATTATGGAAGAAGATGACAAATACAGCAAACTGGAACTTGTAGAAGTAGCTTACGGAGATGACGAGCCTCAGAAATCTACAGACCAGACAGCTGCTCTTCTTGAGAAATATCCGGACCTGAAAGTAATCTGCGCTCCTACAACAGTAGGTATTGCAGCAGCTGCAAAATATCTTCAGGACAATGGTTCTTCCTGTAAATTAACAGGTCTTGGACTTCCGTCTGAGATGATCGAGTACACAGGTGCAGACGATGAACACTCCTGCCCGTACTTCTATCTGTGGGATATGCAGGGGCTTGGAAAACTCAGCGCATATGCAACAAGCGCGCTTATCAGCGAAGATATTACAGGTGCAGTAGACGAGACATTTACAGCAGGCGATCTTGGCGATTACACAATCACAGAGGCTGACGACGGCGGTACAGAAATCGTTCTCGGCGAGCCAATGGAATTTAATTCTGATAATATTGAAGAAATGGCAAAACTGTACTAA
>URHH01000148.1 GCA_900547615.1 uncultured Blautia sp. | reverse complement strand
ATAGTGTATCAGTAAATAATAACAGCAAAAAAGGAGCATCTGAAAAGATGGTCCTTTTTTCGACAGGAGAAAATAAATGGAAAAGACAAGAGTAAATGTGATCATTCCCACATATCGCCCGGGAAGAGAGTTTCCCGAATTGTTAAAAGGGCTTAAAAATCAGGAATATCAGCCGGATAAAGTGATTATTATGAATACAGAGGAAGAATATTGGGATGCCCGGTGGGAAGCGCTTTATCCGGAGACAGAAGTTCACCACATCAAAAAGAGCGAGTTTGATCATGGTGGAACGAGAATGGCGGGAGCAGCTCTGGCAGATGGCGGCATTCTTGTATTTATGACGCAG
Organism: uncultured Blautia sp.; assembly: GCA_900547615.1. Lineage (GTDB taxonomy): Bacteria > Bacillota > Clostridia > Lachnospirales > Lachnospiraceae > Blautia_A. The sequence goes on along the minus strand of URHH01000148.1, from coordinate 5,643 downwards.
GATGCAGTTCCTTACGATAAATTTCTCATTGGAAATCTTATAAAGCCCATTCTGGAGCGGGAAAGTGTGGGGGCTGCCTATGCAAGACAGCTTCCCAGAGAGGACTGCAGCTTTCTGGAAAAGTGTACAAGAAGTTTTAATTATCCGGAAACCTCCTGCATCAAAACAGAAAAGGATATGCCTGTTTATGGGATTAAAACATTTTTCTGTTCTAATGTCTGCGCGGCGTACAGAAGAGAAGCCTATGACAAAGCAGGCGGTTTTGTGGACAGGGCGATTTTTAATGAAGATATGATCTGTGCGGGAAATATGGTGAAAGCAGGATACGGCATTGCCTATGCCGCTGATGCGAAGGTGGTGCATTCTCATAATTATACGTGTCTGCAGCAGCTTCACAGGAATTTTGATCTGGGTGTATCCCAGGCGGATCACCCGGAAATATTCCAGGATGTTCCTTCTGAGGGAGAAGGGCTCCGTCTTGTGAAAAAAACAGCGGGAATTCTTGTGAAGGCAGGAAAATTCTGGCTTCTTCCGAAACTTTTTTTTCAGAGCGGATTTAAGTATATCGGATATTTTATGGGAAAAAGATATAAAAATCTTCCCCGCAGAATTGTGTTGTGGGCGACCATGAACAAAGCGTACTGGAAGAAGAGATAAGCTTCGTCAGAACATAATTATTTTCAAAGTTTATCACATTTTGAACACAATTCACTGGTAAACTGGTTTTATAAAAACGAAGATATTATGTTCAGATAGAAGGGAGTAAAGTCCATGAGTGACGAAAGAAAATGGGAGCCTGAGAACAGACAGGCAGAAGGAAGCCCGGGAGCAGATGAAAATAAAGAAAATATACAGAATGATCAAAGTGCACAGAACGCGCAAAGTATTCCAAACGGGCAGAATACACAATCCGGTGAGAGACGGGAAGGGACAAAGCCTATGACACACCCGTACTCCAGATATAACCCGGAATCTCAGAATGCTTCAGACTTCGGCAGATATGGAAATCAGGAAGCGCAGAGGCGAGGTGAGCCCGGACAGAAGGATTCCGTTCCTCCAAGATACGGATATTATCAGGTACATGGAAATCAGAGCGGAGCAGGCGGAAACGGAAATCCTCCAAGACCGCCCAAAAACAGAAACAGCGGGGGCGGTTTCTGGAAAAAGGCAGGCTGTGCAGCACTTCTGGCGGTGATTTTTGGTGTTGTGGCAGGCGGCGTATTTTTCGGCATGGGAACGATTGTAAAAGAGGAGGAAGAGCCCATTGCAAATACGGAAGTTCTTCAGGAAGACAGCGGCGTTTCCGAAGAAAACCGCATATCAGGAACGGCTTATTCGGTTGCTGATGTAGCAGAGGCTTCCATGCCTTCCGTTGTTGCTATTACTTCTGTGAGCGTACAGGAAATCCCAGATTATTTTGGGATTTTTGGATATGGAACACAGCAGTATCAGAGTGCAGGAAGCGGTTCCGGTATTATTGTGGGAGAAAATGACGATGAGCTTTTGATCGCTACCAATAATCACGTAGTAGCAGGAGCTACTACATTGAGCGTATGCTTTATTGGAAAAGACGTAGTAAATGCAGAGGAAGAAACACAGAATCTGGCAAGCGGCGATGGAGATATTAACGTAGAAGACGCAGTGTCTGCGAAGATCAAGGGAACAGATGAGGAGAATGACCTTGCAGTTGTGGCTGTGAAAAAGAGCGATATTCCGGAAGACACCTTAAGCGAAATTAAAATCGCGCAGCTCGGAAATTCAGACGGACTTATAGTTGGAGAACAGGTCGTGGCAATCGGAAATGCTCTTGGATATGGTCAGTCTGTTACCTCAGGCTGGGTGAGCGCTTTAAACAGAAGCATTGCCACAGACGAGGGTACCAATACGGAACTGATCCAGACAGATGCAGCGATCAATCCGGGAAACAGCGGTGGAGCGCTCCTTAACATGAAGGGAGAGGTGATTGGGATCAACTCTGCCAAATATGCAGATAATGCAGTGGAAGGTATGGGATATGCCATTCCGATTTCCAAGGCGCAGCCGATTCTGGAAGATTTAATGAACCGGAAGACACGAGATAAAGTGGATTCAGATAAAACGGCATATCTCGGCGTAAGCGTGCAGGATCTTCCTTCAGAAGTAAGCCAGATGTATAATATGCCTTCCGGCGCTTTTGTTACAGAGACGGTTCCGGGAGAGGCAGCAGAAGCAGCCGGCATCAAAAAGGGAGATATTATTGAAAAACTGGACGGTCAGAAAGTAACAGGAAATCAGGATTTAATAGATAAACTGCAATATTACGAGTCAGGCGAAACAGTTGAGGTTGTTGTTGCAAGAGCAGATGACGGAGAGTATAAAGACATTACAGTGGAAGTAACGCTTGGAATACGTCCTCAGGAATAAGAACAATACAGGAAATGGGGTGTGTAAAGCACCTCATTTTTTGGCGAAGAGACATAAAAGTATTTTATTTATGAAAAGTTTATTTTAACAGAAAGATATATTGTGATATAATGTGACATATCAGAAGGATAAGAAAGGAGTTATCATGGGAGACCAGTTTGATGATAAAGAAGAATTAACAGAAGCAGCAGGGGAGAATGAACAGGATAATGATAAAGATGAATATGAAAATTTCTGCTTCCTCTGCCGCAGACCGGAGAGTCAGTGTAAAGGAATGATCGAACTCCCCAATAATATACATATCTGTACAGACTGTATGCAGAAGAGCTTTGACAGCATGAATACACAGATAAATAACGGAAACTTTAATTATGCAGACCTTATGAATATGCCGAATGTGAGCATGATAGATTTAAGTAATTTACAGCCTCCTACTGCAAAGCCTAAAAAGGTGAAGAAGAAAAAGGAGGAGGAAAATAAGCCGGTTCTCGACCTTAAAAATATTCCGGCGCCGCACAAGATCAAGGCAACGCTTGACGAGTATGTGATCGGACAGGAATACGCGAAAAAAGTAATGTCAGTAGCTGTGTATAACCATTATAAGCGTGTGGCTACCAATACAATGGACGAAATCGAAATCGAAAAGTCAAATATGCTTATGATCGGACCAACCGGAAGCGGCAAGACGTATCTTGTAAAAACCCTTGCAAAGCTTCTTGATGTGCCGCTTGCCATTGCAGACGCAACCTCTCTCACAGAGGCTGGCTATATCGGAGATGATATTGAAAGCGTAGTTTCCAAGCTTCTTGCAGCTGCAGATAACGATGTGGAAAAAGCAGAACACGGAATTATCTTTATTGATGAGATAGACAAGATCGCAAAGAAGAAAAATACAAACCAGAGAGACGTAAGCGGAGAGGCAGTGCAGCAGGGAATGCTGAAGCTTCTTGAGGGAAGTGAGGTGGAGGTTCCCATCGGTGCAAACAGTAAAAATGCGATGGTTCCCATGACGACAGTAGATACAAGGAATATTCTTTTTATCTGCGGCGGAGCGTTTCCGGATCTGGAAAACATTATTAAGGAGCGTTTGAATAAACAGGCGTCCATCGGTTTTTATGCAGACTTAAAAGACAAGTATGATAATGATCCGCATCTTCTTGAGAAGGTGACAGTAGACGATATTCGCGCTTTTGGAATGATTCCGGAGTTTATCGGGCGTCTTCCCATTATCTTTACCTTAAACGGTCTTACAGAGGATATGCTCGTGAAGATTTTAAAAGAGCCGAAAAATGCGATTTTAAAACAGTATCAGAAGCTTCTGGCTCTTGATGAGGTAAAACTGGAATTTGAGGACGGAGCGCTCCATGCCATCGCAGCAAAGGCTCTTGAGAAGAAAACAGGAGCGAGGGCTCTTCGGGCGATTCTGGAGGAGTATATGCTCGATATTATGTATGAGATTCCAAAGGACGATTCCATTGGAGAGGTCATTATAACAAAAGAGTATATTGAAGGGACAGGAGGGCCGAGAATTCTTCTGAGAGGACAGGAAGTGCCTCTTCTGGAGGAACAGCAGTAGGAAAGGAGACTGGAGAAGGAAATGGCAAACGATTTTTTTGACAGCTTTGGGGAGACAATCTCAAGGACAGCAAGGGAGTTAAGCGAAAAAGCAGAAAACTTCTATGAGGTACAGAAGCTTCGCAACCAGATTTCTGCTGAGGAGCGTGTTGTTTCCAAAGCAATGGAGAGACTGGGCGGCATTATTTACAAGCGGTACGAAGGCGGAGAGTCTGTCGATGATGAAATTGCAGGTATCTGCGGAGAAATAAGCAGACATGTAAGTAAGATACATGAACTGAAAGGTTCAGCAGCAGGAAAAGCAGGGCAGAAAATCTGTCCGTCCTGTCATCACACAATAGACAAAGAAGTATTTTTCTGTCCTTTCTGCGGAACGGCATGTGAGGACAAAAAAGAAAAGCCGCAGCAGGAAGAGGAATCGGTTTCCGGAGAGATGGAAGAAACAAAAGAATCTGAGGAGACAGTTTCCAGGGAGACAGAAAAAACGGAGGAATTCGGGGATACAGAAACGAAAATTTCCGGCAGTGAGGAAGTATAAATACGAGATACAGACAGAGGGCATTCTGACATTCATTTTGTCAGTGCCTTCTTTTTTTGTGATGATGTAAATTACAGAGATGACGTCAGATTGTCTGAATTACATGTCCGCAATATAAAGACAAAAGTTCGCAACAGAAAGAAAAAGTTGTTGACATTCTATTTTACATCGCATATAATAAGTTTGCAGCGCTCGCATTACCGTGGTAATTTACGAAAATAAAAAACAAGGAGAATCAGGACATGGAAGCAGTCATGAATTTTTTGGATTCTGTCGTGGGCAGTGTAAACACTCTGTTATGGGATAATCTTCTGATGTACCTTCTGGTTGCAACAGGAATTTATTTTACTTTTCGCCTGCGTTTTATCCAGGTGAGAAAATTTGGTACGGGAATGAAAGCACTGTTTGGAAATTTTTCTTTAAACGGAGGTTCAAACGGGGCGGGGTTAAGCTCTTTTCAGGCTCTTACTACAGCTATTGCAGCCCAGGTGGGAACCGGGAACATTGCAGGAGCGGCAACTGCCATTGCGTCCGGAGGACCGGGAGCGATTTTCTGGATGTGGGTTTCCGCATTTTTCGGAATGGCGACCATTTACTCAGAAGCAGTTCTGGCGCAGCATACGAAAAAAGTGGTAGACGGAGTTGTAACAGGTGGTCCTGTTTACTACATAAAGGCAGTGTTTAAAGGGAAATTCGGAAAATTTCTGGCTGGCTTTTTCTCAGTTGCCATTATTCTGGCGCTGGGATTCATGGGAAATATGGTGCAGTCCAATTCTATCGGGGACTCCTTCCACAATGCGTTTGGAGTAAATCCTCTGATCGTGGGAATCTGCGTGGCAGTTGTGGCGGCCGTGATTTTTATCGGCGGTGTAAAGAGAATTGCCTGGGTGACAGAGAAAATTGTTCCTGTTATGGCATTGTTTTATATTGTCGGCTGCGCCGTGATCTTATGTATGTGCGGAAGCGATGTGGGTCTTGCTTTTAAACAGATTTTTGTAATGGCATTTAATCCGCAGGCAATGGCAGGCGGAGCTCTTGGAATTACAGTTCAGAAGGCAATGCGTTTCGGTGTTGCAAGAGGACTTTTTTCCAATGAGGCAGGTATGGGTTCCACACCTCATGCACAC
>URHH01000147.1 GCA_900547615.1 uncultured Blautia sp. | reverse complement strand
CAGCCTGCTGAAGTTAAAAAAATATGGGTTGGCTCCGCGGCCCTGCCATGATCGTGGAACCGGGCAAAACATGGCAGCTGATGCAGTGTGGCAGAACTGTTAGCTTATACATGGCATTACCTCCTATGGAGTATGAAAAGACGGGACCGCCGCAGATGGATACATTCCTTTTGCGGCAGTCCCGGAAAACAGGCTGGATTTATGCGCTGAGTTCTGCTGCCCACTCTGAGCAGACTTTCACAGTTTTTTGCGGACTGTATGCCCACTCGTCTGCGCCCATAGATTTTGCGGCATCTTCTGTGACAGGACATCCGCCAATGATGATTTTTACATCGTCCATACCGGCTTCTTTAAATGCGGCAATGGTTTTGCGCATGGAATCAAGAGCAAGTGTGAGAACACCGGAAAGAGCAACGATGTGGATATTTTCTGCTTTGGCTGTCTCGATGATTTTTTCGGGAGCAACATCGATACCAAGATCCAGTACTTCAAAGCCTCCTGCCTCCAGCATGGAACGGACTATATTTTTGCCGATGTCGTGCAGGTCGTCTTTGACGGTACAGAGAATCATTTTTGTTTTTGTTCCGGTGCTTTCTGAGGAAGCAAGAAGCGGTTTGAGAACCTCTACTGCATCAGTCATAAGCTCGCCGGCAAAAATCAGATCACCTACAAAGTATTCTCCTTCTTCAAAGAGTCTGCCGACTGTATTCATGCCTGCCTGACAGGCTTCCATTGCCTGATTGGCTTCTTCGGCTGTAGTAACCGATCTGACTTCTTCTTGAACAACATCTTCATCAAGTTCTCCCATAGCATTTGCCAGTTTATCAAAATTAATCATATATGAAATCTCCTTTACAGTTTTTTCTGTCCGAATTTTCCCTGACGATAAGCGCGGTTGTATTTACGACCGCCCCGGTCTCTGCCGCACAGCGCTTCGCAGGCATAAATGGTTCCCATCATATCCTGAGAACAGGGATCTATGATAGCACTGTCCAGACCGGCTTTGATTGCGTAGGCCATACAGTTCATATTGACATATTTTCTGGCAGGCATTTCGAAGCTGATATTGGAAATTGCGCCGGTAATTTTTACTTCCGGTGCATAAGAGTGAATATCTTCAATACAGCGGCAGAAATCCTCCATAGCGCCTGGCATGGTTGCGAGAGCCATAACACAGGGATCGATATGAAGCTGATTCAGAGCTACACCATATTTATCTGCTTTATCAATAATACGTTTGGCAATATCTGCTTTTTTTACGGGATCGGCGGGAATTCCGTCCTGGTCACATGCCAGTCCGATGACCTCCCACGACGTACCGGCAATCAGGGGAAAGATTGTTTCGCATTTTGTTCCTTCTTCATTGACGGAATTTACCATACCCGGTTTTTTTACATGTCCCTCTTCCAGAATCCGTGCCAGAAGCGCAGCGTTTGGAGAGTCAATACAGAGAGTAATCATTTTACTGCCTCCTTCTGTTATAATCCCAACAGACCCCACTCCAGATTATTCGTAAGGAAAATACGGAGCTCAGGAGGCAGTTCCCATTCGGTATCTTCCATCAGTTCTGCTGCGATAGAATCCAGATATTCCTGATTTGTCATATGAAAAACCTCCTTTTGATTATTTGCTTGAATATTCGTGTGCAAAGTTAAAGCATTCGACTAAGGTCGGGTTTATATCGCCCGGGGTTACAAAGTTTTTATCTGTGGAGAAGATAAATCCGCCTCCGGGAGCGCAGGTATCAATAACACGTTTGATGCTGTCTTTAATATCGTCAAATTTTTTCAGACGGGTATCCGCAAGCTTCAGACCGCCGCAGATAATCTGATGTTCTCCGAGCATTTCGTGAACCTTGAAAATATCGTCGTCATCCACAGCCAGTACAAGGGAATCCTTGGGAGCGTCCAGGAAGCAGTCCATAATATTTTCCCATCGTCCTTCCATAATAAGGAAAATTTTTCCTCCTGCAGAGGATACCCATTCAATCAGTCTCTTTTCATATGGCCAGTACAGTTCCCGGAACTGCTTCGGGCTTAAATATGCCGGAATGTGGCATGGCTGGAACGGAAAGCCAAGAGAAGCGTTATACGGAACGGCTGTCACAGGGGCATTTTTGTATTCCCAGATAGCATCGAGTGCAGCCTGAACCTTCTCCGGCTGGCGGCGCAAATCTGTAAGAGTACCCCGGAATCCCCGGAAATAATCAAAAAGATGATCAAGCGGTGTGTGTTGATCATACAGCCCATATTTACACAATTATAAACGCCGTAAACTTCTGTAAGATATTTATGAGTATGATTCATCTGCCCGACAAATCCATTTGCCATTTCCTCTGCGTAGGTTTTTCAAATTTCTTTTGTCTTTTCACGGCTTTCATAGAGATAAGGATATTTTCTCGGGAGAAGCACATTGGCAATGAAGGATTTCGGGTTTTCAATAAGCTGATCGTATTCTTCCGGTTTCATCATAGGATTTTGAAGATGGGTCAGCGTACCGTCTGCCGCGAAACGGTTTTCTGAGGTAGGAAAGACCGTATTCAGGCGCGGTGTTGTGGTCAGACCGGACAGGACATTGGCGTCTACCCACATCTCATCAAGAAAAGAGGTAATTGCCTTTGCGTATGCATCGGGATTTCCTGCCACATCAAAAACAGTTTTTCCGTCCCAGAACAGACCGCCGCCGTTATTTGTTATAGCGGTAGGCACGTAAGGACCTTCCTGGCGGTTGACAGCCTTTTGAAAAGCGTCATATTTTTTCTGATACAGTTTGTTTGTTTCCATACTATTCCTCCTTTGTACGCTGAGACTGTCCGGAACGGAAAACGGTTCTCGGAAATCTCAGTGGAAATTTTAGATGAAAAGACGGTTTTGAAACCGTTTGATTGACCTAATGTTGATAATATGCTACAATATAAACTGAAAAAAGTTAATGAAAACTGGTTATATTGCATAAAATCAAACAAAAGTATTAATTTGTTGGAATTTATTTGAGGTATAAAGATGGGACATTATGAAAACGGAATGTTTACGCGCAAAGGAATTATACAGGTATGTAAGCGGCTTTTTTACGAACAGGGATACCACGAAACTTCTTATTCTGACATATGCCGCCTTGCTCATGTGAATCGCAGCACTTTATATTATCATTTTTCGTCAAAAGAGGATATGCGTTATGAAGTGCAATGGGAGTATATAATTGGTTTTAAAAATATTGCGCAGCGGTACTGTATAGAACCGCAGTATCAGTATCTGCTGGCTATGTGCATTTTCTGGAAAAAAATTCATGAGGACGAAAAGCTGCGTCGTTTTCAGCTTCAAATATGTATGGATTACCCGGTATACACCGGAAAAAAGGACATGACGTATTTTTATTATACCATCTACGAAGCTATGTGGGGTGCGTTCTGGGAAAAAAAGAATATTTCACAGCTTGCCTTTTCTTCTGCCTATGGTTTTGTTACCGGGTGTCTGCGTATGATGTGTGAGTATCCTGAAAAGTATGATCCGGTAGATATGTTTATGCACTGCGTCGGTTCAAGTGCAGCTATCTGGGGAATCCCGGAGGAGAAAATCAGTAAAATATGGCCGCATATCCGCAGTTGCATGGAGAAAATACCGGAGGAAGAGATGTATATAAATTTCGTTGATGGAAGGGAAGATGAAGCTCCTGTAAAGACGACATCATAATTGTGCTGAATTTTTTCTGCCTGCATAAAATGATATGAAAGCATATAAGAGGTTTTGTATGTATCAGTCAAAAATGCGCATGCAGCAGGAAAATGTAGATAAAGGCCAGCTTCAGATCACGGTGGTAAACAGCGAGGACGGCAGACCTGTTGAAAATGCGGTGGTAAGGATTTCCTATTCCGGAGATCCGGAAAGTACCGTAGAAGAGCTTCGCACAGATGAATCCGGAAAAACCCCTGTTCTTGATATGAAAACGCCGCCCCTTGATTACAGCATGGAGCCTGTGGAGGAACAGCCTTACGCAGAGTATACCATACAGGTGGAAGCGGAGGGATTTGCAAACGGAGAGACATCGGGAACGGAGGTGCTTCCTGATGTTCTGGCAAAACAGGCAATTCGAATAGAGCCAAGAAAAGAGGAAGGATCGGGATACAGCCGCATTGTAATTGGTCCGCATACTTTGTTTGGAGAATATCCGCCAAAGATTGAAGAAGCGGAAATTAAGCCGGTCAGTGAATCGGGAGAGATTGTTCTGAGCCGTGTTGTAATTCCGGAATTTGTAGTTGTGCATGACGGTCCCGTGGGAGATAACAGCGCCCGGAATTTTTATGTGCGGTACAGGGACTATATTAAAAATGTGGCAAGCAGTGAAATTTATGCTACATGGCCGGACGATACCATACGCGCCAATGTGCTGGCGATCATGTCGTTTACCTTAAACCGGGTTTATACGGAGTGGTACCGGAATAAAGGATATGATTTTACCATAACCTCCTCCACCGCCTACGACCACAAGTGGATACGGGGCAGAAATATATTTGACACTATAGACAGGATTGTAGATGAGCTGTTTGAAAATTATCTTTCCAGGCCCAATGTGCGGCAGCCTATTCTGACTCAGTATTGTGACGGAAACAGAGTAAAATGCCGGGACAGAGGCTGGATGACCCAGTGGGGAAGTAAAGAGCTTGGAGACAGAGGATATTCGCCCATTGAGATCATAAGAAGTTTCTACGGAAATGATATGTACATCAATGTGGCGGAAGAGGTTTCCGGAATCCCGTCCTCCTGGCCGGGATATGACCTGAATATCGGCTCGTCCGGCAATAAGGTTCGCCAGATCCAGGAGCAGTTAAATGTTATTGCAGAAGCATATCCTGCGCTTCCCACAATCAATGCAGACGGCATTTACGGACCTGCCACAAAAGAGGCAGTTCGGGAATTTCAGGGGATTTTCGGTCTGCCCCAGACAGGGATTACAGATTATCCCACCTGGTATAAAATACAGGAAATTTATGTGGGAGTGAGCCGTATCGCGGAGCTTTAAGAAAACAGAGAAAAAATAAGAAAAAGCCGGCAGATGCCTGACTGAATTATCAGAGGTGCTGCCGGCTTTTCCGCGCTGTATTATGATTCGCTCACGGGAATCATCGCACTTCTTTCTTCAATTTTATTTTTGATCCTCTGGGCTTCCTCGCCTTCTGCAGGAGTAGGCTGGTAATTGTTATATCCATACTCGGAAGAGATGGAGCAGGGGATAATGTTTGTTACGTTATCCGCCTGTACGCCGTCTTCGGTGATCGTAAAGGTCTGCTGGAAAATCATGGAATCCATGTCGCTTGGAGCGCTGTTCCCGCCAAAGCAGAAATTCCCGAGACTGTATACAATATTTTTTCCTTTGTATGTTTCAATACCCTGAAGAACGTGAGGGTGATGACCGCATACAAGGTCAGCGCCCTCGTCAATGGCAAGGCGTCCGAGAGCCATCTGATTGCTGTCAGGGACTTCTTCTTTTTCATTTCCCCAGTGGAAGATAACAATAATAAGCTGCGCGCCTTCTTCTTTTACTTTTGCAATATTATCTTTCACCTGCTGGGCGCGTTCCATATGGTCTTTCAGCTCGTAAATACCCACAAGTCCGACTTTTACACCTTTAATATCCATCACGGCTGTTTCGTCATAGCCAAAATGCGTGATCCCCTCTGCGTCCAGCGCGTTTAAAGTGTCTGTAAAGCCCTGTTCGCCATAGTCGTGGCTGTGATTGTTGGCAGTTGTGACTGCTTCCACATTTCCGTCGGTAAGAATTTTTGCAAAAGAGGCAGGAGCCTTAAATGCAAAGGTTTTGTCTTCTCTTGCATCAGATTCTGTAAGCGTTCCTTCAAAGTTTGCGATAGTCAGATCATCAGCAGAGAAAATTGGTTTTACATTTTGAAGGAAATAGGAGCTTCCGTAATTGTCAAAATAAGCGTTTAAGCTGGTGCTGTAATCAAAGGTTTCGTCTGTGCCAAGGGTACAGTCCCCCACTACGCTGACTGTGAGAGAAACAGGATCAAAAGTTTTTTTCGTTTCTTTTTT
>URHH01000146.1 GCA_900547615.1 uncultured Blautia sp. | reverse complement strand
ATGTACCTTTTTTTTGGCGGAATCGGTCATAATGCGCCGCCTCTTTTTCTGTTTTTTCCACAAGCTTCCGTAAATCTCTTGTCAAAGCATTCATATTATTTTTTCCTCAACTCCATCACGGGTGTTCCCGATTCTGCGTTTTCAACTAAAAGTTTCTTTCCTTCTGTCTCATCTTCATTTGTCAGGATCATCATAGTGGTTCTTTCATATCCCGCTTCTTTTACTTCTTCCATATCCATTTCAATCAGAACATCTCCCGCATGAACCTTCATTCCGTCTGATACCATTTTCCTAAAACCTCTTCCGTTCAGTTTTACTGTATCAATTCCAACGTGGATCAGAATCTCCGCTCCCGTCTTTGTCACCATACAAACTGCATGGCCTGTCTCGTAAATATTTAAGATTTCTCCGTCACAGGGAGCTTTAATCGTTCCTTCCTCCGGCTCAATCGCAACTGTCATTCCCAGAATTTCCTCTGCAAATGTATCGTCCTTTACCTGAGAAACCGGAATGACGCGTCCTTTTACCGGACTTGTAAGAATTTCTGTTTCCTGCATTTCCGTATCATTCGAACAATCTTTTTCTGTCTTTACATTTTCTGAAGCTGCAGGCATTCCTGCCGGTTCATTCTGTGCAGGTTTTACTGTATCATTCTTATCTTTGTAAAGAATAAAGGAGACAACAAAAGCAACACCGACTGCTATTGCCATTTCAATCAAATACTGAACCGGCGTATCCAGACAGAGAAGCACACCGAAAATGCCGGTCACGCCGGTTCCTTTCGCTCCCAGATGTACAATAGAAGCATAAAGGGCGCCGCAGCCACCGCCGATACAGCCAGCAAGGAACGGCTTAAAGAACCGAAGATTCACACCAAAAATTGCAGGTTCCGTGATTCCCATAAACGCGCTTAAAGAAGACGGAAGCGCAAGAGATTTCACTTTTTTATCTTTTGATTTTAATGCGACTGCAAGAGCAGCAGCTCCCTGTGCCACATTCGCGGCGCTTGCAAGAGGAAGCCAGAATGTAACGCCATACTGAGCAATCTGCCCGAGATCAATGGCTGTATACATCTGATGGATTCCCGTTACAACCGTAGGTGCATAAAGGCTTCCCATCACAAGACTTCCCAGTCCAAAAGGAAGCGTTAAAAGCCACTGGATTCCGTCAAGAACTGCATTTTCTGCCCAGACAAAAACAGGTCCGATCGCTGCCAGAGTAAGATAGCCCGTAACAAAAACGCTGACGAGAGGAGTCACAAAAAGGTCTAATACCTCCGGCACTATTTTATGAAGCTTTTTCTCAATTACAGACATAAGCCATACGGCAATGACAACGGGAATTACATGCCCCTGATACCCTACCATATCAATGTCGTACAATCCGAAAAATACAGACTGTGTTGCCTGTACGCCTTCCGTTGCAACTGTGTAGGCATTTTGAAGGGACGGATTTATCATGATCATTCCGATGACCGCTCCAAGATACGGATTTGCTCCGAATGCCTTTGCAGCAGAAAACGCAATTAAAATCTGCAAAAATACATAGGCTGTGTTGCTGAAAAGATTTGCAAATACATAAAGAGAACCTGTTGTATCTATATTAATGAACCCGTTGCTGTTCATAAAGTCCAGAGAATTCATAATCCCCATTAAAAATCCGCTTGCCACAATAGCCGGAATGATCGGCACAAAAATATCTCCGAGAACCTTAATTGCCCGCATAAACCAGTTCTGCTTTTTCACAGCCGCCTCCTTTGCCTCCGCTTTGGAACTTGCGGTAACGCCTGCAGCAGCAATAAACTGTTCAAATACTTTATTTACCGTTCCTGTTCCCAGAATAATCTGAAGCTGTCCGGAAGCCTCAAATACGCCCTTGACTCCGGAAATATTTTCAAGAGCTGTTTTATCTGCTTTTTTGTTATCCGCAATGACAAGGCGAAGCCGCGTAGCGCAATGCGCCGCAGAGACAATATTTTTTCCTCCCCCTACGTATTGCAGAATTTCTTCTGCCGTCTTCCTGTAATCCATGATTTTCTTCCTTTCCCTTTTTGATTTTATGAAATCGATTTCATATCTTGTTTTTATCATACAGAAAAAAATGCCACTTGTAAAGATGGCATTTTTACTGATTTTTTATATTCTTTTTTGTTTATTATGCTGAATCCTGCTTTCTGTTATTCCGCTTATTTTATGCCTACGATTTCATATCCAAGCTTCATTTCTACAGGAATCCGGCTTTTTTCTTCCGCCTGTTCAAGAAGCAGCTCCGCCCCTTTGATACCGCTTGTTTTATAGCCGAAATGAACCGTTGGGATCCCGCCGGTCACTGCCTTTAAAAACTGATTGTCCCCAAATCCGGTTACAATCACTTCTTTTCTTTCAAGCGCGGCGCAGGCTTCTATCACACCTGCTGCAATGGTATCCGTTGCGCAGGTTATTACCTCTACATCTTTGTTTTTCTCAAGAAGATCACGTCCCTGTTCATAACCGGATTCCATTGTAAATTCCGCCTGTCTGTATAACTCTCTGTCAAAAACAAGCTTTTTCTCACGAAGCCCCGCTGCAAATCCGTCCTCTCTTCCTGCGCCTGCCGCTTTATCCGCCCGTGTCACTCCAAGATAGGCAATCCTGGTTTTCCCTTTTTCCGCCAGCATCTGCGCCATCTCTTTCGCAGCATCGTAATCGTCATGGTAGACGCAGCTTACCCCTCTTACTTTCTGTCCGATCACCACAACCGGAACAGAAAGTTCTTCCAGAACCTTTTTGTGTTTTCCCGTGATCACAGTTCCCACAAGAATGATCCCGTCCACAGGATAATGTACAAATAAATCCATTGCCTCCAGTTCTTTTTGAGGATTATTATCTGTAATCGATAACACCATTTGATACCCTTTTTCCGAAAGCGCCTGACTGATTCCCGCTGTCACGCGGCTGATAGATTCCGAATTGATCTTCGGAACAATCACGCCAACCAGACAGGCTCTTTTCGTGCGGAGCGTCCTCGCCTGGACAGAGGGACGGTATCCTGTCTTCTCAATCACCTGACGTATTTTTTCTCTCTTTTCTTCGCTTATATAGCCGCCGTTCATATATCTGGATACCGCAGCGCTGGATACTCCCGCAAGACCGGCAATTTCCTTGATCGTCATAGAATCTCCTTTAAAGAAGACGTTTCAGGAAGTCTTTCAAAGGATCAGCATGGCATCTCCAATATTTGCGAAAAGCAACCAATATTTAACATCTGTTAAATTTTACGTATGCTGTCTCCCTTAGCCTTCCTATCAACCTTCTTATTAACCTTTTTATTTATTTACATCTTCGCTTTTACACTGCAGAGCTTTGCAGATACGATCAATTTGCTTTAAATTAACCGGCTCGTTTTTTCCATACTGGCTATTGCACTCAAATCTCCTTTGTTCATTCTTGCGGTTTGTAAAAAAAATCATTCTATCATCTCCTATTCAAAGCCTCACTCTTTACGTCTTATATTCTAATCAATATTTTCTACTATATCAATATATTTCTAATTTATTGAGAATATTTTTCAAAAATTATATGTACTATATATAGCAATATACAGCATGCAAAGCAACAAAACATACACTCACATAGACGGTACAAGGTTTTGAAATTAATGGAGGAAATGATATATCAGAACTAAAAAAAACAGAACTGCAGAGCTGAGGTTGAATTTACAGGCATCATAAGGAAACTGGCAACTGAGGTCGTTGCAGAAATCATTGGAACTACGGTTTCCAGATTAGATTATACTTACTATCAGACAAGAATAATTCGGTATGCACAGGGAAGACCAGAAATATAATTTAAAAGAGCAAAATAGATAGGAAGGGATAAAATCCTTTCCTATCTATTTAGAAGGAACCGTTGCAGCGGTTATCTTCTTTTGCCAGGCTTTCGAGTGCCTTGGCGAGTGTGAGTTATAACCGATTCTTTGTTTGGTGTCCTAATAATCAATTCGTTCAGCTCGCATCCCAACGCTTCGCATATCAAATCCAAATGTTCCAGACTTACTCTTTCTGCGAGCTCGTGGTACAACTCATTGATGGTATTAGGTCTTATCCCGGTTGCCCTCGCCAAATCTGCCTGAGTAAGTCTCATCTCCCCAAGCTTTTTTGACAGTAAAATCTTAATCATTTCCTACCATTGCTCCTTCAACTTAGAATTTACTACTTAATTTTACGGCGTGGTAAGAAATGTTATAAAATAACAATATCTGTTATAAAATCTTAATCTATAAATGCAAATATTTTTCCTTTATTGGTTTTCCGTAGTTTCAGAGGTTTTATTTTTACATACGAATTTTCTATATTTTTCTTCTTTCCGCACATCTTTTCTTGACTACCACAGTATTCCGTTGTTTTCTACTACTCTCGACAAGGTTATTGTTTCTCAGAAGTAAGGCAGGGGATTTTTACTCCCCTGCCTTACTTATTGCTTTTATTTAAGTTGCCTGAAATATCCATTCGGGACAAACTCAAACACAAACTCTTCAGTCGGGTGCGGAATCCGCACAAAATACCACTTCTTTCCGGCAGAGTCGTTTTTGCTATACTGCATCACATCCACAACTGCATCCTTTTTGAGCATCGGAAACATCTTAGCCTGTGCTCCGCCCGGCTCAACGTAGCATTTGCAATCCTTGGTCATTCTGGCCACGTAAGCAACTGTGTTCATTTTCTTTTCGTCTGCCGACTGAGATGTTGTTCCGGATCCGGTGTTCGTATTTTTTACAATGCTGTAATCCGGTGTGCAGAACTTGGTTCCCGGCAGATTGCTGTTGTAATAACTCTTTCGGCATACTCCGCCGCCATTATCTACGATTCCAGACGCCCCGGACGTGTTCCCTTCTATCGTTTCGAATCTGTCTCCAGAAACCGCTGTCACGATGCCGGTATGGGCAAACTCGCCGCCACGATAAAAGATAACAATATCCCCGACCTTTGGATTTGCATTTTTGGTGAATAAATCTCCTAGTGTCGGGCAATATGTATATGGCCAGTGTTTTAAAAGCTTCTTTGCCGTCTCCAATCCAAAAGCCTTTTCGAAGCACCAAGAGACAAAAGCTGCACACCAGGGCTGTGCCTGATAGGACGGGTATACATCACGCCAGTATTTTGTGTAATTCGCACTACCTGCATTGGCGGTCTTGCTGTCAAGCTGGCTGTTGGATCTCTTTTCGAGGTATCCTATTTCTCCCTCTGCAATTTTGATTAAAGCATTGATTGCCTTGTCGTTTGCCATGTCTGTTCCCTCCTTCGGAAAGTATTTTTTAAGTGATTCATATACAAATTTCTGTCGGCTTTTGTAAGCGCCCACCTGATTACCCGTATCGCTCTGACAAGCCTTATACAGGCTGTCCAGCGTGTATGGCTTATCTGTCTTGGTAAGGATACGTTTTACCGCCGGCAATCCTCCCTGATGCCGGAAATTAGCACACATAGCCTGTCCTGCCGGATCTATTACACCAAGGTTCTCGGCTTCTCGGACGTAAACATCCATCTGCTCATCAAGCAAAGCATCCTGGCATTTGATACCAGTTGCTGTTCCAATCAGTGCCACAATGCACTTTGCCTTTGCCGATCCGGAAGAAATGTTATAAGTATCCCAGTCCGCACTCTGTACATCAGCCCATACATTGGCTGTATCAAGGCGCTGCCACTCTGCCGGGCTCGCTTTCTTGCTCCGCTGCAACAGCGTCTTTGCCTCCGGTCCGTACCACTGCCCCGCTCCTATGGTGATGGCGTGCTCATTAGAGCTGTTTGTATATGCCTCCGTAAAATCCTTATAGTCCTGCTGCCCGTATACCTGCCCTCCGGTTTCTACGGCGTAGATGATTTTTCTCAGGACTTCTTTTTGTTCTTTATTCATAGGCTTTTCTCCGTTAAAAAGAGAGCTTGGAAACAAGCTCTCAAAAAATCATTGCATTATTTTATTACCTGCTCTATAATATAGATAAAGGAACAACCGCCCACAAGGGGTTGACCTCATGAATCAGGATAACATAGAATTACCACCTCATCACTCGCCAAAGTTCCGGGGTGGTTTTTCTATGCTTTAAAATATCA
>URHH01000145.1 GCA_900547615.1 uncultured Blautia sp. | reverse complement strand
TGTCACCACCGGCTTTCCTGCTATATCTTTTCCTGCCGCAAAAGAAAGCTTTGACTTTGCATTTTTAAACTCCTCAGACTGCAGAAGGTCACGGAGCATAACCGCGCTGTTTTCCTTATTTGGCACTTCGATTCCCACTGCCGCCTTTCCCGGGATCGGTGCTTCGATTCGAATATCCGCCGCTGCAAGGTTCAGCTTAATATCGTCTGCAAGCCCTACGATTCTGCTCACCTTCACTCCCTGCTCCGGCTGCAGCTCATATCTTGTTACAGTAGGACCGCAGCTTACATTTGTGACGGTTACATTCACTCCAAAATTATGAAGGGTATCCTGAAGCTTCTTCGCTGTCTTTCTTAAATGAGCATCGGAATCTCCCTGTGCTTTTCCGTCTCCTCTTTTTAAAAGTTTAAGAGGCGGAAACTGATAGACTTTTTTTTCTTTTGGCTCCCTGCTCTCTATCTCGTGCTGAATATTGCGGATCCCCGTCTCTATTTCTGTCTGAGAGGATTTCGGATTTTTGGACGCCTGTCTTGCAGGAGAGACAGATTCCGGCATTCCGGGTTCGGAAGAAATATCCGGTTCCGGCTCTCCGTCCTCTTCCCACGTTTCCTCCGGTTCTTCTGCCGGCTGCGGCTCTGAACGGTGAATGCGAAACTCCATCTCTCCCTGTCCCACAGACTGTACATCAATCGCTGCCTCTTTTTCTTCCTCCGGCTCTTCCACTTTCTCTTCTTTATCCGGGATCAGCTTTGTCCCCTCAAGAAAACCTCTTTTTTTCTTCTGTTTCTGAGGCTTTCTCTCTTCTTCTGAAAACTCCTCTGTCTCCAGAGCCTCTTCTTCGGCAAGAGCTTCTTCCAGTTCCCGGATGTGGCGGGCTCTTTTTTCTTCTCTAAGCTTTTGCCTCTGTTTTTCCCTGAGTTCTTTTTTTAATTCTCTCTCCGGCTGTCCCTCCATATATTCTTCATGTCTTCCTTTGACAAAGCCCAGAAGGCTGTCTATTAACTGATAGAAAAACTCAAAAAAGGAGCGCTGGGTAATGATAATGAGACTGACCAGGAGAACGAGTACAATGATAACGTATCCCCCCACCACACCGAAGGCAGATGTAGTAGAAATACAGATTGCCCCTCCGATCACACCGCCTCCCGTACGGTAATCGGAACAGAGATGATAATAATCCGTCAGCGTAGTACTCTGTACATATCCTTCTGTCAGAAGCTGGACAAGTCCGCAGAGAAAGATAAAAAATGCCGCTCCCGCCAGTACTTTTTTGTAAGCGAGGCGGTTGCTTTTGTTGGAAAGGAGAAATGCCGCTCCGATAAAGAGCAGCACCGGAAATATATATGCCAGAAGTCCCATTGCTCCAAACAGGAAGCTGCTGATCGCATTTCCCACAATTCCTCCCATTCCAAAGGCACTTGCCAGAAGAATAATAGATGCTGCAAGAATTACCAGAAGAATAATCTCCGTCTGAAAACCGTTGGAAGTCTGCTGTTTCTTTTTTGTTGTTTTCTTTTTGTTTCTGTTCGTCTTTGAAGCTGCCATATGAAAAGCTTCCCTCCCTGAAAATAAAATTATGTTTATCCAAAGTTTAATGCAATTCCCACAATTCCCGCTAAGAAACAGTAAAATGCAAAATATTTGAATGGAAGTGTCTGCGTGATCCTTAAAAGAAAACGGATCAGAAAATATCCGGTCACTGCAGAAGCTGCCATACCGAGGATATATACGGCTCCCGTTCCCACACTCATACTCTCAGCCGCAAACTGAGGCACTTCCACAAAAAATGCGCCGATAATAGCAGGAACAGATACAAGGAATGAATATTTCACTGCAAATTTACGGCTGAATCCGCAGAAAAGCGCTGCGCCCATTGTAAGACCGCATCTGGAAAGTCCCGGAAAAACAGAAAGCCCCTGACAGATCCCGATCCACATAGCGTCTTCATAACCGCAGTTTTTCGGTGTTTTATTGCCTCCTGCCCTGCTTAAATCCACCACAAGAAGCCATACTCCCGTCAAAAGAAGAAAAATCCCCGGCACAACGGGAGAAAGCGCAGTGCGCTGCACAAGCCTTCTTGCCGTATATCCAAGCACTGCCGTCGGGATAAAGGATACCACAAGAAGCGCAGTCAGCCGCCTGTACGTTCCTTTTATAATTTTTGCATAATGAAGAGAATCTCCGATTCGCTTGTTATGGACAAAAAGATATACATTTCCTACAATATCCATAACCATGCCTATAAGCTCCACCCAGATCCGCTTCAGATCCTTATGAAAGACGGAAAATACCGCAACCAGCGTTCCCACATGAAGAAGCGTCTCAAAAAGAATGCCCCCCTCATGCCCCATTCCCAGAAGATTTTCTATCAGGCTTGTGTGTCCGAAGCTGCTCACCGGCAAAAACTCTGTAATGCCCTGTAAAATTCCTAATAAAATCGCGTATAATGCTGCCATATGTACTCCCTTTTTCTGATACTTTATGGAAGGATTTCCCTTGCCCTTAGTTTCTTATTATATCATAGGAATGCCCGGGACACAACAAAAGAAAAAACGGAGCTCCCTCAGGAAACTCCGTCTTTCAATTTCGTTTATTTATTTCGCGTATTTGTTTTTGATGAACTCATCAATACCTTTTGCGCCTGCTTTTCCTGCTCCCATAGCAAGGATTACAGTCGCTGCGCCTGTAACGGCGTCGCCGCCTGCATAAACGCCCTCTTTTGATGTTTTGCCTGTTTCTTCATCTGCGATGATACATTTTCTCTTATTGATGTCAAGACCGATCGTAGTGGAAGAAATCAGCGGGTTTGGAGAAGTTCCCAGGGACATGATCACAGTGTCAACCTCGATTTCAAACTCAGATCCCGGAATTTCCACAGGGCGTCTTCTTCCGGAAGCATCTGGCTCGCCAAGCTCCATACGAACACATTTGATTCCTGTTACCCAGTCGTTTTCGTCTGTGAGGATCTCTACCGGATTTGTAAGAAGATCGAAAATAACGCCCTCTTCTTTTGCATGATGAACTTCTTCTACTCGTGCCGGAAGCTCTGCCTCAGAACGACGGTAAATAATATGTACCTCTGCGCCGAGACGGAGAGCTGTTCTTGCAGCGTCCATTGCCACGTTTCCGCCGCCTACGACCGCAACTTTTTTGCCGTGGAAGATCGGAGTATCGTAATCTTCACGGAACGCTTTCATAAGGTTGTTTCGTGTCAGGTACTCATTTGCGGAGAATACGCCGTTTGCCTGTTCTCCCGGAATCCCCATAAACATTGGAAGACCTGCGCCGGAACCGATAAATACAGCCTCGAAGCCTTCTTCCTCCAGAAGCTCATCGATGGTTACGGATTTTCCGATAATAACATTTGTTTCAATTTTAACGCCAAGAGATTTTACATTTTCAACTTCTTCTGCAACGACCTTGTCCTTTGGAAGACGGAATTCCGGAATACCGTATACAAGAACGCCGCCCGCTTTGTGAAGCGCCTCAAAAATAGTTACATCATATCCCATTTTTGCAAGGTCGCCTGCACAGGTAAGACCTGCAGGACCGGAACCGATGATCGCAACTTTATGACCGTTTTTCTCTTTTGCAGGAGCCGGTTTGATTCCGTTCTCTTTTGCCCAGTCTGCAACGAAACGCTCCAGCTTGCCGATAGAGATCGGCTCACCCTTGATGCCGCGGATACATTTTCCCTCACACTGGCTTTCCTGAGGGCATACACGTCCGCATACTGCCGGAAGTGCGCTGGATTCGCTGATCACATGATAAGCTGCTTCCATATTTCCTTCTTTTACTTCATGGATAAATGCCGGAATGTTAATGGAAACCGGGCAGCCCTGTACACATTTTGCATTTTTACAGTTAATGCAGCGTGCTGCCTCTTCCATTGCTTCCTCTTTGTTATATCCAAGGCAAACCTCTTCAAAGTTCTTTGCACGAACCTCAGGAGCCTGTTCTCTTACCGGTACTTTCTTTAATACATCGCCCATTATTCGTCACCTCCGCAGTGTCCACATCCGCCATGATGTGTATCACCTTCCTGCTGTTTTAAAATTGCACGGCCTTCTGCTGTTTTATACATCTGCTGTCTCTTCATTGCAAGGTCAAAATCTACAAGATGCCCGTCAAATTCCGGACCGTCCACACATGCGAATTTTACTTCTCCGCCTACCATGAGACGACATGCGCCGCACATGCCGGTTCCGTCTACCATGATCGGGTTCATGCTGACGATTGTCGGAATATTCAGCTCTTTTGTGAGGAGACAGACAAATTTCATCATGATCATCGGTCCGATGGCAACGCATACGTCATATTCTTTTCCCTGGTTCTGAACAAGGTCGCGAAGCACATCTGTACCCATGCCTTTTCTTACATAAGAACCATCGTCTGTTGTAACGTACAGGTTACATACCTTGCTCATTTCCTCTTCCAGGATCACAAGATCTTTTGTTTTTGCTCCGACGATCGCATCTGCTGTGATGCCGTGCTCATGAAGCCATTTTACCTGCGGATAAACAGGAGCTGTACCAACGCCGCCTGCAACAAATACAATACGTTTTTTCTTAAGCTCGTCTAAGTCCATTTCTGTAAACTCGGAAGGTTTTCCAAGGGGACCAACAAAATCCTCGAAGGAATCGCCTGCCTGAAGTTCTGCCATCTTCATGGTAGAAGCGCCGATTGGCTGGAATACGATCGTCACAATTCCCTTCTCTGCATCATAATCGCAGATCGTAAGCGGAATACGCTCTCCTTCTTCATCCATTTTGACAATTACGAACTGGCCCGGCAGACAATGTTTTGCCACGCGCGGAGCTTCTACGTCCATAAGAAAGATGTTTGCAGCAAGTTTTTCTGCTTTCAGTATCTTATACATAATTTCCTCCTGGCATTCATATTTAACAGACATCTGTACAGATGCCTATTACATTCCCACTCATTCTTTCTTATAATAGCACAAAAAAGGAAATTAGCAAATAAGAAACTTAATTTTTTTTGTTTTTTTCTTCAATCAGCTCGTAAAGTTTGGCGAGTGCTTCCCTCATGCCGCCTACCTCATCGATCAGCCCTTCTTTTACCGCTTCTTCTCCCTCCAGCATTGTCCCCACGTCTTTTACAAGCTGGCTGGTATCCAGCATCAGTTTCTCCAGACGCTTCTGACTGGTGTGGGAATGGCTGGAAATAAAACCGGTAATTCTGTCCTGGATTTTTTCCATATTCCGGTATGTCTGGGCAACCCCGATAAACATTCCGCTGGAGCGCACAGGGTGAATAACCATCGTCGCACTCGGGACCACAAAAGAATAATCTGCGGAAACAGCCATAGGAACGCCGATGGAATGACCTCCTCCAAGAACAAGAGATACGGTAGGAACGCTTAAAGAAGCGATCATCTCCGCAATGGCAAGACCTGCCTCCACATCGCCTCCTACTGTATTTAACAGAATCAGAAGACCGTCCACGTTTTCATCGTCCTCGATCATGGCAAGCTTCGGAAGCACATGCTCGTATTTTGTGGTCTTGCTCTGAGCAGGAGCCGATTCATGACCTTCCACCTCCCCGATGATACTGAGAAGCTCGATTCTGTGCTTTTTTTCGTTTTTATCAAGAAGAACCTGTCCCATATCACGTATCTGCCGGTTTTCTTCGCTCTCATTTTCAAGACGCTCCGCACGTTTCTCTTCATTTTTTTCTTTTTCCATAAAAAATACCTCCAAGAATTTTATTCCTGAAGGTATTATGTGTCAAAATCTGTTTTTCATACGAAACTTATTCGTCCCAGTTGTGCCATACATCTGTTACATCGTCGTCGTCATCAAGAAGATCCAGTGTTTTCTGAAGATCTTTGATCGCTTTTTCATCGGTAAGCTCCACATATGTCTGCGGGATCATTGCCACCTGTGCCTCAAGAAGCGGAACGCCTGCGCCTTCCAGAGCCTCTCTTACTGCGCTGAAATCGTCAGGAGCTGTAAGAACCTCGAAGCTGTCCTCCTCCTCGGAAAAGTCTTCTGCTCCCGCATCGAGAGCGATCATCATCAGCTCGTCTGCATCCATCTCACACTCTTCTTTGTCAATAATGATCTGACCCTTCTGATCGAACATGAAGGATACGCAGCCCTGTGTTCCAATGCTTCCGTTTCCTTTTGTGAAAGCGTTTCTTACATTACCTG
>URHH01000144.1 GCA_900547615.1 uncultured Blautia sp. | reverse complement strand
ATAATGAAAAAAACAGTAAAGTACCTTCTTCTGTTTTCAATGATGCTTCTTTTTGCCTGTACTTTTTCTGTACAGGCGAAGGAGGCTTCTTCTGTTTCCGGTCTGGAATATGAAAGAAGCATGGAGCTTTCTTATGCAGAAGAATTTTCGGTTGATTATTATAAAGGCGGATACGCTTTGATCACAATCGCAGACAGCGATAAATTTCTTATAGTTCCGGAGGGAAAAGAAGCACCGGAAAATATGGAAGAGAATATTGCGGTTTTAAAACAGCCGTTAAACAATATATATCTTGTAGCAACCTCCGCTATGGATTTTTTTGTATCTCTTGACGGGTTGGAAAGCATACGTCTCTCCGGTACAAATGAAAACGGCTGGTATATAGAGGAGGCAAAAAAGGCGCTGAAAGACGGAAGCATTCTTTTTGCAGGGAAATATAATGCGCCGGACTATGAGCTGATTCTCGGAGAAAACTGCAGTCTTGCAGTGGAATCTACCATGATTTACCATACGCCGGAGGTAAAGGAAAAACTGGAGCAGTTTAAAATTCCCGTACTTGTGGAGCGTTCCAGCTATGAATCTCACCCGATTGGACGTACAGAATGGATTAAACTTTACGGCGTGCTCCTTGGAAAAGAAGAGGAAGCGGAACGGCTTTTTAAGGAACAGGAAGAACGAATGGAATCTGTTCTCTCAGAAGAAAATACAGGAAAAACAGTGGCGTTTTTCTATATTACCACAAATGGTCTGGCAAATGTACGGAAATCAAACGATTACGTTTCCAAAATGATCGAGCTTGCAGGAGGCAGATATATTTTTGAAAATCTCGGGGAAGATGACAATGCGCTCTCCACAGTCAATATGCAGATGGAAGAGTTTTACGCAAAGGCGAAAGATGCGGATTACATTATTTATAACAGCGCCATTGACGGAGAACTTCAGACGATGGAGCAGCTTCTTGAAAAAAGCAGTCTTTTAAAAGATTTTAAGGCAGTGAAAAACGGAAATGTGTGGTGTACGGGGAAAAATCTCTTTCAGGAATCCACAGGACTTGGCGTTATGATAGAAGATATTCATAAAATGCTGAGCAGCGAAGGCGATTCTCTTACAGAGCTTACTTATATGCACCGTCTGAAATAAAAGAGGAAAGGGAATAAAAAGGAAATGACGCAGAAAACAGGGAAAAGCAGATATTGGCTTTCTTTTACAGGACTATTTCTTGTTCTGGCAGTTTTTACGGTATGGAATATAAATTCCGGTACCATTGAATTATCGCTGAGAGAAATTGCCCGCAT
Organism: uncultured Blautia sp.; assembly: GCA_900547615.1. Lineage (GTDB taxonomy): Bacteria > Bacillota > Clostridia > Lachnospirales > Lachnospiraceae > Blautia_A. Next base: position 4,923 of record URHH01000144.1, on the reverse strand, counting down.
TATTTTTCAGAGACAGGGAGAAGAGACCGCCTTTCATATCATCTGGGAAATCCGGCTTCCACGGATCATAGCCTGTGTTGTGCTTGGGGGCGCTCTGTCTGTATCTGGTTTCCTTCTGCAGACTTTTTTTGCAAACCCGATCGCAGGGCCTTTTGAGCTTGGAATTTCTTCCGGTGCAAAGCTTGTAGTGGCTCTCCTTATGATTTCCCTTCTCCAGAAGTCAAAAACTGTGGGAAGCGCAGCCATGATACTTGCCGCGTTTATTGGTTCCATGATTTCTATGGCATTTGTACTTTTGATCGCAAGAAAAGTGAGAAATATGTCCATGCTGATCGTGAGCGGCGTCATGATCGGGTATATTTGTTCGGCAATTACAGATTTTCTTGTGACTTTTGCGGATGACTCCAATATTGTAAACCTTCATAACTGGTCTCTTGGAAGCTTTTCCGGAATCTCCTGGGAAAATGTACAGGTAATGATAGGTGTTGTAGCCGTGTCTATGCTCTTTACCTTTTTCCTGTCAAAGCCGATCAGCGCTTACCAGCTTGGGGAAGGCTACGCGCAGAGCATGGGAGTAAATGTAAAAGTGTTTCGAGTTACGCTTATTCTGCTTTCCAGTGTTCTGTCTGCCTGTGTGACTGCCTTCGCCGGACCGATTTCTTTTCTGGGTGTTGCCGCACCCCATCTTGTAAAAAGCCTTTTAAAAACATCTAAGCCGATCCTTGTGATACCGGGCTGCTTTCTGGGCGGCGCGGTATTCTGCCTGTTCTGCGATCTGATCGCCCGTACTGTATTTGCCCCCTCCGAGCTCAGTATCAGTTCCGTAACTGCCATATTCGGAGCGCCGGTCGTGATATATATTATGATACGGAAAAAACAGAAAATTTAGAAGGACGTACAATTATGAACTCATATTTTTTTCAGACGGAAAAGCTTTCTGTAGGATATGATGGAAAGCCTTTAATAAAAGAAATTGAAATAAAATTAAACAGAGGTCAGATTCTTACCCTGATCGGACCAAACGGAGCCGGAAAATCCACTATTTTAAAAAGCATTACAAGACAGCTTAAAACAATCGGGGGAGCTGTTTATCTTGAGCAGAAGGAAATGCAGAAAATGTCGGATAAGGCTATCGCCCAAAAGCTTTCCATTGTTATGACAGAGCGAATGAATACAGAACTTCTGACATGTGAAGACATAGTTTCCACAGGAAGATACCCTTATACCGGTACACTTGGGATTTTGTCAGAAGAAGACAGACGGAAAGTGACGGAGGCAATGGAGATGGTACATGCCCTTGAGCTTCGTGACAGAGATTTTTCCGCTGTCAGCGATGGGCAGAGGCAGCGGGTTCTTCTTGCAAGAGCAATCTGTCAGGAACCGGAGATGATCATTCTGGACGAGCCTACTTCTTTCCTTGACATTCGCCATAAACTGGAACTTCTTACCATTTTAAAAGAAATGGTATCGAAAAAAAATGTAGCAGTCATCATGTCTCTTCACGAAATCGATCTTGCGCAGAAGGTATCGGATATGGTTATGTGCGTCAGGGGAGAATATATTGAAAAATATGGAACTCCGGAAGAAATTTTTACTTCCTCCTATATCCGCAGCCTTTATGGAATGACAAAGGGAAGCTATAATGCAGAGTTTGGCTGCCTGGAAATGGAAGCACCAAAAGGGAAACCGGAAATTTTCGTGATCGGTGGAAACGGAAGCGGTATTTCTGTTTACAGAAAACTGCAGAGACAGGGCATTCCCTTTGCTGTGGGTGTACTTCACAGGAACGATAAAGATTACGAAGTTGCAAAAGTCCTTGCTTCTGAAGTGATATGGGAAAAACCTTTTGAACCTATATCAGAAGAAACGCTGAAAAAAGCGCTCGATGTTATGAAACAGTGTAAAAAGGTAATCTGTCCTCTTTCTGATTTTGGGACTATGAATATAAAAAATAAGGTATTGCTGGAAACGGCAGAAAAAATGAAAATTCTGGAGAAAAGCAGTGTGTAAGAGCACTGTTTTTTTAATTTAGGGATTGACAATGTTCTCAAAAAGTATATAATGAAAATATGAACAAATGCTCATATATAAATATGAGTTCAGATAAGGAGGACATGAAATGGGAGAAGAAAAAAAGACGCACGCTCATCATCACGAACATGGAGAGAGTTGCTGCTGCGGTCACGATCATCATCATGAAGAACACGAGTATCACCACCACCATGTTGCAGATCACATACCGCGAAAAGTTTATATTATAGAAAATATCGACTGTGCCAACTGCGCGGCAAAGATGGAGAAAAAAATAAATGAGCTTCCGGGAGTGGAGGACGCAACCATCACTTTTGCCACAAAGCAGCTTCGCCTTGCGGCAAAGAATCCGGACGCGCTTCTTCCAAAAATCCGGGAAATCTGTACTTCCATCGAAGCGCAGGTTGTGATAAAAGAGCAGAAGGAAGGAAAAAGGGAAGAGAATACAGAGGAAAATCATGGAAAACGTGATTTGTTTGCGATTATTCTTGGCGCTGTTTTATTTGCAGCGGGGGAAATTATGGAGCAGACGGGAATGGGAGGCAGTTTAACACTTCCTGTTTATATTATCGCATATGTGATCCTTGGCGGCGAGATTGTGCTGACTGCCGCGAAAAACCTTTTGAAAGGCCATGTGTTTGACGAAAACTTTTTAATGAGTATTGCCACATTAGGCGCATTTGTGATCCACGAATATCCGGAAGCAGTGGGAGTTATGCTGTTTTATCGGATTGGCGAATATTTTGAACACCGCGCAGTGGAGAGAAGCAGAATCCAGATTATGGGTGCTGTGGATATGCGTCCTGAGACAGTGAACCGAATCCAGGGAGAAAATATAGTGGAAATTCCTGCAGAAGAAGCAAGAGAAGGAGATATACTTCTTGTGCGCCCGGGAGACCGCATTCCTCTTGACGGTGTGATCATAGACGGGGAAAGCCGCCTGGATACTTCCCCTGTAACTGGTGAGCCGGTTCCTGTTTCCATAAAAACGGGAAGTCATATCCTTTCCGGCTGCGTTAACCTTTCCGGACAGTTAAAGCTTCAGGTAGAAAAAACACTTTCTGAATCTATGGTTACAAGAATTCTTGATTCTGTGGAAAATGCAGCGGCAAGCAAGCCGAAAATTGATCGTTTTATTACACGGTTTGCAAGGGTATATACGCCTTTTGTTGTGGCAGCAGCCCTTGTTACTGCGATTGTTCCCTCTCTATTTACAGGCAACTGGGAACACTGGGTTTACACAGCCCTTACCTTTCTTGTAATCAGCTGTCCCTGCGCCCTTGTGTTAAGCGTTCCCCTTGCCTTCTTTTCCGGAATCGGCGCAGGCTCCAAAAAAGGAATTCTTTTTAAAGGAGGCGTTTCCCTGGAACAGCTTGCCGGTATAAAGGCAGTTGTTATGGATAAAACAGGAACGGTTACAGAAGGAAATTTTGTGGTCCAGAATGTAGTTCCTGCCGCCAAATGGAGTGAAACGGAAATCCTTGAAATTGCGGCAGAATGTGAGCAGATTTCCATACATCCGATTGCCATAAGTATTGTGCAGGCAGCAAGAGAGAAAGAGATTTCCCTTACAAAACCGCAAAGTCTGGAGGAAATTGCAGGTCACGGTATCAAAGCTGTAACAGAAAAAGGAACGATTCTTGTAGGAAACAGAAAATTTATGGAAAAAGAGGGTATTTCTCTTTCCTCTTATGAGAAACAGAGTTTTGGAAGCGAGGTACTTGTTTCTGTAAACGGAACTTTTGCAGGGCATCTTGTGATTTCCGATACCGTAAAGAAAGATGCAAAAAGTTCAGTTGCGAAAATCAATCGCTTTGGCGCTGCTTCTGTCATGTTGACAGGCGACTCTTTAGAAGAGGCGCAGGCAGTTGCAAAGGAGACAGGTATTCAGGAGGTACACGCCCGTCTTCTTCCAGAGGATAAGGTAACGGAGCTTCAGAATGTTCGAAAAAAATACAAATCTGTCATGTTTGTAGGAGACGGGATTAATGATGCACCGGTTCTTGCAGGAGCAGATGTAGGAGCGGCAATGGGAAGCGGAGCAGACGCCGCCATTGAAGCGGCAGATGTGGTATTTATGAATTCCAGTATGGACTCCATTCCTGAGGCTATGGAAATTGCAAAAGCAACGAAGAAGATTGCATGGCAGAATGTAGTATTTGCCCTGATTATCAAAGCGCTTGTTATGATTCTTGGTCTTGCAGGATTCGCTTCCATGTGGATGGCAGTATTTGCAGATTCCGGTGTTGCCATGCTTTGTGTTCTCAACTCTATCCGTATTCTTTACAAAAAACAGAAAAATTAACCCCCAGGGGGGCTTGTATTTCTCAGAGGTTTTGTTAAAATGTTATCAATGACACAGGGAAGTGTGTCAGCCACTCATCGAATCACATCAGACCTCCACAATTATGATGTGTGTGTATGAAAAAATCCCATAAGAAAGTTACAAAAAAGCAGCAAGAATGGCAGTGATTGCTGCTTTTTTGTGTGGAAAAATATAAAATATGATTATCAGCATAAATGGAAAGAACTACGATGCGACAAAGGCAATAGAATGCGGATAGTGATAGATTCGTTTATGTTCCTGTGGTATAATTCTTTATAATTGTACCTAGCCGCGGACGTTTAGCCAGCGTGTATATGGGGATTGTATTGTTACTGGATAGCTGAAATTATCGGATTTGCCGGAAAAACAGCTGGAAACATGCAGATTTCTATAGTATAAAATATTTTAGGGCATGTTTCGAAAACCTCTCATAAACAGGCTTTTTTTAACAGTATAAAAAGTCAGGAGGATTAGGATGGTGCATAGGATCTTCCAACCGTTTCAACTACGTGATTAAAGTCACATCTATTTGTACTAGTATAGAATAAATTAAATTTCTGCTATAT
>URHH01000143.1 GCA_900547615.1 uncultured Blautia sp. | reverse complement strand
TTCTATCCGGTATCCTACCGGCTGCGCCGCATCATGGGGAATGGTAAACGGTCGGATTGACAGATCCTTGATAAAAAAAGGCTCGTCCTCCCTTACTTCATGAAAAATCCCTTCCGGAAGCTCACCAAGGCTTTTGCTTCTTGACAGTGCGTCTGCAGTGCCGCCTGTTGTATATATGGGAATCCCGTATTTTCTCGCCAGAACGCCAAGACCTTTTATATGGTCCGAGTGTTCATGGGTTACAAGAATTCCGTCAATGTCTTTTCCTGTAAGCTCCAGACTGTTCAAACCCTTTTCAATGCGCCTGCCGCTTATTCCTGCGTCTACAAGAACATGGGCGCGTTCAGAGCCTACGTAAATGCAGTTGCCGCTGCTTCCGCTGGCAATGCTCATTAATCTCATAATTTCTGAATCCCTTCTGCAAGCCGGAGACGCGCTTCCTCCGGACTTTTGTTATTTTCTATTACAAAATCTGCGTGACGAAAGAAAAAATCGTCTGATTTCTGGCTTCGGATAATGCTTTCTGCCTTTTCTCTTGTATATCCTCTGTTTTCCATAAGGCGGGAAATGCGGATTTCCCTGTCTGTATGCACATACCACACAGAATCACAGAATTTATCATACTGTTCCTCAAGAAGAAGCGCAGCCTCCACCACACAGAGCTTTCTTCCGGATCCCCTTTCTTTTTCCAGTGTTTCCAGAATATATCGCCGCACAGCAGGGTGAACGATTTTATTTAAGGCGTCCAGTTTTTCCCTCTGTGAGAATACTACATCGGAAACCCGTCTGCGGTCAATAGTTTTATCACTTTTTATGATTTCTTCTCCAAAAATATGAATGATCGGTTCGTAGCATTCTCTTCCAGGTTCCATCACAAGATGCCCTACTTCGTCTGCCTGCAGGACAAATGCGTCCCAGTCTTTTTGAAGAAAGTCGAGAACGGTACTTTTTCCGGCGCCAACCCCGCCGGTTAATCCAATTATTTTCATTTATTTTGCCTCATACCAGCTGCTTCCCTGGTGCATATCTACAGAGAGCTGAACAGAAAGCGCAGCAGCTCCCGTCATTTCTTCTTCCAGAATTTTGGAAACCTCTGGAATTTCTTCCTTGTATGTCTCAATGAGAAGCTCATCATGAACCTGAAGAACAAGACGGGATTTCAGACCTTCTGCCTTCAGTCTTGCATACACCCGGTTCATGGCAATTTTGATAATATCCGCTGCTGTTCCCTGAATGGGTGAATTCATTGCCACCCTCTCTCCAAAGGAGCGCTGCATGAAGTTTCCGGAAGAAAGTTCCGGAACAGGCCGCCTTCTTCCAAACATGGTCGTCACATATCCCTTTTCTTTTCCTTCCTGTATCATGGAATCAAGGAAGCCTTTGATCTTTGGATATGTCTCAAAATATTTTTCGATATAATCAGCCGCTTCTTTTCTTGTGATGCTTAAATCCTGACTGAGTCCAAAAGAACTGATTCCGTACACAATACCGAAGTTTACGGCTTTTGCGTTCCGTCTCTGAAGCTCTGTAACTTCGTCAAACGGAATGTGGAACACCTGGGAAGCAGTCAGCCTGTGAATATCCTGTGCCTCTCTGTAAGCCTGGATAAGCTTTTCATCTCCCGACATATGCGCAAGAACACGGAGTTCAATCTGGGAATAGTCGGCATCAAGAAATACATATCCCTCCTCGGGCACAAAAACCTTTCGAATCAGTCTTCCAAGTTCCATACGGACAGGAATATTCTGAAGGTTCGGTTCTGTGCTGCTGATACGTCCTGTCGCTGTAATCGTCTGGTTAAAGGTAGAGCGGATCCTTCCATCCTCTTCTATTACATTCCCAAGTCCGTCTGCATACGTAGATTTCAGCTTGCTGAGCTGGCGGTATTCCAGAATATTTTCTACGATCGGCTGGTCAGGAGCAAGCTTTTCCAGAATATCCGCTGCTGTGGAATATCCTGTCTTTGTTTTCTTCCCGCCCGGAATCCCCATTTTTTCAAAAAGGATCACGCCGAGCTGTTTTGGAGAATTAATGTTAAATTCCTCTCCTGCCTGACTGTAAATTTCCTGTTCCAGCTCCTGAATGCGGACAAGAAGCTTATCACCATAAGCCTTCAGCTCCTCCCCCTGCACACGGATTCCTGTTTTCTCCATAGAATCCAGGGTAAAAATAAGAGGAAGCTCAATTTCCTCATACACTTTCCACATTCCGGTGTCTTTCAGGGCATTTTCTATGGGCTCGCGGCAGGCAAGCGCCGCATACGCCATATATCCCGCATAAAGACCAAGTTCCTCTTTTTCCTTTTCCCAGGCTGTCTCATACGTCTCTTTCCCGAGAAGGTCCTCTTTTGAAGGAAGCAGCATGCCGTTTAAGTATTCTCTCGCTGTATCGTCATAATCATAAGAAGATTTCAGGGGATTTAAGAGATACGCCCCCACTCCTGCATCAAATACATGGGCTGTATCTTCTATCGGAGCATGTTTCAGCATGGCTTTTACATCCCAGGAACAAAGAAGCGTCGTTTTGGAAAGCGCAAGCAGTTTATCCGCCAGGTAAGCTCCCGTTATCATGCCCTGCACCGGAATGTAATACACTTCTTCTTTTTCAAGTGCAAGCCCCAGCATATAGACGCTTTTTTTACCGGATAAGAGAGCCACTCCTGCTGCTGATTTTCCTGCCGCCTTCTCAAACAGGCTTTCACAGCCGGAAAGCTCTGTGCAGGCAAAAAATTCCTGCTCCATCGTCTTCTCTGAAACGGCATCCTTATCAAACCGGCTGAGAAGATTTTTAAATTCCAGTCTTTTGCAAAGCTCGTACGCTTCTTTTGTATAAAGATTTCCCATTCTGGCAGCTTCTGAAGAAAATATAACCGGGCTGTCCGTATTAATGGTTGCCAGAGTTTTGGAAAGCTGCGCCTTATCGTAATGTTCTCTCAGGGATTCTCTTGCTTTATTCGGCTTCACTTCCTCCAGATGTTCATAAGCATTTTCTATGCTCCCAAACTGTACGATCATTTTTGTTGCTGTTTTTTCACCCACCCCCGGAATACCCGGAATGTTGTCAGCGCTGTCACCCATAAGCGCTTTTAATTCAATAATCTGAGGCGGCGTCACCTGATATTTTTCAATCACCTGCTGCGTATGGTAATCCTCAATTACCGTCTTTCCCTTTGTTGTTTTTGGAAGGCGGATCATAATCTTGTCTGTTGCGAGCTGAAGAAGATCCCTGTCTCCTGATAAGATTGTGACATCCATCCCTGACGTCTCACACCGTTTTGCCACAGTTCCCAGAAGGTCGTCCGCCTCATAACCTTCCATCTCTATGATATTTATATCCATTGCCTTCAACATTTCTTTTATAAGAGGAACCTGCTGACGAAGCTCTTCCGGCATGGATTTCCGCGTTCCTTTATAGGCATCATACATTTTGTGGCGGAAGGTTGGCGCATGAACATCAAAAGCAACCGTAAGATAATCCGGTTTTTCTTCTTCCAGAATGCGAAAAAGGATATTTAAGAAGCCATATACTGCGCCTGTGTGAAGTCCCTCTCCGTTTGTAAGATCCGGAAGTCCGTAAAATGCCCGGTTTAAAATACTGTGCCCGTCTATCAGTAATATTTTTTCACTCATAAATGTCCCCCTGCTTCTTTTATTACAAACAGCAGAAAACCAGTAAGAAGTGCAATCAGGAGAAGAACTGCGATTCCTGCAAAAAACCGTTCTATTTTCATAATACGGATTCTTCGTCTCGCTCTTTTAATGTCCTGATTTAAAAGCTTACGAAAATCAAGAACCGTGTCTCCATCGTCTTCTGCAAGCTGCTGCATTGCCTCATGAACAATAAAATACGTTTCCAGCTCGTCATAGCATGAAGAACACGACTGAATATGGTCTAAAAACTCTTCCATTTCCTCGATGGAAAGCGTATGGTTCATATACTGGTTTACCATTTCTTCCGCTGTCCGGCAGTTCATAGTCCTTCCTCCCTCCTGCTGTACGTTTCTGCATATAAAATGCGTTGTTATCTGATTTATTATAACGGAAGAAAGAGAAAAACACAAGGCACTTATACAAAGAATCCTGCGGACATTTTATCCGCAGGACCAGATTTTACAAGCGCTTATATTTCTTCTGTTTTTTCCTGTATTTCCAGAGGAGGTGCGTTTAAAATCCGCATAAATTCATCTCCTGTGATCGTTTCCTGTTCATACAGATATTTTGCAAGCTCATGAAGCTTTCCAATGTTATCCTGAAGGATCTGCAGAGCTTTTTCATGCTGTCTTCGCACAAGCTCTACTACTTTTTTATCAAGAAGAGTCTGTGTCTCAAAGGAGCAGCTTAAGGAGGAATCCCCTCCCAGGTACTGATTTCCCATGCTTTCCATTGCAACCATATCAAACTCATCGCTCATTCCATATCTGGAAATCATCGCTCTTGCAATTTTTGTTGCCTGTTCAATATCGTTGGCAGCGCCTGTTGTTATGGAATGAAAAATCAGCTCCTCCGCAGCGCGTCCGCCTGTGAAAGTGGCAATTTTATTTTCCAGTTCTTCTCTGCTCATAAGGAAATGTTCTTTCTCATCTACCTGCATTGTGTAGCCAAGCGCTCCCGACGTACGTGGAATGATCGTAATTTTATGAACCGGTGCGGAATCTGTCTGTCTGGCAGCTACCAGGGCATGACCGATTTCGTGATAGGAAACGATCAGCTTTTCTTTGTTGGAAAGCACACGGTTTTTCTTCTGATAGCCGGCAATGACAACCTCAATACTCTCCTCAAAGTCTGCCTGTGTGGCAAATTTTCTTCCATCGCGCACAGCGCGAAGTGCCGCTTCGTTTACGATATTTGCAAGCTCTGCTCCGGAAGCTCCTGCGGCAGCTTTTGCAATGGAGTCAAACCGGACAGTATCTGCAATTTTTATTTTTTTTGCATGAACCTTTAAAATTTCTTCTCTTCCCTGAAGATCCGGAAGCTCTACCGGAATTCTCCTGTCAAAACGTCCCGGACGAAGAAGCGCCGGGTCAAGGGAATCCGGACGGTTTGTAGCAGCCAGAATGACAACGCCTTTTGAACCGTCAAATCCATCCATTTCTGTAAGAAGCTGGTTCAGTGTCTGCTCCCTTTCATCATTTCCGGAATATCCGCCGCCATCTCGTTTCTTTCCAATCGTATCAATCTCATCAATAAATACGATACAGGGTGCTTTTTCATTTGCCTGCTGGAATAGATCACGCACTTTGGCAGCGCCCATGCCCACAAACATTTCTACAAACTCAGAACCGGAAATTGAGAAAAACGGCACTTCCGCCTCTCCTGCAACGGCTTTTGCAAGAAGGGTTTTTCCTGTTCCCGGAGGTCCCACAAGAAGGGCGCCTTTTGGCATGGAAGCTCCGATTTCCGTGTATTTCTGAGGGTTGTGAAGATAATCTACGATTTCTGTGAGAAGCTCTTTTGCCTCGTCCTCTCCTGCCACATCAGCAAACTTAATGCCTGTAGAAGATTTTACATAAACCTTGGCATTGCTTTTTCCAAAAGACATCATGCCTCCCGGTCCCCCGGAACCCATAGATTTCATCATTTTTTTGCTGAGCCATCTTCCAAGAAGAATAAAAATCACAATGGGAATAACATATCCGGCAATCAGACTTAAAAAAATGGACTGCTTCTGAGGTGCAACTGCTTCCATCTTTGTTCCCGCCTCATAAAGACGGTCTACAAGGTCCGGATCTTCCATTCTTACAGTCTTACATAATGTATCTTTTCCATTCTTCCTTACTTCATAATAAATATAATCTTCCTGAACCTCTGCTTTCGATACGTTCCCTCTGTCTACATTACTTAAAAATGTACTGTAATCTGTCTTTTCCACACTTCGTTCCTGAAATGCAGGAAGAACAAGAAGATTAATAAGAAAAATTACAGCAATTGCAATAAAATAGTAAACGTACAGCGGACGTTTCCCCGGCTTTTTATTGTCAACATTCATATTCTCTCCTCCATATCCTCACTGAAAAATCCATAATTTCAGTGATTAGTGTAGAATACCATACCACTATTTCTTTTTTATTTCAATTCTAATTCACAGATTTCACAAATATTTTAGAATTCATATAAACTCCAAAAAATTCCTTGCAAAATCTGCAATTATATGGTATGATAACAAACGATTCAGATGCCGGCATGTCGGAATGGCAGACGAGGCAGACTCAAAATCTGTTGTGGGCAAC
>URHH01000142.1 GCA_900547615.1 uncultured Blautia sp. | reverse complement strand
TATAATGATTTATTGCAAAATAGGTGACTGTGGATAAAACTGCGGAAACTCAAGTATAAAGAGCTTGCCTAAAAGGAAATTGAGCTGTATAATAGAAAATTGAGAAACCCGGCTAAAAGATAAAACAGGATCCGGGGGGATAAAGGATAAAGGTGAATAGAAATTATGGTAAAAGTAAATCTTAATGATTGGAAACAGGATTATCAGATGGACGAAGCTTACAAAGCTCTCCGTACGAATCTTCAGTTCTGTGGGGCAGATAAAAAGGTCATTGCATTTACGAGCTGTACGCCGAACGAAGGGAAGAGTAATGTTACCTCTCATCTGGCTGCGTCTCTGGCAGAGAGCGGAAAGTCCGTTCTTTTAATCGACGCAGATTTGCGTAAATCCGTTCTTCTCGGACGTGTGGAGGTAGACGGAGAAGTTCGAGGTCTTACTCATTATCTGTCAAAGCAGGCAAAGCTTGCAGATGTTATCTGTGCAACGTCACAGCCTAAATTTCATATTATTTTTTCCGGAATTGTGCCGCCCAATCCGACAGAGCTTCTGGGCAGCAGATTATTTAAAAATATGGTGCGCTCTGTGAGAGAGGTGTATGATTACGTGATCATCGATACGCCGCCTCTTGGACGAGTGATCGACAGCGCGGTTATTGCAGACGCCTGCGATGGCGTTGTGATCGTAATTGAGTCAGGCGCTGTCAGCTACCGTTTTGTTCAGGATGTAAAATCTCAGTTGGAGAAAACAAACTGCCCGATCCTTGGAACAGTTCTGAATAAAGTAGATTACACGAAGGATACTTACGGCAAATATGGTAAATACGGCAAATATGGTAAATATGGCAAGTATGGAAGCTATGGAGAAGTAGAGGAATGACGGGATTATATGACATTCACTGCCACATCCTTCCTGGAGTAGACGACGGAGCAAAAAACCTGGAGGAGTCCAAATGGCTGCTCAGGAAGGAATACGAAGACGGAGTGCGGAATATTATCATAACTCCTCATTTTCGCTATAAAATGTTTGAGCCTCCTCTCGAAGTGGTAAAAAGGCAGTTTTTGAGACTGCAGGCGGCAGCGGAGGAAGTTGCCGGTGATTTGACGCTTTATCTTGGCTGTGAGCTGCACAGCAGCATGGATATGGTTTCCTGTCTGAGAAAAGGGGAACGTCTTACAATGGCAGGAAGCAGATATGTACTGGTAGAATTCAGCTACGGCGATGAGAAGGCATATATAAAAGAGCGCGTACAGCAGCTTAAGCTGAATGGTTACAATCCAATAGTAGCTCATGTGGAGCGCTATAAAGCAACAAGAGGCGATCTTCATTTTATAGATGAGTTGAAAGATCTTGGCGCTTATATCCAGGTAAATGCGGATACGATAAGCGGCAAAGACGGGTTTGGTGTAAAGCATTTTGCCAAAAAACTTATGAAACAAGATCTTCTGGATTTCGTGGGCACAGACGGACACAGAAAAACAGAGAGAACACCGGATATGGGGAAATGCTATCTCCAGATGGTTAAAACTATGGGGGAGGATTATACCAGAGAGATACTGGTAAAAAATCCAAGAAAAATCACAGGGTAATGGAGAAAAAAATATGGAAAATCAGATAAAAGAAAATCAGGAAGTGGAAATTGACTTAGGCGAGATCTTCCATGTGCTGCTTGGCAGGATTGGAATTATTATCCTTTCCGGTATTGTATTAGGTCTTGTCTCGATTGTGGGAACCATGCTGTTTATCGATCCGCAGTATGAGTCCACAACGAAAATTGTCGTGTTAAGCAAACAGGACAATAACACTCTGACGAATCAGGATATGCAGACCAGTACGCTCCTTACAAAGGATTATGCGGAACTGATCAAAAGCCGTACCGTAACAGAGGGTGTGATCGCAGAATTAAACCTGGATCTGGAGCATAAGGAGCTCCTTGAAAAAATCAGTGTGGAAAACCAGACAGACACACGTATCGTAGCGATCAGTGTAAGAGATGAGGATCCATATATGGCAAGCCAGATTGCAAATGCAATCCGCGATGTTGCGTCTGTACATATTCAGGAAGTTATGGATGTAGACGCAGTAAACGTGGTGGAAACTGCGAATATTCCAAATGAGCCGGCAAGTCCGAGTCTTGTAAAAAATGGAATTCTTGGCGGTGTGCTTGGAGTTGTTCTTTCTGTAATTATCATTCTGGCAGTTTATCTTTCCAATGATACAGTAAAAACCCCGGAAGATGTAGAGCGTTATTTACAGCTTAGTGTACTTGGAAACATTCCTCTCATGGATAAAGAAAAAAAATCCAAGAAGCAGAAGAGAGGAAAGTCAAAGAAACATCGCAGATGATCTGTGGAAAAAGTGTATAGTAGATTAAGGGAGTAAAGTACAATGCGAAAATGGCTTGTGGCGTTAATGATAGTGCTCAGTGTGGCGCTTGGCGGTACTGTAGCAGGTATCCTTTTTACGGCGGACAGAAAAGGTCCTGAGATAAGTTTTGCAGGAGATAAAAAGAATGTTTACAGCAGCGATATGACAGACGAGGAACTGCTGGAGGGCGTTACTGCAAAGGATGATGAAGATGGAGATGTAAGTAATTCTCTCAGAGTGGAAGGCGTTTTCACAAAAGAGGAGAATCAGGTATATGTTTCCTTCGTGGCAAAAGACAGCAGCAACAATGTTACCAAGAGACAGTTTGCAATGGAGTCTGATGAAAAGGACGACAAGGAAGGAAAGGAAGAAGAGGAAGAAAAAGAAGAGTCCGGAGAAGCTGAGGAAGAAGCAGAGTCTGGAGCAACGGAAGAGGAAAGTACAGATACAGAAAAGGTGGAAGAACTGACGCCGGCAGAAGAGGCTGCAAAGAGAGAACAGGAAAAAATCGATGCGATGGCTCCGGGAGCTCCGAAATTCTATCTTACAACATATTATCTGGAAATACCGGTGGGAACACCTGTTGATCAGTTAAGTTATGTATCAGATATTCAGGATGATGTAGATGCAACAAATACATTGTACCGTCAGATTCAGATTGAGGGCAATGTAGATACCGGTGTACCGGGAACTTATGAGCTTACATATTATGTAGTAGATTCCAGTGGAAATGAATCAAACAGAGCTGTTCTTACGATCGTGGTTCAGTAATCTGAAGAAACAATGTGAATAAAGCAAAGAAAACAGAAGGCAGGATACAGAAATTGTCCTGTCTTCTGATATTAAGTGAGAGATACAGAAAAGGAGAATGTTCATGGAAAGAGAAAGTGGCGGCATAGCAGGAAAGATCATTGCTGCAGTTTTTCTGCTTGTATCGGCAGCATTTGTGGGATTGCTTGTTTACACAAAGCTGATACCAACGGTAATTGTGGCAGTCATCGGAGTTGTTTTATTGATTTTTGTGATTCTGGTTACTGTTCTTACGTGGAACCGTCATAATATCGTTCGATTTATTATAGGAACGGTACTTGCAGTTCTGTTCAGCGCCCTTTTTATAGTGGGAGGAGTATATCTTTATAAAACAACCTCCACATTATCAAAGATTTCAGGTGTGGAGACAGAAATTGCTCAGGTAGGAATTTATGTAAGAGCGCAGGACAGTGCAGATTCACTGACTGCAACATCAGGATATAAATATGGAATCATCACAGATCTTGACAGAGAAAATACAGACAGCACTCTGGAGGAAATCAAAACAGAACTGGGATCAGAAATACAGGTTCAGGAATACAGAGGTCTTACAGAGCTTATAGATGGTCTGAGACGTGAGGAGACGGGAGCGATTATTCTGAATCAGGCATATATTCCTGTTCTTGAAGAGATGGACGGTTACGGGGATATAGGATCACAGATACGGGAAATCAGCGTCAAACATGTGGAGACAGTAATTGAAACATCAAATAAACCGTCAGAAGATCAGAATGCAGGCGGGCAGGAACAGCCAGATGTGGAAACAACAGGAGAGATATATACCGTATATATCAGTGGTATTGATAACAGAGGCGGTCTTGTTGCAAAGAGCAGAAGCGATGTAAATATTATTGCAGTGGCAAATACAAAGACACGTCAGCTTCTTCTTGTATCTACCCCGAGAGATTATTTTGTCCCCCTTTCTATTTCGGGGGGCGTACCGGATAAACTTACCCATGCCGGTATTTATGGAATCAGTGTAAGTATGGATACGCTTGGTATGCTGTATGGAATAGATATTAATAATTATTTCAGAATCAACTTCGGCGGATTTGTAAACATTATTGATGCGCTTGGCGGTATCACGGTAGAATCGGATTATGATTTCTCGACGTCCGGCTTCCACTATAACAAAGGAAGCAATTATGTGAACGGAGAGCAGGCTCTTGCTTTCGCAAGGGAGCGTTATGCGTTCCCGGAGGGGGACAGACAGAGAGGGAAAAATCAGATGGCAGTTATCCAGGGGGTAATTAATAAAGCTCTTTCCCCTGAACTCCTGACAAACTATTCCTCTATTCTTTCCAGCCTTCAGGGAAGCTTTGAAACAAATATTTCCTACGAAGAGATTGCACGTCTTCTTCAGCAGCAGCTTACAGAAGGCGGAGCATGGAACATTGTAAGTTACAGTGCAAATGGAACAGGAGATAAGCAGATACCATATTCCATGAGCCAGCCGGCATACGTTATGGTTCCTGATTATAATACAGTCGATACGGCAAAAGAAATGATACAGCAGGTAAAGAATGGTCAGACGATTACGCAGCCGCAGCAGTAAAAAGTAATTCAGGTAAAATAAAGTACCGGAGATCAGATACTCAATTCATCTGATTTCCGGTACTTTTTGTTTTGAAAAATTTTATACTTAAAATTCAATTTCTTTTAAATAGCGCGCCAGCGCGTCCTGCCAGGAAGGAAGAAGAGAGAAGCCGTTTTCTGTAAGCTTGCTCTTATCCAGGCGGCTGTTAAATGGTCTCGCTGCTTTGGAGATGCCGTATTCTGCTGTTGTGACAGGTGCGACTGTTAAATGCTCGCTGTCATAATCTGCATATCCCATCTCTGCTGCCTGACGGAAGATTTCACAGGCAAAATCATACCAACTGATATATCCACCCTCATTTGTCGCGTGATAATAGCCGTATTTTTCTGTTTCCAGCATATCAACAAGAAGCACAGCAAGGTCAAGCGTATAAGTAGGAGTTCCAATCTGGTCGTTTACGACTGTTAAACGCTCATGATTTTTTCCTACCTTCAGCATGGTTTTAATAAAGTTGTTGCCATTTTTTCCAAATACCCAGGCAATTCGTACGATAAAGAATTTTTCCAGAGTTTCGGAAACAGCAAGCTCGCCCTCAAGCTTCGTCTGTCCATATACATTCAAAGGACGGTAGTCTTTGCAGTCCGGATCCCAGGGCGTAGTGCCCTGACCGTCAAATACATAATCGGTACTGATGTAAACCATCTTGCAGTTTAAAGTTTTGCACACATCTGCAATATGTTTTGTACCGTCTGCATTGATTGCGCGGACTTTTTCACGTTTATCCTCATCTTCAGCAAGGTCAACGGCAGTCCATGCAGCGCAGTGAACCACTACGTCCGGCTTTACTTCAAGAAGTGTTTTTTTCACAGAAGAAGCGTCTGTAATATCAAGTGATACATATGGCATTTCTGTAACGGCAGTGCCGTCCATCACACCATTATAAGAAGGTGCAAGGTCGCTTCCGACTCCCTCATAGCCCCGGGAAGCCAGTTCATTCATTACATCATGGCCGAGCTGTCCTGCAACGCCTGTTACAAATACTTTCATGTAAAATCCCCCTTAGCGGTTTCCGTACATTTTTTCGTAGTAATTCTGGTACTCGCCGGAAATAATCGTTTCCCACCATTCCTTATTGTCAAGATACCACTGAATTGTCTTTTTGATACCGTCTGCAAATTTTGTTTCAGGAAGCCAGCCAAGCTCGTTGTGAATCTTTGTTGGGTCAATGGCATAGCGCATATCGTGTCCTTTTCTGTCTGCTACGTAAGTAATCAGACTTTCCGGTTTGCCAAGCTCTTTACAGATGATTTTTACAATGTCGATGTTTGTCATCTCATTATGTCCGCCAATGTTGTAAACTTCGCCTACGCGGCCTTTATGGATGATAAGGTCGATGGCCTTGCAGTGGTCCTCTACATACAGCCAGTCGCGGACATTCTCGCCTTTTCCATATACTGGAAGCGGTTTGTCGTTAAGTGCGTTTGCAATCATAAGCGGAATGAGTTTTTCCGGGAACTGGTATGGGCCGTAGTTGT
>URHH01000141.1 GCA_900547615.1 uncultured Blautia sp. | reverse complement strand
TTGTGCAGGCTTTTTTCATTTAAAAGTTTGATAAAGATCGAACTTTCCTATAAAGCAAGAAAGAATCCTGCGAGCAGGATTCTCCGCCTGCGGCGGGTCGATTCAGCGACGTACTTCTCTTCCGCCGCAGTGCACTCCTACGCGGAGCGTTTTTTATGCTATGGAACATTACGAAGTAATTTCCCATAGCATAAAAAAAGCCTTCCATCTCTGCAATATATGCAAGAGACGAAAGACATTGACATCTTACGCGGTACCACTCTTATTTTATGAAAAAATCATACCCTCACCGGACACGGAACGTATGCACGTTCTTATATCCTTTCTCTGTAACGGGAGAACCCGTCTGCTCCTACTCTCCTTTCAAAAGATTTCAGCCAGATGCTCCAAGGTGAGTTCTATATTTCCCTTCCGCTGCCTCTCAGCTCCGACAGCTCTCTGTGCTCCAGTCCATATATACTATTCCTTTTCTCTGCATTTGTCTGTATTTATATACCTCACTAATACGGTTTCAGTTTAACACTTCAACGTGATTTTGTCAATATATTTCCATACTATTTCGAATAAAATACCACAAAAAATGATTCAGGAAATGATTTGGAATTTTTTCAAAAATCGCTAAAAAATAGTTGAATTTTTTTTTATATACTGTTATAATAAAGACCGTTGCGGGGTATGGCGTAGCTTGGTAGCGCGCACGGCTGGGGGCCGTGAGGTCGCAGGTTCAAATCCTGTTGCCCCGATTTTTTGATTACTCTTACTAAGTCTTATAATTATATCTGCTTTTCCCTCAATGAAGTTATATCAAACGTATAATATTGTCCATTCACTTCTTTTGTGTGTTCAGGAAGAGAAGCGGCTTACCCCTCTAAAAGTAACAGCTTAAAGTTTTATACTTTCAGCCGTCAACTAGCGCGAATAGTTGGCGGCTATTTTCGTTTTCCCTTGAAAATCGTATAACACTCTCTCACTAATTTTCCAACAGCTTTCGCGAGGCTTCTACAGAATCTATTACCTCATGCCAGTCCAGGGTACGAACAGCATTGATATATTCCATAGAAACTTCTTTATTTGGAATTGTAACCGTTTCTGTCCTGCTGTCGTATGTTAAATAGCCCAAATGCACCAGCAAAGTCAGCACATCATCTCTTGTTTGAAATGTTGTCATATCGTTACTGAACGTTCCCGTATTAATATAAATTTTATCATTTGCAAGCATTCTGACTATAGAATCTTTCAGTCCGTCAAAATTCATGCGAATATAAACCTTCAGCGCTTCATATGTTTCTGTCTGATTCCAGTAGGTGCCATATTTGTGGCGAAGCATAGCTTCTACAACAGACTTTGGGCTGTACATAGAATAAACAATATTTCCGTCTTTGTGATAAGCAGACATTTTATATCCGTCATACCATGCTTTTGTTTCTTCGAAATTCATCTCATATTTTATACAAAGATTCCTCACCTCATTCTCTGTAAAGCCAAAATATTCAGCCATGCTCCCCGGATCCGTCATAGAATACTCTGTAAACATATTTAAAGCAGAATGAGAACCATATTTTTTAATAGGCAAAATTCCGGTCATATACGCCAAAGCAACATAATCCTGATCTTTAAGCCATAGCCTTAAAAAATCAAGATACTTCTTCTGCACCTCAAAATCCTGCTGATATTCACGAAACAGACAATCCCACTCGTCAATAAGAATCACAAAAGGACGTCCTGTATTTGCATATATATCGTTCATAGCAAACACAAGATACATCGTATCTGCATATTCCGGATACTTACGTTTCAATTCAGAAAGCACCCTTTTTTGTAACAGCGACAGCATCTCATCAATATCGTTTGTAAGGCTTAAAAATTGCTGCATATTCACTTTTATCACATCATACCCGTTTAAGTACTCCCGATAAGTTTCTGCCCTGCTGATTTTTAAACCTGCGAACAATTCTTCTGTATTTTCTCCGCAGTCATAATAAGCTGCCAGCATATCCGCAGCCATAGATTTCCCAAATCTTCTTGGACGGCTGACACACACAAACTTCTGCTCTGTATTTAGTACTTTATTCGTTTTTTCTATCAATCCTGTTTTATCCACGTAAATCTGAGAGTTCAGACTTTCCCGAAATCGTTTGCTTCCCGGATTCAGATAACTTCCCATATACAGCCCTCCATTTATTTTATATTCTGCCTTTGCTATATTATAACCTGCCGACAGATAAACTGCAATAAAAGAAGTGCCCCTTTACGGAAGCACTTCTCTGTCCCCTTATTTAATAACAACACTCTTCACACCGCTCCAGTTGGAATATATGCGTTCTCCATCTGCCATTTTATACGTTCTGACACGGACATAATATTTCTCTCCGCTTTTCGCGTCTGTTCTGGAATAGCTGCGGACTGCCGGATTCTTAACGGCATAACTTTTTGCGCCCTTCATATCCGGAGTTAAGGCACACTGGATCTGATAGCCGTCCACGTCTTTATTTCCTCTGTACTGGATATTGATGCGGCCCGGCTTTACACTCTGAAGCTTTGTGATCGCCGTAGGAGTTGGAACGATCGTAATGGTAACTGTTTTTGATGCGCTGTTATAATTGTCGTTTCCGTTTGTTGTTGCCGTGATATTTACCTTTCCTACTTTGTGGAATGTAATTTTACCCCAGCTTGTCACGGAAGCCACTTCCGGATTATCTGACTTATAGCCAAACCTGCCGCTTTTATTTCCCTGGGTGATCTTCGCCTTGAGGGTAAAGGTTTTGCTGTCAATACGCTTTACTGCGTCCTCCAAAGCAATGGTCTGATCTGCTTTTCGCACAGTATAATCTGCCGATGTACTTCCTTCATAATTTTCTCCGGAAAGAGTCACAGTAAGAGCATATTCTCCCGGTCTTTTGCTTTCTTTTGGATAAACGACACTGTAATTATCAGAAGAAAGTTCTCTTCCTGCGCGGTCATACAAAGTCACTTTCGGCTGTCTGTTCGCGCCGTTATAGCGAAACTCCGTATGGGAAAGGCGCACTTCTGCCACATGAGGGATCACGGTATTTTCTTTTTTATCTCCACATACACTGCAGGCAGTCACAATGCTTCCGTCTTCTATAAAATCTGCTTTTTTGACAGTTGTCTCATACTTATGCTCAAGCGCCGGAATTTCTATAATGCTTTCTTTCTGTACTTCATCACATACTGTACAATGAATGCTCTTCTGCCCTTTCTGTGCGCAGGACGCTTCTTTATCAACTACATACTCTTTGCCCCATACATGGCCTTTTGCTTCAACAATATCGCCTTTTTCTGTTTTTTCACATCTTGAGCATTTATACTCTGTATAACCGGACACGGTACAGGTAGGCTCTACTGTTTTTATTTTCTTCAGGTCATGTGGTTTGACATTTAAAGAATAATCCAGCTTCTGTCCGCTTGGGTGGGTAAACGTAACCGTATAGCTTCCTTCCTCAGGACAGGAAATATCATATCCATACACGTACTTCACATAGCTGCCAATCTGCAGTCTGGTGCAGCCTGTATATTTCACACTTATTTTATCAGAGCTGCTGGATACCGATAAATCACCTTCTCCGATAACCTGTATGCTTGCTTCATATACCTGACCCGGGCAAAGAGTTGCCGTTTCCGAAGCTTTTCCCTGGATTCCCGGCAGAGGAGCTTCTGAAAGCTCCCCCGCCTCTGATGTTAAATCTTCTCCTGCGTTTCCATCTGTCAGTTCCTCAGCGCTTACTGGTGTAAAAGGAACTGCCGTCATAACAACGCCCAGCAGCAATGATAATAACTTTTTCCTCATCTTCGTTTCCTCCCTTTATTTTACGCCAACACTCTTTCAAACTATTTTTCCGCTTTTTTCTCGCTTTTTCAAAATCACCCTACTTTTTTCTTCTTCAAATGCACTTTTTTTCTTAGTTTCCAAATTTCCGCCTACTTTTTCCAAGGCAAAATAGGCTGAAATTTATGTTCTGTCCATAATATCCTATTTTCAAACCTTATTTTATAAGCTAAAATATGTCCTTCTCCATTTTCTGCCTATTTCGCCGTAAAATTTGTAGGTTAAATATAGCTCCCCTTAATTTTCAGCTTATTTCACCTCAAAATTTATAGGCTAAAATACAGCCTCCTCCATTTCCCACCTATTTCGCCTCATTCCCCTCAAAATTTGTAGGCTAAAATATAGCTTCCTCCATTTCCCGCTTATTTCGCCTCATTCCCCACAAAATTTACAGGCTAAAACTTACTCTCCTTTATTTCCCGCCTATACAGCCCCAAAACTTTTCCCCCTTATACGCAGAAAAAAGCAGCCCGGTCATAAGACTGCGCCGCCCTTTTCCTTTTCTTACTTATTATTAATATAATTTACAAGCCCTTCTGCTTTGATGATCTTCTGCATAAACTCCGGGAATGCCTGACCTTTAAATTCTGTTCCTTTTGTGCGATTGTAGATCATGCCGGAATCGAAGTCTACCTCCACCTCATCGCCTGCTTCTATGCCTTTGCTCGCCTCCGGGCACTCTATAATAGGAAGCCCGATGTTGATGGCGTTTCTGTAAAAGATTCTGGCAAAGGTCTCTGCGATCACGCAGCTTACGCCTGCTGCCTTGATGGCGATTGGCGCATGTTCTCTGGAAGAACCGCAGCCGAAGTTTTTATCTGCTACAATGATGTCGCCTTTTTTTACATTTTTAATAAAATCCTTATCAATGTCTTCCATACAGTGTAATGCCAGCTCTGCCGGGTCTGAGGAATTCAGATAGCGGGCAGGGATAATTACGTCTGTATCTACATTATCTCCATATTTGAATACTGTTCCTTTTGCCTGCATAACTCTTCCTCCTTATAATCCCAGTTCTTCCGGCGCGGAAATCTTTCCGGTTACTGCGCTTGCTGCCGCCACTGCCGGGCTTGCAAGATAAACCTCGGAATCTACGTGTCCCATACGTCCCACAAAGTTTCGGTTTGTTGTGGAAATGCACCGCTCTCCTGCTGCAAGAATGCCCATGTATCCTCCGAGACAGGGACCGCAGGTCGGAGTGCTTACTACTGCGCCTGCCTCAATAAAGATTTTTAAAAGCCCCTCTTCCATTGCCTGGAGATAAATCGCCTGTGTTGCAGGAATCACAATGCAGCGCACACCTTTTTTTACTTTTCTGCCCTTTAAAATTTCTGCCGCTGTGCGAAGATCGTCAATTCTTCCGTTTGTACAGGAACCAATGACTGCCTGATCCACCATTACCTCTTCCTTTATCTCGGAAATGGTCTTTGTATTTTCCGGAAGGTGAGGAAAGGCGATGGTCGGCTCCAGTTCGCTTAAATCAATAGTATACTCTTCTTCGTATACGGCGTCCGCATCTGCCTCGTACACTTTGTACGGACGTTTAGAATGCTCTTTCATATAGGCTTTCGCAATTTCATCTACCGGGAAAATGCCGTTCTTTCCCCCTGCCTCGATCGCCATGTTTGCGATGGTGAAACGGTCGTCCATAGAAAGGTTTTTAATGCCTTCTCCTGTAAATTCCATTGATTTATAAAGAGCGCCGTCCACGCCGATTTTTCCGATAATATGAAGGATCACATCTTTTCCGCTCACCCATTTTTTCGGTTTTCCCACAAGGTTAAAACGGATTGCGGAAGGTACTTTAAACCAGGCTTTTCCTGTTGCCATTCCGGCAGCCATATCCGTGCTTCCAACGCCTGTGGAGAAAGCTCCCAGTGCCCCGTATGTACAGGTATGAGAATCTGCTCCGATGATCACATCTCCCGCAACGGTCAGTCCTTTTTCCGGAAGAAGAGCGTGTTCGATTCCCATTTCTCCCACATCAAAATAATTTGTAATATCGTGTTTACATGCAAACTCCCGGACGCATTTGCAATGCTCTGCTGATTTAATGTCTTTATTTGGAATAAAGTGATCCATTACAAGGGCTACTTTATCTTTATCAAAAACGGTCTCCACTGTCATTTTATCCATCTCGTGAATTGCCACCGGAGAAGTAATATCATTTCCGAGAACAAGGTCTAAATCTGCCTCTATTAACTGTCCTGCTTCTACAGAATCAAGACCTGCATGAGCTGCCAGAATTTTCTGTGTCATTGTCATTCCCATTTGTAATTCCTCCTGTTTTCTTAACTTCTGCTGTTATTTTACCATTGTTTCTGATATAATACTAATATATATTTATGATACTTTCCATAACTTATAGTTATAGTTATTCACAAACAACAATGCAAATGCAGCATATATTACCCCGGAGGAATCTGCTTATGAGAGAAAATCTTTCTTTGTACCATATTTTTTATACCGTAGGACGCACGGGAAGCATTTCCCAGGCTG
>URHH01000140.1 GCA_900547615.1 uncultured Blautia sp. | reverse complement strand
TCCAGAAGGAAATTTTGACGGATGTCTTCCTCAGAAAGTCTGCGGATCTGCTCCGGTTCCGAAAAGAAACGGTCCTGTGGGGACAGTCCACGGAGGGAAGAATGGGGGGATTGGTTGTATTGCTGGACAAAAGACCGGCACTGCTGTCTCCACACCAGACTTCGTTGATATGAGGGCGTTCATATCGGCGCATATCCTTGTTCGGTGTCTGTCTCAGTTCCAACTGAAAATAGACAATTCTGAATAAAATCGGTTCAAGAATAGATACAGAAGAAATATCAGGATATGTAGACAAGGTTATACCGTTTGTATGATGAGATTGAAGGTGTGGAGAAGAAAGAATTTCTTAACAGTTTTGTAGAACAGGTGGATATTTATGAGCAGGAGCAGCCAGATGGCAAATTCCTGAAGCACATAAAGTTCCATTTTCCGGTGTATTTTGGAGACAGGGAAACACAGGAACTTTGTTGGGTCAATGAAAGTACCGTTGAGACGGTTGTCTTGCTGGGTAGGAAAAAAGAGCGATGGAGTTAAAACCTGAAAATAAAAAATAACCACAGTGTTTACCGGGAAAGAGAAGTTGCTTCAGGAGGCATTGCGGCATTTTAAGATGGCTTTATAGCGCGGACTGATATTTCCACACACGGGGAAAAGTAGAAGTTTTATGTATTTAGGGCTAGCCGTTGCGTCAACGACTTGGTATAATTAACAGAATAGCATATTCTTGAGAGAAACATACGATAAAAGAGAAATGTGTATTAGAGTATGTTAAAAAATATTTGGAGGTAGAAAAAATGGATAAGAAATATGAAGCGTTGTTTACACCATTTCATATCGGAACATGTGAAATCAAAAACAGAGTGATCATTCCGGCTATGGAGGGAACGAATATTGTGGACAATATGGCAGGTCCCAAATTCAACGAAAAAAGTCATGATTATTATATTGAGAGAGCTAAAAATGACGTTGGCCTTTTTATCCCGGGTATGATTCCGGTTTATTCTATGATGATGGGAAAATGGTTGCATAAAAGTCCAAAGGTATTTGAACAGGCGCGTCCGATCGTAGAGGAAATTCATGCAAATGGCTCAAAGATTTTTTTCAGCTCGGAGCTGGTTTTGCAGGACGAAATTATACGTTGGCATCGCAAATGCTAAAGATTGCGGGAAATAAAGTTTTAAAAACATTGACCCAACCAATATTTCATCTGAATGATATGATGGTTTCGCCAGATGACGGGGAACAAATGGTGTGGGCTCCACAGTACAAAACGAGACAATTGACAGTAAAAGAAATTCAAAAATATATAGAAGGATATGCAAAATCAGCAAAGCTTTGTAAAGAAATTGGAGTAGACGGAGTAGAGGTACATGCAGTTCATGAAGGGTATCTGATGGATCAGTTTACGACAAAATATACAAATCACAGAACAGACGAGTATGGAGGTTCTTTTGAAAACAGATATCGATTTGCAGTGGAAGTTGTGCGCGCGATTAAGAAAGAGTGTGGAGAAGACTATCCGGTTATGTTACGGTATTCTGTTACAAGTAAGGTAATTGGATTTAAAACAGGAGCTGTTCCGGGAGAAGACTTTACAGAACTCGGGCGCGATATGAAAGAAAGTGAAAAAGCAGCAAAATATTTGCAGGATGCAGGATATGACGCTTTAAACACAGATAATGGAACGTATGATTCCTGGTATTGGGCACATCCACCGGTATATATGCCGCTTAACTGTAATCTCGCAGAAGCTGAGCATATTAAACAATTTGTGGATATTCCGGTTATCTGTGCAGGGCGGATGCAGGCGGAAACAGCAGCGAAATCAATTGCAGAGGGCAAACTGGATGCAGTAGCAATTGGTCGGCAATTTATCTGTGATGGCGAATATTTGACAAAATTAAAAGAAGGCAGAGAGGAAGATATACGACCATGCATTTCTTGTCATAATGCCTGTCTTCCAGTTGCATATTATAAAAACTCCGGAGCGGCAATGGATATGAACGATTCCAAGACACAGGGACATTGCGCGTTGAATCCGGTTTCATTTGAAGAAAAAAAATATGCGATAAAAGAGGCAGCGGTAAAGAAGAAAATCGCAGTAATTGGCGGTGGAATTGGAGGAATGGAAGTTGCAAGGCTTTGCTCTATGATGGGACATACGGTTGATCTGTATGAGAAAACAGGGCGACTTGGCGGCGTATTTATAGCGGCAGCAGCGCCAGATTTTAAGGAGAAAGATAAAGAATTAATCGAATGGTACAGAACGCAGGTTAAGAAATTACCGATTACATTACATATGAATACAGAAGTCAAATCTTTAAGTGAAATACAGGCAGATGAAATTGTAATTGCAACCGGAGCAACTCCGCGTAAACTTCCAATCACGAGATTTGAAAAGGGAATAGAAGCCATTGATTATCTGCTTGGAAATAAAGACGTGGGGAATAAAGTAGCGGTAATTGGAGGTGGATTGACTGGCTGTGAAATTGCATATGATCTTGCGAAGAAGGGAAAAGAACCGTTTATCGTAGAAATGGCAGACGATCTGATTAAGGCGCTTGGAATCTGTGCGGCAAATTCAGGGTGTCTACGAGACTTACTCCGTTATTATAAAGTACCGGTTTACCTGGAAAGCACTTTAAAGGAGATTCAGGATAATAAAGTTGTGATTCAGACGCCGGGCGGTGAGAAAACGCTGGATTGTGATTCAGTTGTTCTGTCAGTTGGATATGTTTCCGGAACATCGCTTGCAAAAGAGTCTTCAGAACATGTACATATTTTGGGAGATGCAGCAAAGGTTGGAAATCTGAAATCTGTAATATGGGGAGCTTATGACCTGGCATTTTCATTATTGGTAAAGGAGTAAGGTGTATTCCTGATAAATGCAGCGCAGAGAAAGACAGGCGGTTGCACAGAGGGAAAAGCTTAAAAAAATGCTGATAGCGTATTTTACAGGCTAAGAAACTATAGAAAAGGAGACGACGATGAAACTGATCATTGACGACGCACATATTAACTTAATTAAGGAAATTTATGAATTTTATCCAGTGGAGGGAGTCACGACAAATCCTTCTATTTTAGCGAAAAGCGGAAGAAGCCCCTATGAGGTTTTAAGAGAAATCCGGGAGTTTATAGGAGAGGAAGGGGAGCTTCATGTACAGGCGGTTTCAAGAGATGCGGAGGGCATGATACAGGAGGCGCACCGCATTACAGAGGAGCTTGGAAAGAATACCTTTGTAAAAATCCCATCTGTGAGGGAGGGATTCAAGGCGATGAAAGAGCTGCATAAAGAAGGAATTTCTGTTACGGCTACTGCTGTATATACGCCTATGCAGGCATTTCTGGCGGCACAATGCGGAGCTGCCTATGCTGCGCCGTATATTAACCGGATCGACAATATGGGATTTAACGGAATCCAGGTGACAAAGCAGATTCAGGATATTTTTGAAAATAATAACCTGAAAACGCAGGTTCTTGCTGCCAGCTTCAAAAATTCCCAGCAGGTTCTGGAACTTTGCGAATATGGCATCGGAGCTGCCACGATTGCGCCGGACGTAATCGAAGGTCTTGTAAAGAATCAGGCAATCACTGCGGCTGTGGAAGATTTCATCAAAGATTTTGAGGGGCTTACCGGTGCAGGGAAAAATATGACAAACTGTTAAGGTGTCAAAATATACATTGCAACAATAAGGATATTAGAAACAGTAAAATTTTTTATATATAAACAAAAAGAGTACAGATTCCGGAGCTGAGAATTTGTACTCTTTATTTTGCCCTGTAAATAATAAAATTACTTCTTGTCAAACCTACATTATATGTGGTATCTTATCAAGGTATGTCAATAATTTAACGAACAGACATGGCAAAATCCCCGTGATTTTGCTGTGGGAAAATAATGGAGGAAAACAGACATGCTGAAAAAAATAAAACATGCTTTCCCCGGAGGCGTACATCCCACAGATGGGTATGATAAGGCACTGACCATGAATCTGCCTGTTCGTGTTTACTGGCCGGAGACAGTGACAATTTTGTCTGAGCAGTCTTTTGGCGGAAAATGCAGCTTTCTTGTAAAACCTGGAGATCAGGTGACAGAAGGGCAGGAGATAGGACGTCCGGAGGCGTTTATGGCAGCTCCTCTTCACGCGAGCGTAAGCGGAAGGGTAATGGACATTCGGGAAGTACAGAACCAGGGAAGAAATCTTTTATCCTGTATCATTAAAAGAGAAGGACCGGAGAGGGAAGAAACTCATTCTCACCAGAAAGGTCTTGAGAGCCTTGAAAAATATACAAGGGAAGAACTGATCGCCATGATTCGTGACGGCGGTCTGACCGGAATGGGAGGCGCAGGTTTCCCCACTCATAAAAAATATGAGACAGACAAAAAAATCGACGCGCTTCTGATCAATGCGGCAGAGTGCGAGCCGTTTCTTACATGCGATTACCGCCTCATGCTGGAACAGGGCTTTGCTGTCATCAATGGAGTCCGTGTACTTTTAAAGGCGTCCGGAGCAGATAAGGCGTATATCTGTATGGAGGATAATAAGCCGGAAGCAGCGAAGCTTCTTCAGAAGATTCTGGAGGAAGGAAAACAGCAGATGAAGGGTGAAAACCCTGTGGAGCTTAAAATCCTTCCGACACAGTATCCTCAGGGAGGAGAGAGACAGCTTATTCAGGCAGTTCTGAATAAAGAAGTGCCGATGGGCGGGCTTCCTGCAGACGCGGGAGTGATCGTTTCCAATGTGGGAACTGCAAAGGCAGCGGCAGATATGGCATTTGCCGGTATTCCTCTGACAAGAAGGATTGTGACAGTGACAGGCTCTGTAAAAAATCCGGGAAATTATCTTGTTCCCATTGGAACTTCAGCAAGAGAGCTTTTAAATCTTGCAGGGGGCGTGACTGTGGAAAAGAACCGGATCATCGCGGGCGGTCCTATGACAGGTCCCTGTGTGGCGTCCGACTGGAAGGGAGAAGAGGAGCTTTTTTATGTGACAAAAAATACTTCCGGCATTCTCGTTCTTCCGGACAGAGAGTACGAAGAATCTCCGTGTATCCGCTGCGCAGGCTGCGAGAGCGTATGCCCGGCAGGTCTTGTTCCCTATCAGATCGAATTTGCTTACATGGACGAGGATTACGATTTGTGCGAGGAGCTTTATGCGAGCGAGTGTATAGCCTGCGGCTGCTGTTCTTACATCTGCCCGGCAAAAAGAGAGCTTTCCGTTCGCACCAGAATGGCGAGAGATATAGTGAAACAGCGTATGCGTGAAAGGGCGGTGAAAAAATCATGAGTAACGTAAGAGTGATCAATGGACCACACCTTCGTACAGAGCGGACCACAAGACAGGTTATGATGTATGTGACATTGTCTCTGATCCCGGCGCTTTTCGGAGCAGTGTACTTTTTTGGAATCCGCGCCCTTTACCTTGCGGGACTTTCTGTCACAATCTGTGTGATCACAGAGTATCTCTGGCAGAAGCTTACAAAAAAACAGGTGACGGCAGGGGATTTCAGCGCTGTAGTAACTGGACTTCTGATCGTTTATAATATGCCGGTCACTGTGCCTGTATGGGCGCTTGCCGCAGCTGACGTATTTGCAATTATATTTGTAAAGCAGATGTTTGGCGGAATTGGAAATAACTTTGTAAACCCGGCTCTTATGGGAAGGCTTCTCATTATGATCGTATGGCCGCAGGCAGTCATGCAGTATGTAGTGCCGAATACCATAAATCCGGACGCCGTATCAGGAGCGACTGTGCTTGGCACAGTAAAAGGCGGCGCAGAAGCAGGATACAGCTATTTACAGATGTTCTTGGGAGAAACACCGGGAGCTATGGGAGAGACGAGCAAGCTTCTTCTCCTCGTTGGTTTCGGCTTCCTCTGTTATAAAGGAATTGTAAACGCGGAAGCAGCCGTTACTTATATTTCTACAGTTGTGCTTCTTACCTTTGTATTCGGTCCTTCCGGACTGTTTACAGGAGACATTCTTCTGAATCTTTTCGGAGGCGGTCTCATTATGGGTGGCTGCTATATGCTGACAGATTATGCCTTTGCTTCCAGAAAGGGAAAACTTCTCTATGCAGCGACAGCAGGCGTGATTACGGCGGCAATCCGAATTTTCAGCAATTATCCGGAGGGAATCTGCTTCGGTATTTTAACAGCAAACTGTATGGCAGGTCTTCTGTCCATGATTTATAAGAAACATGTATATGGTGTAAAAAGAAAAGACGCATAATAAGGAGAGCAGAAATGAAGAATAAAAATGTAAGAGGAATTCTTGCACTGGCTGTTGTCACTGCCCTTTCTTTCGGGGTGATTGCAGGCTCCAGAGCACTGGCAGTTGATACAGGAAGCGCTTCCCAGGAAGGATATACAGGCG
>URHH01000139.1 GCA_900547615.1 uncultured Blautia sp. | reverse complement strand
GTATGGAGCTGACTGTTACTAATCGGGTGAGGGCTTGACCAAAAAAGCAAGGTAAAAGAATTCTCAAGGAAATGTCAGCATGTATGTAGTTTTGAAGGTGCAAATCTTCAAATGGCCCAGTGGCTCAGTTGGTTAGAGCGCCGCCCTGTCACGGCGGAGGTCGAGAGTTCGAGTCTCTTCTGGGTCGTTGTGGGGTCTTAGCTCAGCTGGGAGAGCATCTGCCTTACAAGCAGAGGGTCACAGGTTCGAGCCCTGTAGGCCCCATAACCTTTCAATATATGCCGCAGTGGCGGAACTGGCAGACGCACAGGACTTAAAATCCTGCGGGACTAACCTCCCGTACCGGTTCGATTCCGGTCTGCGGCAGTATTAAAAAGCAGGAGAAATGCTGATTTACAACATTTCTCCTGCTTTTTTATTGGATTATTTATTATGTGGCACTAAGATAATGTAAATCATACTTGACATTTTTATGTGGGAGTTATATATTAAAATCAGAAAAGGAAAGTTTACTTTCCATAAACAAAGGAGAGGATTATGAAAAACCGTCTGGAAGAGCTTCGCAAAGAGCGTGGAATTAAGCAGGAAGAACTGGCATCTGTTTTAAAAGTATCAAGACAGACGATTGGCTCGTTGGAAAACGGACGTTATAATCCGTCGATATTGCTGGCGTTTCGAATTGCCCGATATTTTAAAATGAATATTGAGGAGATTTTTATTTATGAGGAGGACGGGGAATGAAGAAGATAAAGTCATTTATAATTTGCATTTTAGCAGGAGCTGCCTTTATTGCTGCAGGATTTCTTGTAAAAGAAGACTATAATTCCACGCTACTGTGTTCGATAGGCTTTGGACTTATATTTTCTTCTGCTGTTGCCATTGGAAAGAATTTCTATTGGAGCAGACCGTCCAGGCAGGAGGAATATAACGCGAGAAGAGAAGAAGCGCATATTAATATGATTGATGAAAGAAAACAGTATATCAGAGCAAGGTCAGGGCAAATTTCATATCAGATTATGACATTTGTGCTTCTGGGACTTTCTTTTATTCTTGCAGTATTCCGTGCAGATCCGTGGATGATCGCTGTGGTATTTGGACTTTTTATCTTCCAGTATATCATTGGTGTGGCTGTATTTAAGTGTCTGGAAAAGCGAATGTAACGACATTATATAAAGAAAGCAGAAAGTAACAAGAGAAATGCGGGAAATAAGGATTTCAGCATTTCTCTTATTATGTTTTTTTATTTAATGTATTTTATTCAAGATTTCTGAGAAGCTCTTCGTAAATTTCTTCCAGTTTTTGTGGATCGCTGTTGTAGGTATAATTATTTGTGAATACTTCATTTAAGAGTTTATCGTGCAAAATCTCATCTTTTTTTCGGAGAAGCTGCCAGAGGGCTGCGTCTTCTGCTCCCCGGCGCTGCGCTTCCATACGCATTCCCGGATTGGGACCATTTTTTCCGGGATAGATAAGAAAAGCATCACCACAGGGGAAATTTGTTCCAATACCTGTATGATTCGGGCAGCTGGTTCCTTTGTAGGGATCCATTCCGCCCTGAAACTGGTTAAATCCCCAATGGAGATAGCCGCTGATTCTGTTTCGTGCAAATCCCCAGAAAAGAAGGCGGTTTTTAATCAGATCAAAATCAAGAAAACGGTTGAGCCAGTAACCTTCCGGACCGCAGCATACATAATTCCAGACGGTTTCTCCAAGGGAGATCAGAGTGTCAAATTCTTCTTTCCGTTTTTCATATCCGGCAGTTCCGGGAACCCAGATGTCAATGCCTCCCCGAAATTCAGCCGAATCTACTGCTTCAATAATTTGTACGCCAGGAAGATATTTTCTGAGAATGCTGGCTGCAAGGTAATACTGACGTTTTCTGGCATGAAGTGTTTGCTGATCTTTGTAGTGAATATCAGGCTCATCGTGGATATGAAACAGGACTTTGTCAGCCCAGCCGTGTTTTTTTAGATAATCAGCCAGAGTTTTTACGTAGGTAACTGTAATTGTGTATCCTTCCAGTGTATCAAACAATACATTTTTTGCCATAGCGCAGGTGAATTTATCTGTATACATATCCGGTTTCCCGTCTGGAAGAAATCCGCGGTTTAAAAGTGTTCCAAGCTCCATTTTTTTCATGCCGGATTCAAAGAAACAGGAAATAACAGGAGTGAGGTATTCAAAATCAAAAGTATAAGGATTTCTGGAAACAACACAAGTTTCATCAAGTTCCATAAAGAAAATATTCTGGTGGATTCTTCTCATAGACTGGGCATATTTTTTTATCATGGACAGAAATGCTTCTGAACCTGGCTTTACATTGTGGAAACGGCAGATTGCGTCCAGAGAAAACCAGTTTGTAACAGGAAATGCGTCCTCTGGAATCATTACATTGTAAACATGAAGGGAAATTTTACAGTGATAACAGCCTTCCTCTGTATGTACTTTTAACTGCAGCGTGTGAATGCCTGGTAAAATCTTTTCATCAGGTTGCAGACAGAAGTAAATGGCAGCCCTGTTATTTTTTACAGAGAAAATACCTGTTTCATTTGGCTCCAGACAGTCATATACATAAAAAGGAGCAAGACGGCTTGCGTATCCGGGTTTTTCAGCAGGACGGTTTTCAAGAACCATAGAGCCTCCCTGGCTGACACCGTCTCCTGTATTATATTCCACAGGAATTTCCCGCATTTGAAACCATTCCGGAATAAAGGAAACGGGGGTGTGTTCCGAATTATCAGAAGAGGAGTTTTCCAGTTCAAGAGAGACAGTTTTTCCATGTGTCTGAAGGAGAAGCTGGATTCCTGGCATTCCGTTTAAGGGGACGGGAATAG
Organism: uncultured Blautia sp.; assembly: GCA_900547615.1. Taxonomy (GTDB): domain Bacteria; phylum Bacillota; class Clostridia; order Lachnospirales; family Lachnospiraceae; genus Blautia_A. The sequence goes on along the minus strand of URHH01000139.1, from coordinate 3,720 downwards.
AAAGAGTATCCGGGAGAGGAGACAGCGCGCTGTCCGGATAAAGAAATTCTTCCTGTGCAGTGAGGATACCATAAAATTGTGTTGTCATAATGTTTATTCTCCATTCTGCCGCAGTGCGGCTAAATTCTGTGTTTAAAAGCTATCTTTCTGAGAAGTAAGGCGATCCCTGTATTCTCTTGGAGTAAATCCGGTTGTCTGTTTAAAAACTTTACTGAAATAGCGGGGATTTTCATATCCTACAGCCTGGCTGATGTCGCTGATTTTCGCGTTCGGTTCAGCAAGCATTTCCTTTACTTTATCCATACGTATTTCGGTAATATATTCAATAAAATTCTTTCCTGTTTTTTCTTTAAAGAGCCGGCTCAGATAATTGGGGTGGAGATAGAACTGCTCTGCCAGAAAAGCAAGGGTAATCGGTTCCTGATAATGGTTGCGGATATACAACTGTATATCGCGTATAATGCCTTTTGCAAGCTGCTGTTCATCTGTTTCACTGAGTTTTCCGGCAAGTTTCCTGACATAGTCAAGAATGCAGTCTTTTGTACTCTGGAAATCATGACAGAGAAGAATGTTTTCCAAAATAGAATTGAGACTTTGACGCAGGTCGATGGAATTTAATTTCAGGTTCTGAAGATTTCCGTTTAATTCAATGAGACCTCCAATACAGGCTGTTTGGATCTGAAGCACATTTAAACGTTTATCTGACAAAATGTTTAAAACGGAGTCCATATAAGAAACTGCATTTTGGCGTTCTTTGGGATTTGTAAGCATGGACACCAGTGTGTTTGCCACGTCTGACATTTCCGGCACTTCTTTTGGGAAAAGCATTTCAATATTTTTATACCAGATAGTTCCTTTGCTTTCTCTCGCTTTATTATAACGGAGCGCCTGCTCTGCTTCATCATATGCAGAAGGAAGACTTTCATATCCATTCTTATATTTACTTCCGCCAAAGAACCACCCTCCATTTCTTTCGCCTGCCTGTTCCAGGATATTTGTGAAATTTGCTGCGTCCGTCGGGCTGTTATATGGAATCAAAGCGAATAAGCCATAAAGCTGATTGTCAAGAATCATGGCATTTGGGATAACGAGACGGATTTCATAGCGCATTTCTTTTTTATATTGAGAAATGGTTTCTTCTGAAAGTTCATCGCCACGTGGGATCATCTCCATAGAGAGTCCGTACCAGTCTTTCAGTGCAGGAAGACGATACCGTTCTTCGCGAATTTTGGAGTGACCTCTCGCAATAGAGAGAAGAAGTCCTTCCAGCCGGCTTTTTCTGATATTATTTTCACTTTCTTCTTTTTGAAATTCAAGAGCCAGACGATCTAAGAGCTCTTCAATTTCTTTTAAATTCACGGGTTTATTAAGGTAGTCGTAAGCGCCATAGCGTATTGCTTCTTTTGCATAGGAGAACTCGCTGAATCCACTCAAAATTACAGTTTTTACAGAAGAATATTTTTCGGAAATAATTCGAAGCATTTCAAGACCTGTCATTTCCGGCATTCGTATATCAAGAAAAATAACGTCTACATGGTTATTTTCCAGAAATTTAAGCCCGTCTGCCGCCCGGTAGACGGTTCCTGCAACAGAGAACCCATGCTCCTGCCATTTGACAAATTGCGCCATTCCTCTGCATACAATTTCTTCGTCATCTATAATCAGTACCTGATAAGCCATTTTTTGTATCCTCCACTTCCATTTTCATATCTTCTGAAATATTTCGCACAGGTAATATGATGGTAATCTGAGTCCCGGCATCGGGACTGCTTTTTATGTAAAGTCCATATTGTGAACCATAGAAAAGCCGGATTCGCTGATTGACGTTTACCATACCAATACTTTCTGAACTGTTTTTGGAATCTTCCGGTTCTCTCAGACGGGCATTCAGTTTTTCGCATTCTCCCGGGAGCATTCCCTTTCCGTTATCTGTGACAGTAATATAAAGCTGCTCTTTTTCTATCCAGCTTTTAAGAAGAATTCGATAACCCTTGCTGGCATCCCCAAAAGCATGGGTAACTGCATTTTCCAAAAGTGGCTGCAGCATAAATTGTGGGACATAAACTTTTTCCGTATCTATGGAGAGCTCTTTTTCCAGCTCAATTTTATATTGGTGGCGGAAATTGATAACTTCCATATAAGTTTCCCCATGACGGATTCCTTCTGCAAGAGTAATGGTGTTGCTTCCGGAATGGATTCCCATACGGCACAGTCGGCTGAAAGCTTCAATCATATGCGTCACTCTGCTTTCTCCGTTTGCCTCATACATTGCTTCCCAGCGGATAATATCCAGAGTATTATAAAGAAAATGAGGATTGATCTGCATCAGAAGCGCATCAAGCTGTGCGTTTTTCCAGCTTAAAGAAATCTGTTGTCTGCGGATTTCAGAGAGATATACCTGTTCAATCAGTTTGTTTGTCTTATCTGCCATTTCATTGAAACAGTCTCCCAGAATCGTAATTTCATCATTTCCGCTGTTGAGATAGCGTTCCGTCCATTGTCCGTTTCCAACTTTCTGCATTACAGAGATCAGTTGCTCCACAGGTTGGGAAATGCTCCTTGTAACAAAATAAGCGATAAACACGCAGGCTCCCATTACAAATGCCAGGATCAGAAGACACAGATTACGGAGCTGATAAATGCTGTCAAAGGCAAGCCTCTCATTTACCATATAGGTAGTGATCAGATTGGTGGAAGGGATCCTCTGGTATGCGGTAAGAACAGGCTGTCCATTTACTGTGTTTTCTACAATGCCTTTTCCGTTTTTCAGCATCTGCTCATAGCCGGCATTGGATTTCGGGAAAGATGGCGCCTGCATATTGGGAGAGTAGGACATTAAAAGCCCGTCTCTTCCGGAAAGAAAAGCATTGCCCTCTTTTGATGAACCGGATCCGTCCCATATGTCGGAGAAAGCTTCCAGATTAATATTGACAATAAGTACGCCAAGAAATTCACGGTCTACAGGTGTATAGATACCTACACACAGGGTAATGAGATTTCCAAAACCGTATACATTCTGTTCACTTTGATAGAAGGTGCTGCTTTGTTTTTCTGTTTCAATCCAGATAGGGTATCCTTTTTTTTCCTGAGGAAGAAGATAAAAATCGGATTTATAAAATTCTTCCAGATTTCGAATACAGCCGCCTCTGCGGTATCCGTTTTCTTCCATCATATAATATTGACAATACGGTGTAACAAGCTGCATATTCAGAATGTTCCGCTTTTCAGAGGAAGCGTGGTAAAGCCTTTTTTCTATATAGGATTTGTTATCCAGATAGAGAGGGGAGTCCGGCGTTTCTTTTAATGAGGAATTTTCCTGAAGCGCCCGTATTAAGTGCGAATCTCCGTAAAAGGAAACAGTAAGTTCTTCGTATTCCTGCATGACGTCCTGGGCTTTTAATGCTGCGTTTTGTACCATAAGAGAGACTGTGTGTTCAATTTTTTTCTGCAAAAGATCAGAGTATCGAAAAATGCAAAAAAAGGTAATAAAAGAAGCTGACAAAGCAATAAGCAGCAGAAAGGATATGGTAAGACGTCGAAAAATGCTGGTTTTTCTTAAAAATTTCTGAATACTTACGGTCGGCGTAAAATGGTTCCTGTGTTTTTGTTTCTGCATGATGATTGCCTGCCTTTCTGCTGCTTTTTTATGATGATATTTATTATACCATAGCGCAGCCAATGGCTGCAATCAAATAAAAAGAATCATCCATTCGTAGATGC
>URHH01000138.1 GCA_900547615.1 uncultured Blautia sp. | reverse complement strand
GGACATTGCTAAACAGGGTTGCCCCCAGCGTACATACAATGGCTGCCACAGAAGCGATCATGGCATATGTAAACTCATAATGGATCTGCATATTAGACGCCATGTTGTGATACATAATGCCATACGCCGATATAATAATATATGGAAGGATTTTTTCTCCGATGAGAACTCCGCAGATACTGCCTCCTACAGTTGCAAGGAGCGCATAATTTATGTATTTTGACATAATGGCAAATTTACTGTAACCAAGCGCCTTTAACGTTCCGATCTGGGTTCTCTGATCCTCCACCATTCTTGTCATGGTCGTAAGGCTGATAAGGGCAGCCACAAGGAAAAAGATAACCGGGAAAACCTGTCCGATATTTCGGATCCTGTCCGCATTATCTCCGTAATCCGAGTATTCCGGAAGGTCGTTTCTGTCTGTGATAAGCCATTCTGGCTCTTCCAGCTCATCCACCTCTTTTTTTGCGTCCTCATACTCTTTTTTTCCGTCTGCAAGCTCTTTTTCACCGTCCTCTATCTCTTTTTTGGCGTCCTCAAGCTTCTTTTCATTTTCTTTGATTTCTTTTTCACCATCGGAAAGCTTCTTATCGTTTTCTTCTATCTCCTTTTCGCCGTCAGAGATTTTCTTTTCATTTGCTTCAATCTCTGCCTGTCCGGAGGCAAGCTCGTTCTCACTTTCTGAAATCTGTCCCCATGCGGCGGCAAGCTTTTCAGACTGCGCGTCTATTTCGCTCTGTCCCTCTAAAAGCGTCTTTTCGGCTTCATCAAGCTGTTTCTGGCTCTCTTCCAGAAGCTTTTCGTTTTTACTGATCTCCTCCTCTGCTGCCGGAAGCTTTTCTTCCTGCTTTTCAAGCTCGGCAAATCCTTTTTCGATTTCCTTCTGTCCTGCCTGGATCTGCCCCTCAGCCAGGATTAACTGCTGTTCTTTTTCGTTAAGGGAAGTAAGACCTGCCGTAATCTGAGCAAGGGCGTTTGTAAGCTCCGTCCGCTTTTCTGCAAGAGTCTGTTTCTTTGCGGCAAGGGTCTGCTCTGTCTCACTGACCGTCGCCTTCAAAGCCTCCACCTGCGGGCGAAGTGCTTCTGCCTGCGCCGCAAGGCTTCCCTCCTGCTCCTCAAGCGCAGAAATCCGGCTTAAAAGGGCAGCCAGTTCTTCCTCTGTTGCAGTGCCGCTGTTTACTGCCTCCTCATACTGGGCGCGCACTGTCGAAAGCTCTGCCTGGACATTTTGAAGCTGTGTATTCAGGCTGTCATACTGGCTCTGAAGTCCGGAAAGCTGTTCCTTTAAACCGGCAAGAGCAGTCTCTCCCTTTGAAATCTCCGCCTCTCCTGCTTCCACAGCCTTTAAGCCTTCCTCACACGCCTGTTTCTGTGTATTTAGCTCCTCCCTTGCAGCAGGAATGGCAGCCTTGCCTGCCTCTACTTCTTTCTGCTTTTCTTTTAATTCCTGTTTTTTCGCTTCCAGAGTCTTTTTTCCTTCTGCGATTGCTTCTTTTCCTTTGGAAAACTCTTCTTTTGCAGCGGCGAGCTCTTCTTTTCCTGCATTTACCTTATCCTGGTTCGCGTAAAATTCCGTCCAGCCTGCGCTTATTTTCTCTTTTGCCGCATTTAACTGGCTCTGCCCGTCTGCCGCCTGATTTTTTGCAGCTTCCAGCTGTTCCCGTCCGTCGGAAATCTTCTTTTTCCCATCGGCAAGCTCTTTCTTGCCATCCTCTATTTCCTTCTTTGCGTCTGCAAGCTCTTTTTTTCCGTCCTTTATTTCCTTCTTCGCATCGTTTAATTCTTTTTCTCCGTCTGCAAACTCTTTCTTTCCGTCTGCAAGCTCTTTTTCTCCGTCTTTCAGCTCTTTTTCAGCATCATTTAACGCGTCCTCCGCTTCCGCCTTCACATCATGATACCGGATTTCACACCGTTCCTTCTCAATCCCTTCCACAGTGTCCTGTACCTTTTCGATTAAATTGTCGTAAGCGTCCGTGTAGCTTGTCAGATCTTCTGAACCGTGGAAACGAAGATAGATCTGCGTATATACTTCCTGGTCAAAATCCTCGGGGACTACGTAAGCAAAACCGCTGATCTCACCGGATCCCAGTGTAGTATTTCCTCTGTTAAAAGAAATATAAAGAGGACTTGTACCGATTCCGCAGACCGTATATTTTTCTTCCAGGAGAAGACCGTCTTCCTCCTGTTTTAATTTTATGGAATCTCCTACCTCATATCCCATAGCCTGCGCATACTCGTTATCAAGGAAAATCTCCCCCTTTTTCTCCGGAATCCTGCCTTTTTTCGCCTTAATCTGATTCACATCTTTATTGAGAGATTCCACATGAAGTACCTTCTGGTCCTCCCCTTCTCCACAGATTACATCTGTTCCGTAAGCGCCCTCCGCACTTTCCACGCCCTCTATTTTTTTGAGAGCTTCCACATCGTCCTCCGTAAGACCCAGGGTTCCAACTACCTTCAAGTCCATAAGACGTGCTTCGTCATAGTAGGCGTCCCCGGAAAAACGCATATCGGGAGATGCCGCCTGAATCCCGGAAAAAAAGGCAACTCCGAGCGCTACAATCAGGAAGACAGAAATAAACCGGGCTTTACTCCTTCGTATTTCCATCCAGAAATCTTTATGTAATGCTTTCATCTTCTTCACCTACCACTCTATCTCTTCTACAGGTGTGGGGTTATCGTTTAACGTCATTCTGGAAACTTTTCCGTTTTTAATTTTGATCACTCTGTCCGCCATAGGCGTAAGCGCAGAGTTATGTGTGATGACAATGACCGTCATGCCTTTCTCCCGGCACATATCCTGGAGAAGCTTTAAAATCGATTTTCCCGTCTGATAATCAAGAGCTCCTGTAGGCTCGTCGCACAGAAGAAGCTTTGGATTTTTCGCAAGGGCTCTTGCAATGGAAACCCTCTGCTGCTCTCCTCCTGAAAGCTGCGCCGGGAAATTTCCCAGACGGTCTTTTAATCCCACTTCAGAAAGCACGGTCTTTGCGTCCAGCGGATTCTTACATATCTGGAGAGCAAGCTCCACGTTTTCCAGAGCCGTAAGATTTGGCACAAGATTATAAAACTGAAAGACAAATCCTATATCTTCTCTTCTGTATGCCGTAAGCTGTTTGTTTGTATACCCTGCAATGTCATGACCGTCTACAAGAACTTTGCCGCTTGTCGCCTTATCCATTCCTCCCAGAATATTCAGAACTGTAGTTTTTCCGGCGCCGCTGGGTCCTACAATTACAACAAACTCCCCTTCTGCAATCTGAAAGCTGATTTCATCTACTGCAGCAATCTTTACTTCTTTGGAACCATATATTTTGGAAACATTCTCAAGTTTCACATAGTCTTCTTTTCGTTCGCTCATCTTTATCACTCCTGTGGAAGATTTATCATGCCTTTTTCTTCAGAATACTGAACATTTTATTCTATATTCAGTATAACATTCCGGCGGTTTTTCTTCAATTCCCTCAGGGTGTGATAAGTCTGAAATAAGTGTGAAATTTTTTGTTTTTATCATAAAAGTATTGATTTCTATTCCAGGACTACATATAATAAAATTACAGATAAACATCTGTGCAGCGGTTAGAGTATCCGATAAAAATACTCGTTTAAACGTGGTTAGGCTGTCCAGTTAAAACAGTCGTTTAAAAGTTAAGCAGATTGTTCATCTAAAACAATCAAACAACAACGGGTGGAAAAATCCACCCTCTTTTTTATCTGTTTACTGGAGGTTTTCATGAACTGGTATGTCGTAGATAAAGCTTATATTAATTATTTATCAAAATTTGATCCCCGTATTGGATATGTGGATTACGGCGGACGTCTAAAACTTCATATTGGAATTCTTTTTACTATCGAAAATTTTCATTATTATGTTCCTATTTCATCAGCCAAACAAAAACATCAAAAAATGTCAAACTCCCTTGATTTCCACAAACTTCAAGATAAAACAACCGGCTTTACATATGCAGTTCTCAATATCAACAATATGATCCCTGTCCCAGATTCCTGTATTTTCCAAGTAAAATACAACACAATAGAGCGATTTCGAATTTTCAACAGTGAAAAAGAACGAACGAACTATATTTATCTACTTCAAAAAGAAAAAAGTATTATAGACTCTCTTGAAACAATCCTGCAAAATAAGGCGCAAAAACTATACTGCAAATTCATTTTAAACCCACATTCTTCTTTAGCCGCAAGGTGTTGTAATTTTTCTCTTCTTGAAGAAAAATGCAATTCTTATCTCTCTTTATAATTGTTTTTATTTTATCAAAAAATCCCCGGAAAGGTCTTCCCTCCCGGAGATTGCTCTTATCTGTTTAAATTTTCCCTGCCGCGCTGCTTCCGATTCTCTCACAGCCTTCTTTTAAGTACGCTTCCATATCTTCCTTTGTGCGAATGCCTCCCGCTGCCTTCATCTTTACATCAGGGCCGATATGCTCCCTGAACAGGCGAATATCTTCGAGTGACGCTCCTGCCGTTCCAAAGCCTGTGGAGGTTTTGATATAGTCTGCCTTTGCTCTTGTGACAATTTCGCAGAGACGAATCTTTTCCCCCTCTGTAAGATAGCAGGTTTCGATAATGACTTTCAGGATTTTCTCCCCTGTAATTTCCTTTAAAGTACGGATTTCTCTTTCTACTGCATCGTAATCTCCGTTTTTCACATCGGTAATATTAATTACCATATCAATTTCCCCGGCTCCGTCTTCCAGAGCCTTTTTTGTCTCCGCAGCCTTAGCTTCTGTCACGGAATATCCGAGAGGAAAGCCTATGACCGTACAAATATTTAAGTCCGGATATGCTTCCTTAATCCGCTTTACATAACAGGGCGGAACACATACGGAAGCGGTATGAAGCTCCAGCGCCTCCTCGCAGAGTTTCTTTATGTCTTCCCATGCAGCATATGCCTTTAACTGTGTGTGGTCTACATGCGATAAAATCTCTTTTCTGTCCATTATAATCCTCCATTTCTTACCAGTTATCTATATTTGAAGTATATCATAGTATATTTTACCTGTCATATTATTCCAACATAGAAAGCACTCTTACAGGTTCCAACTTTAATGTTTTCTTTATTGCAGCATTTACACTGTAAGAAATAATCAGCAACATGGACACAAAAACTAAAAACGCTGTTCCAGCCTTCATTTTTACCAGAATTTCTTTCGGAGGCTCTATTCCTGTTTTCTGATTTTTTGCCATCTCTGTTACTTTACTTTGTTCCCCACGGGCAATGGCTGCCTCAATTTCTTTCTCCGTGTAAACTTTCTGCTTTTTTTCCTTATTTACACTTCCATATATCTGCTGTCCAATAACGGGAGTTACCGCAAAACTTACAAGCAAAGCAAGGAGAAAAGCTGCACTGCCAATCAGAAGATGCTCCCACAAGAACTGTCTCTGAATCTCTTTTCCTGTAATTCCAACAGACATCAGAATTCCAGTTTCACGAATACGTTTTCTCATAGAATGCGTAATTACCAGAAACATAAGAACAACTCCTGAGACCAGACTGATTCCCATGCAAACAAGCATAATCGTCTTTACTATATGAAGCGGTTTAACTGCCTCTTTATATATCCCATCGTCCTTTACAAGATTGTAACATTTCCATTCTATCCAGTCCAGCTTTTTTACTTTTCCCATAACCTTATCTATATCTTTCGGATTTTCCACAAAAAACTGACTGATAGCCAGATAATACGGGCTTCCACATATTTTTTCAAGCGCCTCCCCTGCGGCATTATCTGTAATAACCCAGTTTTCCAATATGTCTTCTTCATTTGTATACTGATTTGCCGCCTGCTGATAAGTAACTTCAAAAAGTCCCACAATTTCAGCCTCCACAGTCCCAAGTGATTCTACCGGATATTTTGCCCGTACATTCAAAGAAGGATAATTAATTTTCAAAGTATCTCCAAGTTTCAGATTATTCTTTTCTGCAAAAGCTTTTGATACCATACATTTAAACTTATCCTCTCTTGTGAGGTGACGTCCTTCTACAAGACGAAAAGAACCTTATGAAACTGTTCCAGCCGTCTGCTGTTTCCAATATGCCAGCACTCTGTCACATACATCATATTTTTTGTTTCTTCCGGACCAAACTGGAGCTGATGCTCATGGGTGGAAAAATACTCGTAACTCCATGTGTGATACCCCGGAATCAATTCATAATTATCCAGCATGATGCTTGTTCTGCTTCCTGTCTCATAATCTATAATTCCTTCTGTCTCTTCTGCAATCCTCTTAACCAGGGCTTCGTCTATATTCGGACCAATGTAAGCCCGTATGGAACTGTCAAGTCCCTCTATCTCCCTGTCTTCCCACATTGTCGGGTCATTTTTATCAGGATAAAGTTCTATACTGAAACTTGTCCCATATGTTCTTTCCATATGTGAAATTGTTTCTTTGGCAGTATTATACACAGATAAAAATATCAGTATAAAAAACATAAGAACTAATAAAATTCCAAATAAGAGAAAATTGCTCTTCTTTCTTGACAGGGATAATGTTAACTTCCCAAAAAATTAACTCTCGTTATGTTTAAACACCGTATTATTCA
>URHH01000137.1 GCA_900547615.1 uncultured Blautia sp. | reverse complement strand
AGGGGCAGAGTCTATCTGTACTGCATTGCTTCCCCAGCTTCTCCCCGCGTTTCACGATATGTATCCAAATATAAAAATCACCATACGCTCCGGAACGACAGAGGAGCTTATGGCGCTTGCAAAATCCAACGAAATCGACTGTATCCTCACACTCGACCACAGGATCTACAGAAACGAATGGATCTGCGCTGCCAAAAGAACGGAGGATATTATTTTTGTCACCTTAAAAGACCCTGCCGCCCCTTCTCAATCCTTTCTGGAAATTGAGAAACTGGCTGCAAGGCCTTTTATCCTGACAGAAGTAGGCGCTGCCTACCATTATGAACTGGAAAAACTTCTCTCGGAACGGGAGCTTCATATTTCTCCTGTTCTGGAAATCGGTAATACAGAAACAATTATCCACCTTCTGAAAAAAGGTATGGGCTATTCTTTTCTACCCCGCTTTACAGTAAAGGAAGAGCTTCAGCGCAGTACCCTTACAGAAGTGAGTACAAATCTCCCGCCTGTAAAAATGTTCAACCAGCTATTTTATCACAAAAATAAATACGTCACTCCCCAGATGCAGCTTTTTATCCAGCTTGTCATCCATCAGTTTCAATCCTGTTAAGAACAGAAGACCTCCACAAGACTGCGGGCATTCTCATATCCCTGGCTTTCCAGTTCCTTAATATACCACTCGTCAATACCGTTCACAGCTTCTTTAAAGGAGTCAATATCCATCTCTTCTTTTTCGGTGATCGTAACGCCGTTTTTCTCTGCCCAGCGGGAGGTGATTTCCTCATCTCCTGCACGGTTGATATAGCGCTCATATTCTACTGCTTTCTGACCTGCCTCATCTACAACTGCCTGCTGTTTTGGTGTCAGACTGTCGTAAATCTCCTGATTGATACAGAAGAAAAGACAGTCATAAACTGCATCCCACATAGAACAGTAAGGCTGCACCTCCTGTACGCTTGCCGCGTCAATAGCCGGAAGCGGGTTTTCCTGCCCCTCCACAGTATTCTGCTGCAGCGCGGTATATGTTTCCGACCAGTTCATATTTGTAGCGTCTGCTCCCCATCTCTTATAGCATTCCATAAGGAGGTTGGAGCCTGCCACACGGATTTTCAGGTTTTTCATATCTTCCACTGATTTTACTTCCCGCACACTGTTTGTCAGCTCACGGAATCCGTTTTCCGCAATTCCCATGCAGTGAAGACCGTATTCTCCCAGAATCTCCTTCATCATCTCTCCGGCTTCCCCGTCAAACTTATTGTCCGCCTCCTCGTAGGAATCGTAAATAAACGGAAGGGAAACTACGTTAAATCTCGGGTCAAAAGCAGAATAAATCAGGTTGGAATGCATGGAAATCTGTACCGGGTCCCCGTCTATCAAAGCCTGAATGCCTTCTGACTGATTTCCGTTTGTAAGCTGGTCGGCTGCATATACATTTACTTTTATTTTTCCTCCTGTTGCTTTTTCCATCAGCTCGCCGAATTTTCTTCCTCCGTCTGCCCATGTGCTCGTCTCTGTTGGAGAACATGCAAAATTCCACGTCATTTCCGGCCAGTCAAGGTCGCTGTAATCGCCGATCGTATTAAAACCTTCCTCTTCTCCTCCTGCTTCTCTCATACTTCCGGAGGAAGAAACGTCCTGATTTCCGGAATAAGAACCGTTCTTTGCAAGCGCTTTCGGAAGAGCAACGGAAACTGCCGGCACATACGTTACAATGAGCAAAACCGCAACACACGCTGCGATCATAGGCATAACTGCCTTTGAAATATGCTGAAGCGTTACCTCAAGTCCTTTTTTAATCTTAATTCCGATTGCTACAAAAAGGTTGACACCAACAGGAGGCGTTACCTGTCCGATCGCCAGGTTTACGGTTGCCATTACACCAAAGGCAACCACATCGTATCCAAGCGCCTTACATACTGGAAGCATGATCGGAATAAAAATATACATTGCAGAGTTTGCGTCAATAAAGCAGCCTGCGATCAGGAAGATAACATTTACAATTAAAAGGAACACAAACTGATTGTGTGCAATGCTTCCCAGAAGAGCGGACGCTGCCTCCGCAATGCCAAATTTCGTACATACAAAGGAAAACAGAGACGCACTTGCCACGATCAACATGATTCCGCCTGTTGTTTTTGCAGAATCTACAAGAATATCAAACAGATCCTTAAAAGAACCCTCCCTGTAAATTACCATGCCTACAAAAAGGCCGTACACAACAGAAACGGCTGCTGCCTCAGTAGGAGTAAAGATTCCTCCGTAAATTCCTCCGAGAATAATAACCGGCATTAAAAATCCCCAGAATGCGTCTTTAAATGCTGTCCACCGTTCTTTCGCAGTGGCTTTTTTCTGAACGGGCTGGATGTTCTTCCGTCTCGCCTCGATCATAACTACAATCACAAGAGCCGCGCCCATCAAAATACCGGGTACGATTCCCGCCGTAAACATATCTGCAATGGAAACGCCTGTGATAGAGGCATATACAACAAAGGCGATGCTTGGTGGAATGACAATGGCAATGGAACTCGCGGTTGCCATAAGCGCTGTGGAAAACGGAGCGGAAAATCCGCCTCTCTCTACCATAGCCGGAATCAGGACAGCCCCAAGCGCTGCTACTGTGGCAGGACCGGAACCGGAGATTGCGCCGAAAAAGCAGGCAACAATGACACATACAATAGCAATGCCGCCTCTTTTATGTCCCACACAGGTGTCAACAAATTTAATCAGTCTTCTTGAAATTCCTGCCTTTGCCATAATATTTCCGGAAAGTACAAAAAACGGAATTGCAAGAAGAAGGAATTTGCTGATTCCGGAGTACATATTCGTTGCCACGATCGTAAGGGAAGTTCCAGAGTAAAGAATGGCGCATACAGAAGAAAGGCCGAGGCACACTGCAATGGGCACACCCAGGATCAGAAAAACAAAAAAAGATATAAAAAGTACAGCGCTTATCATTTCTTCTCCACCTCCCCTTCCCTGTCTTTGTTACAAAAATCCACACAGCATTCAATAAAATGAAGGATCATACAGGCAGCCCCTATAGGAACAAACGACCAGAAAATCCACTCCGGCCAGTTGAGCACAAAGGTTCTTTTTCCGTTTTCAAGCTGGGTAATTACCTTATCCATGCCGTATCCGAAAAGAATTGCCGTAAATATAAGATTCAAAGCAGTGATCAAAAGTACGGACGGCTTACGAAGCTTCTCCGGAAGCCGGTCCGTAAGAAGCGTCAGGCTCACCAGCTCTGCCGCTATTAAGGTAATCAGTACAAAAACTGCCACTACCAGTTCCTCGGTAAAAGACCAGGAACGATGGATCACTTTCCGCGAGAAAACATTTCCCACTGTGAGAACCAAAATCAAAATCGTAGAGACAACTAAAATAAGCTTTTCTGCTGCCGCTACTACGTTCATGATTTTTTTGTAGGTTTTCATTCTCTTTCTCCTCCTCATTGCTTTCAGGCTTTTCAGTTTTACCTGTTTGCCTTTTTAACTTATTAAAGCAATGATATTCCTGTTTTGCTCATTCGTCAAGAGGATTTTTCAAAAAAGCGGCTCTTTTTACAGCATCTTTGCCAAATTTTTTCCGTATTTCGTCAACTGCATGATCCATCTGTTCCCATTTTTCATACCCGGTTTCTTCATCAAACAGCGAGAACTGTCTTGCTTCTTCCTCCTTTGTCCTGCTCGTCTGTATCCCCAGAAGACGGATAGGGCGTCCGTCCCACAGCTCTTCAAAAAGACGGCAGGCGGAAAGGTAGATTTCATTTGTAATATCTGTGGCAGAATCCAGCACCATCTGATGGGACATTTTATGAAGCTGGTTATCCTTAATGGTAACGCTTACCACCTGGATTTTTACACCGTCTGCCCGAAGCCTGCTGCCTACCGATTCCGAAAGAGCCAGAAGAACCGTTTTTGCAGCCTCCCCGTCTGTCACGTCAAAGCTTATGGTCGTGCTGTTCCCATACCCTTTATTTCGTTCCGGAACAGGCTGCACAAGAGAAAAATCAATGCCGTTTGCAAAATTCCAGATACTCTCCCCCTGCTTCTTTAAATTTTCTTTTAAAAGCTCCTTATCACAGGCTGCAAGCTGTCCTATTGTCTGGATTCCCATTTTTTCCAGCTTCTTTACAGTGGCTTTTCCTACAAAAAGAAGATTTCCTACAGGAAGCGGCCACATTTTTTTCTGGATTTCCTCTGGAAACAGAGTATGCACTTTATCCGGCTTTTCAAAATCTGACGCCATTTTTGCAAGATACTTGTTTTCGGAGATTCCAATATTTACGGTAAATCCAAGTTCCTCCTTAATCCTTCTTCGTATCTTATCCGCTGCCTCCAAAGGCTTTCCGAACAAAACCTGCATCCCCGTCATATCCACAAACGCCTCATCAATAGAATACTGCTCCACATCAGGGGAATACTCATGTAAAAGCGCAATAAATTCCCTGGATTTCTGCCTGTATAACTCATGATTTGCCGGTACGAGAGAAAGCGCCGGACATTTCTTTCTGGCTTCCATGATGCTCTCTCCTGTCCGAACCCCAAAAGCTTTGGCAGGAATGGATTTTGCCAGAATTACGCCGCGACGCTTTTTTTCGTCTCCCCCAATAGCTGAGGGAATGGTCCGGAGGTCCACTGTTTCATGAAGGACCTCCATTCTGTATACAGACTCCCAGGATAAAAAAGCAGAATTTACATCTATGTGAAAAATAATCCGTTTCTGCATTTTTCCACCTTTCTCAGGCTCCTGTGCTCCTGTGATATTCTTTTATAAAACCTTCCAGCATTCTGTCAATATCTCCGGAAGCTATCTTATTTTCCGGCGCTCTCTCAAAATGCGCGATGGCTTCTTTTACTTCTTTCAAAACTGTTTCTCCAGGCTTTAACTCCTTTACTCTGCTCTCATACTCCTTCGGTGTGTGAAGACTTTTATATGCCAGAAGATATGTTTTCATCTCTTTTTCACTTTTACTTACTTCGTATGCCTTCTGGAAATATTCCAGCGCTTTTTCCATCTGAAACAGATAGCTGTAGGCGCACCCTAAATTATGGTATATACTCTCTGTAAGCTCCGGCTGTCCCTTTAATCTTTCACTGCATTCCAGAAGCTTCTGATAAACGTGAATAGCGTTTACGTACATTCCGTTTTCCACAAGGGCGTCCCCTTTTTTCTTTTCCCGTACAGGAAGCTCTTCTTTGTTCAGCTTCGCGATCTTTCCGTTCAGAACACGAAGTTCCTCGTAAGTCAGATAATTAATTTCTTTAAAAACAGGATATAAAATATCCTCCGCACCTGCAAATTTTCCAAGGTACGGACGGAGCTTTGCCGCAAGCCTTGTAAGCTCCAGCTCCTCCTCCAGCCATTTACACAGCCCTTCATTGATGATCGTGGAATCGATCAGATAAAGATTGTGGTACAGGTAATAGCAAAGCTCCTCTATAGAATAAATGTTGGTGCTGATATTCTCAATATAATACGGCTTTTCCGCCTTTTTTGTCTGGCACAGAATGTAGCTGCTCATATCCTTCCTCCTCTACCACTGTGTGGATTCTTCCCACACCTTATTGCTGCCCGGATACATCTCTCCAAAGCCAAGATCCTTTACCGTGATCCTGCATTCCTTCCGTGACACATAGGAAAGCTCCACAAGAAGACGCGTTGTCTTGTTCGGTCGCTTCGGAAGCCCCGGAAGCTGCATGGAAACCCGTTTTTTCTCTGTCTCCCCAAGATGTCCCACAACAAATACAAGTTCCTTTGTATCGTCAAGGATCAGCTCGCAGCTTCCCTTGCATTCATACCAGTTTTTACCGCCTGTAATAAGCGGATAATAGGCAGGAGAACCCATGACGCGCATATCCATTCCCACCTCTGTTAAAACAACAGAATCACTTAGATAGCGGTATCCGCTTTCCTATGGATGCTGTCCCCGCGGAGGCGTTTATCCTCAAGCCTCTCTTTTCCTGCGGCACACGCTCCCTTTGCGAAAAGATTATTTCCGTAAAAAACTTTTCTCTTCTGGAAACAGAGCATTTTTACAGACTGCTGCGCCCACTGCTGGTCAAAGCCGTCTCCTGTAATCTGTATGCTGGAATAAAGCTCTGCGCCTAAGGTTTTTCCGATAAACCGGCAGAAAGAATCGTCAAGCATCTCCCCGTCTCCTGAAAGCGTTGTCTCCTCCGGCTCTTCCAGTTTCACAAGCGCAGGCTTGACTGAAGGCTGAATGGTAAGTTTTCGAAAGGTCACGTGCTTTCCTTTAAATGCGTACCACGCAACGCTTCTGTTCCATGTCTCCCGCTTCTGGGTCATAGCATAATAATAAAAGCTTTCCCCGTAATCCATCATCATATATTTTTCTTCCGGAAATCCCAGATATTCGCATGCTTTCCGGAAATTTTTCACCTGCGTGTTATGAATGGAAGGCGCCGTAATCACAAGGCATTTTGTATTTTTTACAATGTCCATCACGCCCAGAAATCTGAGCATTCCGTTTAAAAATCCTGCGAGAAGCTCCCAGGGTTCTCTCTGTTCTCCGCAGATCTGGACTTTTTCTTCTTTTTCCACGATTTCGTAGAGGCGGTCTATTAAAACACCGCCTTTTTCTCTTGCAAAATACTCCGCTTCCAGCCCTACGCAGTAGTCCTTCTGCTCCACCCGCCAGCAGAGACAGGTTGGAGCTTCATACTGGCTTGTTCCCACCTTCA
>URHH01000136.1 GCA_900547615.1 uncultured Blautia sp. | reverse complement strand
CCCCCCGTATATTTTATTATATTAACGTATCACAGAAACACCTTTTTGTAAAGGCGATTTGAAGCATTTTCACGGCTCTGTTTAAGATATGATAAATTTTTCCAAACAAAAACTACCTCTTCTTCGGCGGTCCTGCCGTGAGAGGTAGTCTTGTTATTTACATATTTAGGGAAAGGAAAGAGTTATCTTAAAAGCTCTGTTCTTTTAAGATGTATATATCATATCAGGTAATTGTGAGGAAATTTTGTCTTAATTCTAATAAATTTATAAAAACAATAAAAAAGATATTATAGAATTATGATTTTCCTTCCTCAGTCGTGTCGTTCATCTTTATTATCGTAGCATTCGCAGAAACGGGCAGCAAATGCCGGCGGTTCGTCCTTCACATAAAGATGAGATATATCCCCGAACGAACTGATACGGAAAGAAGCGATTCCCTTCCGTCTCTCCTCTGTCACAACTGTTGTGACAGAAGTAGGCGCCGCGCACATTCCATGCCATAAAACCATAGGAGACGCTCCGATCAGATGTCCCAAAAGCACACATTCCAGCCCGAAGTGACAGAAAAATACGAGCGTATCCTCATTTGCCTTCTCCACCCTGTAAATATGTCCTTCGCGCACATATCCGTGTTCTGCAAGAAGTCTGTCAAACTCCCCTGTCACTTTTTCGTATTCTTCTTTAATATGCTCCGGCGTAAAACGCTCATTCTCAAACCAGTGGTCGTACTGGTAAAAACGCTCGTCCTTTGTCCAGTCCTGGGGCAGCCAGTCCCATAATCCCTTCTTCCTGTCTGTCACGTCAGGACGGTTAATGTAATACGTAAACTCCCGAAGCCAATCGCATTCTGCTGCTGTTCTGCCCATTTTCTTTAAAGTAAGAGAAGCCGTATCTTTCGCTCTTCCAAGAGGGGAAACATAAAACTCCTTTATATCCAGCTTCGCAAGGCGTTCCGATAAATATTCCGCCTCTTTCCAGCCTTTTTCCGTAAGGGAATCTATCGTATAATCCGGATCTCCGTGTCTTACAATTAATAACTTCATCGTTTCTCTCCTGTTCTGGTAAAATTCCTCTCCAAGTATAAAACAGGATTGCCCTTTTCGCAAGGAAGAAATCTCAGAGCTTTATGTCTCCTGTAGCCGGATTGTCGATCAGGGTTCCGTCCTCCTCAAATCTGGAACCGTGACAGGGGCAGTCCCATGTATGCTCCGCACTGTTCCAGAAAATGCGCGCACAGAATCCCGCACATTCCTCCGCCTATGATCAGTACATCTGTTTTTATCTTTCCCTTCAGAGAAGGAAATTCCGGTAAAAAAGTCTCCTCTGCCCACAATGATTTTTCCATTTTCTCTCCCTTTCTTTGCTGTTTCCGATTTTTTACAGTATTCCCACAAAAGAAGAGTTTTATAATCTGGAGCGGCAGTATACACAACTGAAAAACCAGCCCCTGAAAAGAGGCTGGTCGTGCGCTGCACATTATCCCTTTACACCGGAAGCTACAATACTTTGCTTCAACTGTTTTGAGAAAAGAATGGAAAGAAGGATAACGGGAGTAATGGTAACTACCGCAAGCCCCATCAGTGCATTCTGTTTTGTGCTTACATTATTTGAAATGTTATAAAGAGCAACATTCAACGTCCATAAGTTCTGATCTTCTGTAACCATCCATGCCCAGAAGAAATCATTCCAGTTTCCAATAAATGTCTGAAGCGCGATCAGAGAAATGATCGGTTTTGATAAAGGCATACATATTTTACTGTATAAGTAAAAATTAGATGCGCCATCAAGAGATGCAGCTTCAAAATAGCTTCCCGGAATCTGGTCAAAAAATCCCTTGTACAGATATACATAAAATCCATACGGATACAAAAACGGAAGAAGAAGCGCCGCATAATTATTGTAGGCTCCCATTTCCCGGTACATAACAAGCTGTGGCAGCATAATACTTGCAAAAGGAATCATCATGGCTCCCATAAAAAACATCAATACTGCTTTCCCTGCTCTTGGGGTCAGAAGTCTGCTGATTACAAATGCACAGACAGAGCAAAGTATTACCTGAGCGATCATGGCAAATCCTATAACGATCACGCTGTTTCCAACAAAAGTCATAAATCCGAATTTTGCAATGGTTTCATTCTTCGGATATATGTATCCCGGCATCTGAAGATAATACTTAAAGCTCTCCAGATTTAACCAGTTGTTCTGTTTATTTCCTACAGAAACAAGTTTTCCTGTAAGCGGATACTTTTCATTGATCAGCTCTGTAATGGAATCTTTAAAATAATTTCCAAGATTCTCCGGACATTCCTTTGAAATCCCGTTTAAGTCAAATTCATATCCAAGAGACTCGCTTGCCCTTAAATAACGATCCCCGTGTAAGATAACATCTTTTTTTATGGCAGAACGTGTAAAAATCCCATAGTCACACTCCATCTGCAATTTCATCTGATGTGCTCTTGAATGAAAAACAGTTTTTCCATCTTTTGTACCATAAAACTGAATTTCCATAATGGACTGATCTCCCATTTTATAGTTGATCCCAAACATGGAAAGAACGCTGTCCTGCTGCATTAAATCCTTCAGTTCTTCCTCGTCTCCTTCCACATCCGAATAATCCACAACAAGAGAAACACTGTTTGCGGAGGAGGGAAGAAGCTTCGGTGGAACTTCATAAATTTCCGAATTGTTTTTCATAGAGCCGGAAATTGCAAAAATAAAAGGATAAAGCATAAGCGCTGCAAAAACGAGAGACAGCACCACTGCACATATTTTTAAAATACGGTCAGAACCACTTCGCCGGATTCTGTTTTTATTCTTCTTTTTTAACATAGCTGTTCTCCTATTCTCTTTCCGATTTTTCAAAGTGCATCTGCACCATAGTCAGCAGCGCCGTTACAATAAGAAGTACAATGGAAGCTGCAGAACCGCGGCCATAATTCAGATCCTGATTAAACGCCTGGTAAATAAAAATACCCTGCGTTGTGGAAGCACCGCTTGGTCCTCCGGAAGCATACATATACGGAGCGTCCAGAAGCTGCATTGTTGTGATCACACACATAATAAGCTGAATAAATACCATGAAAGATATATTCGGAAGAATAATCTTTGTAATTCTGGAAAATCCCGTACAGCCATCAAGAGCTGCTGATTCCAGAATATCTCCTGAAATTCCCTGTATTGCTGACAGGTATAGCAATACGGTAAGTCCGCCTCCTAAAACGCCCGGGAAAATAATACAGAACTTTACAAGCTCCGGATCGCTGAGCCACGCCTGCGGTTCTCCACCGAAAAATTTTACAATCTGATTTGCAACGCCGTAATCCGGATGCCATATCCATCTCCATATAATTACATTTACAGAGGTTGGAATCAACGCCGGAAGAATATATAATGTCGTAAGTCCTTTCTGTAAGCGCTGCAATTCATTGAGAAAAAGCGCCTGGATCAGAGGGATAAAAAAACACATTGCCAGCTGCAGCAAAAGAAAAATAAGAGTATTTTTCCATGACTGCCAGTAGAAATCCATCTGAAACATGTCCTGATAATTTTTTAATCCCACAAAATTTCCCGGCGGATTAATTGGATCATATTTAAACAGTGATATGAAAAAGGCACTTATAATTGGATAATATTTTAACCACAAGGTGAAAAAAATAGGCGGTGCAAGAATACACCAGGGAGCCACCTTTCTTTTGAAAGTGTATCCTGACATTCTATGTTTTTTCTTTTCTTTTTTATTCATTTTTATCTGGTACCTCCTGCCCTCAATTCTATACCTACAGTATAATAGAAAATATCACTGTGAAAAATCAACAGGTTACACTTTTTATGTATCATAATTTAACTTTTGCCTGTCTCTGATGAAAATAGATAAAAAAGTAGACATTTTCTGCTCAAAATGTTAATTTACTGTAATTTCTTTATAAAAACTTCTCTGCTATAATAAACGTACAAAACGAGTTCGAAATGAACCAAAGGAGGATGTAGCATGAAGAAAAGAAGTTTAGCTATTTTATTAAGTCTCAGTATGGCAGCCGTTTCTATGGCAGGAACAACAACTGTTTTTGCTAAAGAAAAAGCAGAAGAAAAAGAACCTGTTGAGCTTACCTTATGGGTAACAAGCCGTGACGAAGATGATTTTGAAGCAGAAATGGATGCAAAATTTGAAGAAGAACATCCGTGGATCACATTAAACAAAATCGTAAAAGAGGGCGACCCGGGAAATGAATTTTATCAGGCAGTCGCTGCCGGTAATGCTCCGGATCTTATAAACTGTTCCTTTACCATGATGGATACTTACATGAAATCCGGAATCCTGGAACCACTAAACAGCTATGTTGAAAACTGGGACGAGTGGGACAACTTCACAAAAGAATATGTAGATATGTTTACACTGGACGGAAATGTTTATGGCGTTCCTTACACAGTTGCTCCGATGCTTTTCGGCTACAACAAAGCGCTTTTTGAAGAAGCCGGAATCGAAAAACTCCCGGAAACATGGGACGAGGCACTGGAAGCAGCCAAGAAGATCAACGATCCGGACAACCAGATCGCAGGATATGCAACACTTGCAGCCGAGTGGACAGAATGGTTTTTCCAGTATTACGTATGGCAGGCAGGCGGCGACCTTACAAAACAGAATGACGACGGAACTGCAGAGCTCACCTTTACAGATCCCGCAGTTATGGAAGCAGCAAAATATTATCAGCAGCTTCGAAAAGAAGACGTTTTACAGAGCGACCTTACCCTTAAATTTACAGACCTTGTAACTAACTTCGGTCTTGGCAAAATTGGTATGATGCCATTTGCAGCAGACTGGGTAAAAGATGCCGTTTCTCAGGGCATGGATCCAGATGACCTCGGTCTTATGCTTCCTCCTGCCGGACCTTCCGGAGAAAGAACAACTGCCATTGCAGGTACGACATATGTAATCAATGCAAAAGCCGATCAGGCAAAGAAAGACGCAGCCTGGGAATACATTGCACACAAAGCCGGCGTAGAATACCAGAAAGCTTATTATGAAAATCTCGCAACAAAAGGCGCTCCAAACCCAATGATCATTCCAAGAGATGATATGACGATTACTGATTTCTATGAGTTCCCGGAAGAATACTCAGAAGTTCTTGAGCAGGCCAAGACTATCGGTCGTCTTGAGTTCTACGGAAAAGCTGATTTCGGTACTTATGTAGACAGAGCTGTACAGAAGATTCTTGTTGACCCGAATGCAGATCCTGAAAAAGAATTTGCAGATGCACAGAAACAGTGTGAAGACGAGGTACTTGAATCCTTTAACGAAACGAATAAAAAATAATTGACCTAATATGTTATTTTCCCGGAGCAGATATATCATATATCTGCTCCTTTTATTTTTAAATATTTCACAGGAGGATATATTATGAATACAAAAATGAAAATTGCCATTCTGGGACTTGGAAGCCGCGGACTGCAGGTGTACGGAGAGATTATCCAAAAATACGACTCCATTATGGAAGTAACTGCTGTAGCCGATTTACTTCCGAAACGATTAGAAAATGCCGGAAAACTTTTCCATCTGAAAAAAGAAGCCTGTTTTTCAACTGCTGAGGAACTTCTGTCCAAAGAAAAACTTGCAGACGCTGTTTTTATCTGCACCCAGGACAGAGACCATGTCCCCCAGGCAAAAAAAGCGCTGGAAAAAGGTTATCACATTCTTCTCGAAAAACCAGTTTCCCCGTCTGCGCAGGAGTGCAGGGAACTTTTGGAAACTGCCCAAAAATACAATCGTAAAATATGCGTATGTCATGTTCTCCGGTATACTCCATTCTATTCCACATTAAAAGAAATGCTGGCCCGCGGAGATATTGGACGGATTATCAATATCCAGGCAAGAGAAGACGTGGGATTTTTTCACCAGGCACATTCCTTTGTCCGGGGAAACTGGAGAAATTCAGAAGAAACAAGTCCTATGATTCTTGCAAAATGCTGCCACGACATGGATCTTCTTGTGTGGCTCTCCGGCTCTTCCTGCAAACAGGTATCCTCATTCGGCAGTCTTACCTGGTTTAAAGAAGAAAACGCTCCTGAAGGGGCTGCCAGACGCTGTCTTGACGGCTGTGCTGTTAAAGACTCCTGCCCGTATGACGCGGAAAAAATTTATATTTCCAATCCGGACACCGGTGTGCTCCATGAAAAAGGGTGGCCCGCTAATACTTTCGCTGTTCCTCCTACAGAAGAAAATGTAAGACAGGAATTAAAAACCGGTCCTTATGGACGCTGCGTGTATTACTGCGATAATAACGTGGTAGACCACCAGGTCGTCAATCTTCAGATGGAAAATGACATCACCATTACCTTCTCCATGTGTGCTTTCAGTGCAAAATGCAGCCGCAGAATAAAAATTATGGGAACAGAAGGGGAAATTGAAGGAAGTATGGAGGAAAACAGGATTTATTATACTCCTTTCGGTAAAGAAACCATAGAAATCGACCTTACAAAACTTACAGACGATTTCAGCAATCATGGAGGCGGCGACGTACGAATGATCAGACAATTTGCAGACTATGTCATGACCGGAAAAAAGACGGATTCTATCACTGACCTTTCTGTTTCTCTGGAAAGCCATTATATTGCACTTGCAGCAGAAGAATCCAGAAAAATGAACGGAAAAGTAATGACCCTTCACTAATATATGATATTTTCTTAGCAGAACCTAAAAATAAAACAACATAATCTAAAGAATTGC
>URHH01000135.1 GCA_900547615.1 uncultured Blautia sp. | reverse complement strand
ACTTATTTATTTTTCCTGCTTTCACGGCTCTCTTCATTTTGTCCGTCCCAGATTCCGCTTCCGGGTCCTGATGGACAGCTGCACAAACGGCTCATCAGAGATGGTAACAAATCTCTCCACTGCCGTTGTCACTTATCTTTTTAATATGACTATGCTGAAGTTCTTAGGAGAAACAGGCGTGGCGGCGATCACGATCGTGCTTTACGGCCAGTTCCTTTTCACTGCCATGTACATGGGATTTTCTATGGGAGTGGCTCCTGTGATCAGCTACAATTACGGGAGAGATCACCGCGTGCTCCTTCGGAGAATTTTCAAAATATGTGTCGGCTTTATTTCGGTGTCCTCCGTTGTCATTACGGTTATCGCTCTTTTAAGCGCGCCATTTATTGTCCAGATTTTCACACCAGTGGAGACAGAGACGTATGCCATTGCAAAAGAAGGATTTTTCCTGTTTTCCATAAATTACATATTCGCAGGGATCAATATTTTTGCTTCCTCTATGTTTACTGCGTTTTCCGACGGAAAAACCTCGGCGATCATTTCCTTTGTCCGCACCTTTGTACTTCTTGTGCTGAATATTCTGCTTCTCCCTGCTGTTCTGGGAGTAACCGGCATCTGGCTTGCTGTTCCGGCAGCAGAGTTTTTCACCGTATTTTTATCTCTTTTCTATTTCCGGAAAAAAAGAAATGTTTACCATTATGTGTAAGAAAAAAGCTTCCCTCATTTTTGAAGGAAGCCTTTTTTTGCCTTATTCTGCCGGAATACAGTTTACTGACCGGTTAAAAAATCTGTAAAAGAGATGTCCGTAAATACTTCCGCATACATTATGGAAAATACGGAAGAAAACAGCTGCCGGAAGTCCCAGAAGCCCTGTGGCAACTGCCATTGCTCCAAGAGAATTAAATACCGACTGCCAGCCGTAGCTTGCGGAAAGCCCCACACCGATCCCGCCTATAATGCCTGCATAAGAGAGGAAGGAAGGCGGCAGTATAACATAAAGGACCACAAATAAAATACCGCCGAAGAGATTCCCCGGGATCCTTCCTTTTGTTCGCTTCTTTAAATCCTGCTCAAAAGGAACCATAACTGACATAACAGCAATTCCAATCCACATAGAACGCGGGAAATGAAGAAGTTCTGCAAAGCACATGGCAGAAGAAACTCCGAGCGTCATGGAAATCTGCCATCTTGTTCGTGAGGAATGAATATCAAATTCTTCAAAGATGCTTTTTAAATCTCTTTTATACTCATAATTGCGGTGTCCTCTGTAAAATACAATCCCTGTGAGTACCGCTCCCAGTACAAGCCCTGCAATTCGAAGTCCGTAATCTTTTCCTGTCACATCATATCCGTAAAGAAGAAGATACCCCAGAATCACAGTGGAATGGTTTGACATAATAATATTATGGCAACTTATAAATGCAAGAAGAAAAAAAAACCAAAATATCCAGTCCCATCCCCAAACCCGGCCCAGCCATATTCGCAAGTCTCGGACCTATGATTAAAATCCCGAAAATAGCTGCCATCACTTTAAGAGAATGGCGCATACAGATCCCGAAATCTGCATTCTTAAATACCATGAGAAACAAAAGTACCACAACGCCTACTGTGCTGTTTCCATCTCCAAAAATCCGGCCAAACGCCATAACAAATGCCATACAGAAAAGCAGGGTAATCCCAATTTTAAACATATAGATACAAGTATGATGAAGTTTCTCCCGTGGGCTTTTGGCATTTTTTACCATCGCCTTTGAGCCGGCCTGATTTAACTGCAGTTCCTGATAAAATGTCATAAAATCAATCCTTTCTTTTCTGTTTTCAGATAGCAAGGAAGCATTATAACATCGCTCTGTGTGTTTGTCAATTTTTATTGAGCTCTTCCGCTTTATAAATCACTTCGTTCTCTTTGATGGTCGTAAGAACATGAACAGCCGCCAGTTTCTCCGGTTCTGTTTCCAATGGATTTTCGCTTAATATTACAAAGTCTGCTTTTTTTCCTTTTTCGATAGTTCCCTTTTCTTTTTCCTCAAAATACTGATACGCGGCATATACAGTGATGGCTTTTAATGCTTCCATCACAGAAACTCTCTGATTTTCGCCAATCCTCTGACCGGATCTGGAAACTCGGTTGACTGCGCTCCACACAGTGCGCATCATATCCGGCGGAACAACAGGCGTATCCTGATGGAAGGTGTATTTCATATGGTTTTTCACAGCAGATTTTACCGGTGAAATCTGACTTCCTCTCTCCTGCCCGAAGTTTTTGATGTGAATATCTCCCCAGTAATAAGTATGCACTACAAAAAAGCTTGGCATCATCTGCATTTCTGCCATTCTCTTTAACTGGTCTTCTCTTACAAGCTGGGCGTGTACCATCACTGCGCGGCGGCTGTCTTCTTCACCCAGTTTTTCCATCGCTTTTTCAAACTGCGTAATGAAATACAGCGTAATATCCTCCTCCCCCGCCGCATCGCCATTGCAGTGGGCAAGAAGCTGTTTCTTTTTCTGAAGCGCCAGTTCAATATATTCCTCCAGTGTTTCGTCTGTATAAATGGGATAACCGCAGTAATCCCCTTCTCCTTTATAAGGTTTTGAAGTCCAGGCAGTTTTTCCCTGAGGAGAACCGTCCAGGAAGATTTTAAAGCCGCCCATCTTAAAATGTCTGCAGTATTGTTCTGCATAGTCCGGCTCTTTTTCGAAAATATCAGGCATGGTGGTAATGTCTGCAAAACCAACTATATCCAGTTTGAAAAGCCCTTTTTCTGCCGCGCATTTCAGTAATTGAAACAAAGGCTTTCCTACCATACCGTCCTGCACGGTGGTAATGCCATAAGAAGCATACATAGTCTGGGCTTTCACGATCAGCTCCATCAGCTTTTCCACAGAAGTCATGGGAAGCTTCGACTGAAAATTCAAAAACGCCTTTTCCTCCATATAACCGTCCGGTATTCTGCTGTTCTCCAGTCTTCCGTATTTCCCTCCGGGACAGTCCTCTGTCTTTTCATTGATTCCCTGCATTTCCAAAGCTTTGCTGTTTGCGACGCCCATATGGGAGGACGCGTGCACAATTAATACTGGATTTATTCTGCTGATTTCGTCCAGTACAGATTTATCCGGGTGTCTTTTTTCCTTCAGAAAATTCTGGTCGTAATTTCTTCCAATAATCCACTCTTCTTCTGTAAGATTTCTTTCTTCTGCAAATTTTTTCATTTCTCTTATTATATCTGAGAAGCTCTCGCAGAAAGATAAATCGCACTGAAGCATGGCGTTGGCTGCGCCTGCAAAATGAGAGTGCGCGTCAATGAAACCAGGCATCATGGTTTTTCCATGTAAATCTACTACCTCATCTCCCGCTTCTTTGTCTGCCATTACCTCTTTTTCTGTTCCCACTGAAAGGATTCGCCCGTCTTTTACGCATACGGCTTCTGCGTAAAGGCTGTTTTCATTCATTGTGAGAATCGTTCCGTTTGTATAAAATGTTTTTGCCATGTTATTCCTCCGTTTCTTACCAGCTTCCGCCTCCGCCTCCACCGAAGCCTCCACCGGAAAATCCGCCTCCGCCTGAGAAACCGCCGGAAGAGCCGCTGCTTCCACCGGAAGATTCGGAAGGCTTTGGTGTGGAAATCGTTGTCGCCGCATAATCCATATCTGCGTGCATCATTCTGTGCATCGTATAATGATCAAAATGCGTATAAGGTACCTGTGTCTCGTACCAGTCCGGAGATGGAAGCGTCAAATCCTTCATTTTGTCAAGTAAAATATCTGTAAGACCAAATACATAGGCAAAAGGAAGAATATGATAAAAAAGCTGCGGCGAATCTTTTGCAATTACCTGCATTCTCTCCAGTTCTGCTGTCTCAATAAAATCACGAAGCCCCAAAAGACGCCCGATCCACTCCGAACATTCCTCTGTGCGCTTTTTCATAAATCCTGTAAAAACAAGACCTGCACATGCCGCAGCACCGGCTGTTAAAAGTCCGGGGAAGAAATTCAGCATATCTCCTTTAAGCATTGCGATACCATAAATCAGCACAAGGGAGACAACCGAAGTCATGCTCATAGCTGCGGAAATGCTTCCCATAAGGATCCGGGATTTTCTGGCAGTCGCATACCAGCAGTCTACGGTATGACTGAAAATCACAAGCCCGGTAAGATACAGCGCCGGCAGAACCAGGATAAGGAGATTTGTCATAGTCATCTTCATAAGAATAAAAATGGAAAGAAATACAGGAATGCAGCTTAAAAATCCGGCTCCGATCCTTGCTCTTCTGGAAGCTTTTGTATATACCTTTTCTCTGTAATTTTCCTCAATCCACGCCTTTGTTCTTGAGAACGTCTTTGCCATTCTGTACCTGAGATTGCTCATTTTTACCTTTTTTCCTGCAGGCGCGTGTTTTCCGAAAATTCCGGTAAAAAATTCTTTCTCATATTTTGGCGCGTCATCAGGCAGATCAGAAAGCTTGATAAAAGAAAGCTCCAGCTCCTCTGTCTCCTGAATCTTCATATACCCCTTGTCTGCCCAGAAAAGAAGAAGAGACATGACGTCCTTATCCGATACGTCTCCATCAATAATATACCCTACTGCAGCGCTGTCAAAACCTTCCGGCGGCTGAAACTGCACAGAAGGAATGATCATGCTGTCTTTCCCGAAAAACCAGAACAGAAGGATCAGGACCAGAAGAGAAATTCCGCTGATGCTCAAAAGCAGGATATTTATTCCGCTTACAGAGGCAGTATTTTGAAAATATCCCTCTTCCATAGGAACATAAAACGTCATTCCGGTTCCAACAGGAAGGGGGGCTTTTAATATGCCGGATACCGTATTTCCATTCCAGGTAAGATCCACTATATCTGTTCCGTCCAGCCGCTCTCCGTACTGTCCGTAATAAATCTGAAACCTTGCTTTGTCAAATTCCTTGGGAAAGCGGATCTGAAAGGTGCTTCCCTCCGGAATCTCATTCTGCCACCCGGTGGGAAAAATATTGTAGTACGCGTCTGTATATCCCTTTGAAGTTATCGGTGTCACATGATACTGAAGATCGTACTCCTGAGCCCCCTCCACCTGTGCTCCCTCATCTGGATCACCCAGACGCAGTACCTTATTTCCGTTTTCTGATGTTACATAAAGCTCTTCTGACGCTTTTACCTCATCAAAAGAAGCATAGTAGGGAATTTCTTTTACTTCTCCGTTTTCTTCAAGCTGAGAAATCTTTCCCTTCTGCGGAATATACCGGTAAATCCCATGTCTTTTCAGAGAAAAGAACACGTCGATATTTTCCCGTACCAGATAGGAATTATTATCCTGTACTTCAATTTCTGTAGAATAGGAGGTGGTATCCATAAATACGTCTTCCGATACTTCCTGCGCCTCTGATTTTTCAGGAAATATCTGTCCCAGAATACTGAAATTTCCGGTCACAAGAAACAGAACGACCCATACGGCAATCCAAAAATAGTTTTTTATCTTCTTTTTCACAGACAGCTCCCCTTCCTTTTAAAATGATACTTTTACATTTTTCCTCTCTTCGCTCTCTTCCACCTCAAAAAGAGGTTTTCTTTCAAAATGGAACATTTTGGCAATGATATTTCCGGGGAACATTTCCGCCTTTGTATTATACCTGTTTACCACACCGTTATAATATCTTCTTGCCCCTGCAATTTCTTCTTCTATTTCTGACAACTGATCCTGAAGTTCTGTAAAATTTGTGTTGGCTTTTAAGTCCGGATAATTTTCCGCAATCGCAAAAAGGGAGCGCAGACTTCCCGTAAGAATATTATCATTTTGCATACGCTCCTTTGGTGTCTCTGCTGTCATCGCCATATTTCTGGCGCTCACTACCTTTTCCAGTGTTTCTGATTCATGCTTTGCATATCCCTTTACAGTCTCCACATAATTGGGAATTAAATCATACCGTTTCTTCAAAGACACGTCCATAGCGGAAAATGCCTCCTCCGTTTTATTGCGTAGTGCAACAAACCCGTTATAGGAGCTGATTCCCCACAATACTGCTGCTGATAAAACTGCGCCGATAATAATCACTGCTGTCATAGTCTGCCCTCCCGTCATTCTTTTATTTATGATATGGCTCTCCATTTATAATGCGGAAGCTTCTGTATATCTGTTCCAGAAGAATCACCCGCATAAGCTGATGGGGAAAAGTCATTTTGGAAAAGCTCAGACCAAAATCCGAGCGTTTCAAAACTTCCTCTCCAAGCCCTATGGAGCCGCCGATCACAAAGGTGAGATGGCTCTCGCCCTTTGTTCCAAGAGTTTCTATTTTCTCTGCAAGCCCGGGAGAATCCAGCATTTTCCCGTTGATCTCCAGAGTGATCACATAAGAATCATCCTTAATGTGTTTTAAAATACGTTCTGCCTCTTTTTGGCGGATCTGATTTTCTACCGTCTCGCTTGCATTGTCCGGCGTTTTCTCATCCGCTACCTCCACAACTTCCAGCTTACAGTAACGGCTTAGACGCTTGCTGTATTCTCCTATGGCGTCGCGCAAGTACTTTTCTTTTATTTTTCCTACGGTTATCAAAGTTATTTTCATTTATGATTCCTCCAGATAACTCTGAAATTCCTCCAGAGACATCAGCACCTTTCTTGGTTTTGTTCCCTCTTCCGGACCAACGACCCCGGCGTCGGAAAGCTGATCCATAATTCTCGCCGCACGGTTAAATCCGATTTTAAACATTCTCTGCAGCATTCCTATGGAAGCTTTTTCTTTTTCAATAATAAATTTTCCGGCTTCTT
>URHH01000134.1 GCA_900547615.1 uncultured Blautia sp. | reverse complement strand
AGAACATTATGGGGTGTGGGAAAAAGGGGGGGGGTGGTGGGGGAGCCGTTAAATGCCTTTCTTACCACACTGGTAGGCGGACGCCCCGTAAAACTTGATGTGACAAGAGAGGAAACATTCTGCAATACAAGAACAAGGCATTCCATTGAATATGATCTGACAGCAGGTGTGGATAAAGACGGACATCTTATCGCAAAAGATATGCTTGCTATTTCCAACCAGGGAGCATACGCTTCCCACGGACACGCAATTGCAGCAAACGGTCTTACAGCGTGGAGACTTCAGTATGCCTGCCCCAATATAAAAGGAGAAGCATACACGGTATATACAAATTGCCCTACAGCAGGGGCTATGCGCGCTTACGGCATTCCACAGGCTGCCTTTGCCATAGAGTGCTTTATGGACGATATTGCGAATGAGATCCACATGGATCCTCTGGAGTTCAGAAGGAAAAACCTGATACAGGGATATTATCAGGACGCGTATTTAAAACCAATCGCAGCCAATACAAACGGAATCTTTGAATGTCTGGAAAAGGGAGCTGCCCATATCCACTGGGAAGAAAAACGAAAAGCGTATGCAAACCAGACTGGAGATATAAGAAGAGGAGTAGGTATGTCTCTGTTTTCTTATAAGACAGGTGTGTGGCCCATTTCTCTGGAAATTGCAGGCGCCCGTCTTGTTCTGAATCAGGACGGAAGTATGCAGCTTTCTCTTGGGGCAACGGAAATCGGTCAGGGAGCAGATACTGTATTTTCTCAAATGGCAGCGGAGACCCTTCATATGGATGTGGAAGATATACATATTCAGACTGTGCAGGATACAGATATAACCCCATTCGATACAGGAGCTTACGCTTCCAGGCAGTCTTTTGTGACTGGAACAGCAGTAAAAAAATGCGCGGAGCTTATGCTTCATAAGATTCTTGATTATGCTGCGACTCTTCTGGAAGGAGAGGAACGTACCTTAAGTCTGGATCACGGATGGATTCTTGCAGACGGGCAGAAAGTACTTTCCCTGGCAGAACTTGCATTGGAGAGTTACTACAGCCTTACCAACTCTTCCGCCATCACTGCGGAGGTATCCACTCAGGTAAAGAAAAATACGCTTGCAACAGGATGCTGTTTTGTTGAAGTTGAGGTAGATTTAAAACTTGGAAAAATAAAGATTCTTGATATTATCAACGTACATGACAGCGGAAAGCTTATTAATCCGCAGCTTGCCAGAATGCAGGTAGAAGGCGGTATGTCTATGGGAATGGGATATGGACTTTCTGAGCAGCTTCTTCTTGATGAAAAAACAGGAAGACCTTTAAATGGGACACTGCTTGATTATAAGATTATGACAACTATGGATACACCGGATCTTGATGTGGATTTCGTGGAGCTCGAAGACCCGATGGGTCCTTATGGAAATAAGGCGCTTGGAGAGCCTCCGGCAATTCCGGCAGCTCCTGCCATTCGAAACGCAGTGCTTCATGCAACAGGCGTAGCCTTTAACGAAAATCCTCTCACACCGCAGAGACTGATTTCAGGCTTTAAAGAAGCGGGACTGATTTAAAAGAAAGGGGGTTTTTGTATGTATGATATTGAAAATTACTATAATGCACAGAGCATAAAAGAAGCAGTAAATCTTTTAAAAGAGCACCCGGACGCAAGGATTATTTCAGGGGGAAGCGATGTGCTGATTAAAATAAGAGAGGGAAAAATGGCGGGAACTTCCCTTGTTTCCATAAGAGATATAAAGGAAATACAGGGTGTGACGCTTATGGATTCCGGAGATATTTATATCGGTGCAGGTACTACTTTTTCCCATGTTACAAATGATCCTGTAATCCGGGAACACATTTCCGTTCTCGGAGAGGCAGTGGATCAGGTAGGTGGTCCGCAGGTTCGAAATATTGGGACAATCGGGGGAAACGTATGTAACGGGGCCGTCAGTGCAGACAGCGCGCCAACTTTATTTTCTCTTAATGCCATGCTGCGGATTG
The DNA here is from genome assembly GCA_900547615.1 of uncultured Blautia sp. Classification (GTDB taxonomy): domain Bacteria; phylum Bacillota; class Clostridia; order Lachnospirales; family Lachnospiraceae; genus Blautia_A. The sequence goes on along the minus strand of URHH01000134.1, from coordinate 4,914 downwards.
CAGATGGAGAAGGGGGACGTACCGTTCCAATCGATATGTTTTACTTAGGACCAGGAAAAGTGGATTTACATTGTGGCGATGTACTGACGCACATTATTATTCCGGGAAAAGAATATCAGGGGTATCGCGGACATTACATTAAATATTCCATGCGAAATGCAATGGACATTGCAACATTGAGCTGCAGTGTGGTAAGTAAAGTAGATACGGCGGCAAATATTCTGGAAGATGTGAGAATTACCTTCGGTGTAGCGGCTCCAGTGCCTTATCGCTGCAAAAAAACAGAAGAGGCATTAAAGGGAATGGAAATAGGAGAAGAGCTTTATGAAAAAATAAAGACTCTTGTGCGGGAAGAAATTAATCCGAGAGACTCCTGGAGAGCGTCAAAAGAGTTTCGTCTCCAGATTGGCGGGGAAATTGCAGCCCGGGCATTAAAAGAAACAGTGCGGCTTGCAGGAGGTGAACCATCATGAAAAAAGATTTAAGATTAGTACAGTGTACCGTAAACGGAAAAGAAGTAGCAGAGTATGTGGATGTGAGAGAGTCTCTTCTTGATATGCTTCGCAATCATCTGGGGCTTACCTCTGTAAAAAAAGGCTGCGAAGTGGGAGAATGCGGCGCCTGTACCGTGATTGTAGATGGAGAAACAATAGATTCCTGTATCTATATGGCTGTGTGGGCAGAAGGAAAAAATATCCGTACACTGGAAGGGCTTGAAAAAGACGGAGAGCTTACAAGAATTCAGGAAGCTTTTATTGAGGAAGGCGCTATTCAGTGCGGTTTTTGTACGCCGGGATTTGTAATGTCTGCAACCGTTCTTCTGGAACGGGGAGAAAAGCTTACAAGAGAGGCAATTAAAAAGCATATGGCAGGAAATCTCTGTCGATGTACCGGTTATCAGAACATTGTGAATGCAGTAGAAAAAGTAAATAACGAACAGTTGGAGAAACAGAGAGAAAATGAAAAATAACAGAATCCTTGTACGCGGTGGCGGCGATCTGGCAAGCGGTGTGATTCACAGGCTGCATAGATGCGGTTACCGTGTACTGATATTAGAAAGTGAAATGCCCAGCGCCATTAGAAGAAAAGTATCCTTCTGCGATGCCGTTTATGAAGGAGAATCTTTTGTGGAGGGGGTGCTTTGTAAAAGGATTTCTTCTCTGGATGAATGTGAAAAAGTATGGCAGGAAGGGGAAATTCCCCTTCTTGCAGACGAAACAGGGGCCTGCATCAAAGAATTTGCGCCCGATGCGGTGATAGACGCGATTCTTGCAAAAAGAAATCTTGGAACAACAAAGGAGATGGCGCCTCTTACCATTGCTCTGGGTCCCGGATTTGCGGCTGGTTATGATGTGGATTTCGTAGTCGAAACCATGCGCGGTCATGACCTTGGAAAAATCATAGAGGACGGGGAAGCCATTCCAAATACGGGAATCCCCGGGCTGATTGCGGGAGTGGGAAAAGAGCGCGTGATTCATTCTCCGGCAGAAGGCGTGATTTTAAATAAAGTGAAAATTGCAGACTTTGTGGAAAAAGGACAGATGATTGCCACGGTGGGAGATGTACCTGTACCTGCTTCCCTTACCGGAATATTAAGAGGAATTATAAGGGACGGGTATAAAGTTCATAAAGGAATGAAAATTGCAGATATAGACCCAAGAAAAGAAGAGAAGGAAAACTGTTATACCATTTCCGATAAAGCGAGATGTATTGCGGGAAGCGTTGTGGAGATTCTTCTTTCCAGAGGAGTCCTGCCATTATGAGTTATTTTTCTTCCGGGTTTCTTTCGGGACTTTATATAAAGCCGTCTCACAGGACTATTGCAGTTGTGGGAAGCGGCGGAAAGACAAGTCTTATCTGGCGGCTTGCAGAAGAACTGGTGCAGACAGGACAAAAAGTAGCTGTCACGACGACCACACATATGGCAATCGAAAAAGAACGTCCCCTTGCCCTCAATGGGGAAGGAGCAGCAGCTCTTATTTTAAAGCATGGATACGTTCTGGCTGCTTCTATAGACAGACAGAAGAAAAAACTGTGCGCGCTTCCCTGTGAAAAGTTAAAAGAACTTTCAGGGATTTGCGATGTACTTCTTATTGAGGCGGACGGAGCAAGAAAAAAGCCTTTTAAAATTCCAATGGAATGGGAACCGGTTATCCCTGACTTTACAGACCTTGTCATTGCTGTTTCAGGTCTGGATTCTCTTGGAAATCCCATAAAAGAAGCTGCCTATTGTCCGCAGGAGACGGCTTTGTTTCTAGGAAAAAAAGAAACGGACATCATAAGCTATGAGGATATGATAAAGGCAGTTACCAGCAGAGAGGGACTTTTAAAGGGTGTGGGAGAAAGAGAATACCGTGTGTATTTAAACAAAATGGATACCGTAAAAGAAAGGGAAACTCTTGATAAGATAAGAAAGGAGCTTTCTGATATGGGCGTTCAGGTTTTCTGTGGAAGCTTAAGAGAAAAAAAGAAAAACACAGCATTGATTATGCTGGCGGCTGGAGACAGCCGCCGTTTTGGCGCAAATAAACTTCTGTATGAAATAGAGGGAAGCCCCATGTATCAAAGAACTCTTTCCTGTCTTTTTAAGGCGCAGAAAGAAGTTTTGAAAAAGACAGGGGTTTTCTGTCCTGTCACAGTTGTGACCCAGTACAAAAAAATTGGAGAGACAGCAGAAAAAATGGGAGCAAAGGTGTGTTATAATCCTCATCCTGAGGAGGGCATTTCCTCTTCTCTGAAAATTGGCTTAAAGGAAAATAAGGAGGCAGATGCCTGTCTTTTTACAGTAGCAGACCAGCCCTGGCTTACATGGGAAAGTGTTATGAGGCTTCTGGAAGTTTTCTGGGAATCAGAAAAAGGCATGGCGTGTATGCAGAATGGAGACAAAAAAGGAAATCCCTGTATTTTTTCAAAAAGATACTATGAGGAGCTGTTTTCTCTTACAGGTGATGTGGGAGGAAAACGGATTTTAAAAGGTCATCCGATGGATATTGCCGTGTATCAGCCGGAATGTGAAAAAGAACTGGAAGATATAGATTATATGGATGACAGAGAAATAAAGAAAAGAGGAGACAGACCTTGAGAGCGCATCAGACAGATTTTTCCAGAGGAAATGTATATCGCAATATTCTGGAGGTTGCAATTCCACTTACATTGGCGCAGCTTTTAAACCTTTTATATAATGTAGTAGACCGGATTTACATAGGAAGGATTCCTGAAGTGGGAACTTTGGCGCTTACGGGCGTTGGTCTTTGTTTTCCTGTTATTTCCCTTGTTACTGCGTTTACATATCTTTATGGAAACGGAGGCTCTCCCTTATGTGCAATGGAGAGAGGGCGGGGAAACAAAGAGGAAGCAGAGAAGATTATGGGAAATTCCTTTATTCTTCTCGTTTATACAGGGCTGATCCTTATGGCTCTGGGACTTCTTTTTTATAAACCCCTTTTATATCTTTTCGGGGCAAGCGACGCTACCTTTCCGTATGCAGGCTCTTATATGCAGATTTATCTTCTGGGAACGGTGTTCGTTATGATTTCCGTTGGCATGAACCCGTTCATTAACAGTCAGGGATTTGGAAATATGGGAATGCTGACCGTATTGATCGGCGCTGTTTTAAATATTGTTCTTGACCCTGTTTTTATTTTTGTATTTCATATGGGAGTGCGGGGAGCTGCGCTTGCGACGATTCTTTCCCAGTTCTGCTCTGCTTTGTGGGTGCTTCGTTTTCTTACGGGAAAGCGGGCAGTTCTGAAACTGAAAAAAGAGGCCTTCCGACTGAAATGGAAGAGAGTGAAAAGCATTCTGGGACTTGGTGTGTCTGGATTTATTATGGCATTTACAAACAGCCTTGTGCAGATTGTATGTAATTCCACGCTTCAGACCTTTGGAGGAGATATTTACGTTGCCGCTATGACGGTGTTAAGTTCTGTGAGAGATATTTGCACCATGCCGGTTATGGGGCTCACAAACGGAGCTTCTCCTGTCATGAGTTTTAATTACGGGGAAAAGGCGTATGACCGTGTAAAAAAGGCAATCCGGTTTGTGACGGTGATCTGTGTCACCTATACCTTTGCAGCATGGGGACTTTTAAAGCTGATCCCGGAAGTCTTTATCCGCATTTTTAATACGGATCCGGAGCTTGTGGTAAGAGGGGTTCCCGCCCTTCATATTTATTTTTTCGGATTCTTCTTTATGGCGTTTCAGTTTACAGGGCAGAGTGTGTTTGTAGCACTTGGAAAGTCAAAGCAGGCAACCTTCTTTTCTCTTCTTCGAAAAGCGATCATTGTTGTGCCCCTCACTCTTGTCCTGCCTCATGTGGCAGGACTTGGAGTAGACGGGGTGTTCTGGGCTGAGCCGGTGTCCAACCTGATCGGCGGCTGCGCCTGCTTCTTTACCATGCTGGCGACGGTGATGCCGGAGCTTGGAAAAGAAAATAAGATAACAGAATAAAAATTACATGTGGACGGTAGTTCCGGTTTTTCCGTGAATGCCGTCCCTTGCTTTTTCAAGGAGTGTGATCATGGCAGTTCTTCCCGGAGCGGAGGAGGCGAAATCAACGGCTGCCTGTACCTTGGGAAGCATGGAGCCTGCTGCAAATTCTCCGTCCTCAATATATTTCTGCGCTTCCTCCACCGTAAGGTCGGAAAGCCATTTTTCGTCTTCCTTTCCAAAATGGATCGCCACTTTTTCTACAGCAGTGAGAATGATCAGCATATCTGCGTCCAGTTCTTTTGCCAGAAGGCAGCTTGCGAAATCCTTGTCAATGACGGCGGAAGCGCCTTTTAAATGATCCTCTTTTAATACAACAGGAATGCCGCCGCCTCCGCAGCAGATAACGATTTTATTTGCGTCAACGAGACTTCTGATGGCGTCCTGCTCCACGATTTCCACAGGCTTTGGAGAAGCCACAACGCG
>URHH01000133.1 GCA_900547615.1 uncultured Blautia sp. | reverse complement strand
TCGCGAAACATTTTTTCTATATAAGACACATTATAAATGCCCGTCTCCTCATTGAGCATATGGATTGGCGCAATATGAGCCTCGCCTCTTTTTAATGCCATAAGTCCGCCCATACTTCCCACATGGGTGCTTGATAAATACATGCCCGGAAAATGGTTTGGCATCATATCTGCCATCACATCGAGGATCAGATCGTGGCTTCCGATCACAACGGCTGTATTTTTGATTTCTTCCAGATCCCGATAAAGCTCTACCTCCAGCTTTTCTCCCGCTTCGCATCCTTCGCTGTTCTGCGGGATCACACAGAATCCGTCTGCCCGCACAAGGGACATGGCAGCTCCGGCTCCTCTTGCAAGAGGGGCAGCCACGATTTTGTCGTCTACACACCCTACCTTTACCCGCACGTATTCCTTATGCTTTAAGCTGGATACAAGGCGTCTTGAAATCACTGCCTCCACTTTTTTATTCTTTTTCTCCACTCTTCCTCCCATATAAGAGAGAACAGGGGATACAAAATTTTCAAAACCGATATATGCAGATACGGGGTAGCCCGGAAGTCCGATCACCGGCTTATCATTTACAAAGGCGAGGATCACGGGTTTGCCCGGCTTGATGGAAACGCCGTGGATTATCACTTCCCCCAGCTCCCGCAGAACATGAACCGTGTAATCTTCTGTTCCTGCGCTTGACCCTGCGTTTATAATGACCATATCAAACTTTTCTGCCGCCTCTTTTACCGCGTCCCTGATTTTTCCATAATCGTCCGGAATCGTCTTAAAACGCACGGCTTTTGCCCCCTGTACCTTCGCCATATTTTCAAACATTCTGGAATTGGATTCTATAATATCCCCGTCCTTTGGCTCTGTTCCCGGCTCGATTATCTCTGTCCCTGTGGGAAAAATTGCAACTTCCGGATTTTTTACCACCTCAATTTCCACAATGCCTCCTGAGAGCAGGACTCCCACGTCAATCGGACGGATACAGTGTCTTCCAGGAAGGATCATCTCCCCTGCTACAATATCCTCCCCCACAGGCCGCACATGCTGCCAGGGAACTGCCGACGCAATGATCCTTACTTTATTTTCATCGTCTGTCTCCAGCAGATCCTCTGCCATGATCACTGCGTCATAGGGCTCATGAATGGGATCTCCCGTATCAATGACCTGGCAGTCCTTTCCGATCACAAGCTCTACCGGAGTATTTTCAGATGCCCCTTCTGTTTTTGCCGCAGTAACTGCAATCCCGTCCATTGCAGCCGCATTAAAAAGAGGAGAACAGTATTTTGCATAAACTGCTTTTCCCGTTATCCTGTTTAAAGCTTCTGTGACAGGAATCGTCTCATACGAAAGCTTTACCCGTTTTTCCACTTCTCTCCTGTAAATTTCAACTGCTTCCTGAACAGGCGTTGTTTTTAAATACAAATTTCTTTTCCCCATAATACCTCCTACAATAGCTGCACGTATACGGTTTCTCCCGTGCGAAGTCCCTCCTGGTCAGCCTCCACCATCACGTATCCGTCTGCCTGGGTCAGCGTGTGCATAAGTCCCGATTTCCCAAAAACAGGAATTGCCCGGTATCCGTCTTTTTCTTTTTCAAGCTTCACCGTCTGGCATACTGCCCGTCCTGCCGCCCCCGGAATATTGGAAGACAGAACAGCCGGAACTCCCGGCTCTTCTTTTTCTCCCCTAAAATTCTTCTGAAGCCATACGAGAAGAAGCCGAAATACCATGATTGCTGCGACAGGGTGACCCGGAAGCCCTATAAGGAGAGTCCCTGACGGCTTATCCATTCCTACTATGGTCGGTTTTCCCGGTTTTAAGGCAAGACCGTGCGTCCATACTCCCGGCTCTGCAATTTTATCTATCATATCTGCCGTCATATCTTTTTTCCCCTGAGAGCTTCCTCCGGAAATCACTACAATATCACTGCATAAAAGAGCGTCTCTTAATGCCTGCTCTATTTTTTCTCCTTCATCTTTTACTGAAAAGGCTTTTTCCACTTCCATTCCCTGCTCTTTTGCAAGGGCGCAGAGGGCGTGTGTATTAATGTCGTATACCTGACATCTGCCTTTTTCCTCTCCCGGCTCTGCCAGCTCATCTCCTGTAGAGATGATGGTGATATGCCAGGGTGCATAAACCTTTGCCGTCTTTTTTCCAAGAGAAGCAAGAACCCCTGTCTGGGCAGAATGAAGGATCGTTCCTCTGGAAAGAAGAAGCTCTCCTTTTTTTGCGTCCTCTCCAATCTGCACAACGCCGCTTCCTGCTGATACAGACGCGTAAACGGCGGCGTCCCTTTTATCGAAAAGCTCCGTATACTCCACCATGACCATAGCGTCTGCTCCGTCAGGAATCATTCCTCCTGTGGGAACATAGGCGCATTCCCCGCTTTTAATTTCCCGAAGCGCAGGGCTTCCTATGGAAATTTCATCGACAACAGATAAAAATACAGGGACGCTCTCTCCCGCTCCCTGTGTATCAGATGCTTTTACTGCATATCCGTCTACGGTTGCCCTTCGAAAGTCCGGAATATTCTCCTCTGCATAAATATCCTCTGCAAGACATTTCCCGTACGCTTGTGAAAGCTTTACCGTTTCCACTTTCAAAAAATTATCTCCCACTTCCCGCAAAAGCTTCTCACGAGCCCCGGAAATGGTATCCACCTGTAAAAACCTCATACTTAACACTCCCTTTGTATCAGCTCTTTTGACACAAATTTTCGGATTCTCTCATCTTGACTTTTAAACAGAACCTCTTCTTTTTCCCCTTCCGCAATGACCTGTCCCTTATAAAAAAAACACACTCTGTCACAGAGCTTATAAATCTGCGACAGACGATGGCTGATGATGATCCAGGTGACCGGCTCTTTTTTCTGCTCTTCCAGAATCCGATTTTCAAACTTCTCCACACTTTCCGGATCCATGTTGGAAAGCGTTTCATCTACAATGATCAGCTTCGGCTGAAAAATCAGAGCCCGAAGAAGGGAAAGCTTCTGCTGTTCTCCGCTGGAAAGGCTTCTGGCATACTGATCTTTTTTATGAAGAAGGCCAAATTCTTCCAAAAGGCGGTCCGTTGTTTCTCTGTCCGGCTTCCTTTTTCTTATTTTCAGCGGATAGATCAGATTTTCATACACACTGCTGTGAAGCAGGTACGGTCGCTGCGCCGTCATGGTAATCTCCCGAAGATCCAGTCCTTCATAAAGGATTTCTCCCTTATCCGGCTTTAAAATATCCATGATCAGTTTGGCAGCCGTTGTTTTTCCGCTTCCGTTTCCGCCGATAAAGCCATAAATATGGCCTTCTTCAATTTCCAGCTCCTCTATGTAAAGAGAAAAATCCCCCACCTTCTTTTCTAGGTCAGTAATTCTCATTTTCCTCTGCCTCCCTGTGAAAAAAATCAGCCAGGCACTGAACCACAAATGCCATAGCAAGAAGAAGTATGCCAAGCGCCATTCCCTCGTAAAAAATCCCCTGGCTTTTTAAAAGAGCAATGGCTGTGGTCATCGTTCTTGTACTTCCCTTTATGTTTCCTCCCACAAGCATTACCGCTCCCACTTCGCTGATGGAACGACCGAATCCCGTTATCATCACGAAATACAGCTCATACTTCATTTCTTTTATAAGAAGGAGGTCTGTCTGCATTCTTCCCGCTCCCATTGTCTTTGCAAAGGTGCGCACTGCGGGCGCCGTTTTTGCAGCATAGGAATACGTCATGCCGCATATGACCGGCGTAATGATAAGGACCTGTGCCAAAACCATGCCCTTTATGGTAAAAAGAAGCTCCAGAAATCCAAGTGGACCTCTTCTCATGGTGAGCATATAGACAAACAGTCCCGCAACAACAGGGGGAACTCCCATGAGGGTTCTGTTTATTCGCACCACGATCCGTTTTCCCGGAAAATGTACGCGCTCCAAAAGAAGCCCCAGGGAAATTCCCAGTACAGAGGAAATCAGGGTGGAAGCTACTGCCATCTGAAATGTTACTTTAATGGCATCGTAAACTCCCACATCTGAAAAAATCCGATTGACCCATTCCTCCAGACCATTCATTTAGTTGTCCGTTCCTGCGTTCGGTGTAAAGAGAGCCTGTCCGTAATCCTCCACACCGTACTCTCCGATCAGTTTCTGTATCTCTTCTGAGCAGATCCACTCAATAAAGTCGTTTGCTCCCTCGTTATTTACTTCCGGATATTTTTCCGGGTTTACTGCGATCACGCCGTACTGGTTCAGAAGGTCGTCCGCTCCCTCGCATACGATTTCAAGCTCAAGAGGCACGTCCGCATCTTTTTTCATTTTCAGATAAGTACCTCTGTCTGTGAGACAGTATGCTTTTTTCTCATCTGCCATTGTGAGAGTCGCGCCCATTCCCTGACCGGATTCCATATAATTTTCATTTGTTTTGGGGTCAAGCTCAAGAGCTTCCCAGATTTTCTTTTCTTTTTTATCCGTGCCGGAATCATCGCCTCTTGATATAAATGGAAGCTTTTCTTCTGTAATCTGGGTAAAGGCTGCCTCTATATCGTCAGTTGCTTTTACAGGTTCTGTCGGTCCTACTACAATAAAATCATTATACATAACAGGAAAACGTTCCACACCGAACCCATTTTTTACAAATTCTTCCTCGCTTGACTTTGCATGAACAAGAACAATATCAACGTCTCCGTTTTCTCCCATTTTCAAAGCCTCGCCTGTTCCCACTGCGTCCCATTTTAACTCCCAGCCTGTATCCTCCTTAAAAACAGGAGCCAGGTAGTCAAGAAGTCCTGTATCCGCCGTACTTGTAGTGGTCGCCATCATAGTAGGACCACCCCCCTTTTTCCCCCGCCTGCCGCATCTTCCGCATATACGGTGCACACGCCTGCTGAAATTGTCATCGCTGCTGCCAGTAACAATGCCAGTCTTTTTTTCATCATGTTTCATTCCCTCCTTGTAAATCTTATCTATGTGTAACAGACCTTCTGTCTGTATCCACCTATTTAACCGCCTATCTGAGACATCATATGCTGTTCGCCATGTCCGCCCTGTTTTTCGGTAAACTGATGGGCGCGCGGTTTTTCCTGTATCGCCTTTTGGATCGCCTCTTTGATTTCCTCTTTTGGCGCCCCGCCTCGAAGAAGCGCCCGCAAATCTGTTCCCACATCGTACTGCAGGCAGGTTTTTAAATATCCTTCCGAGGTGAGACGTACCCGGTTGCAGGAAGAACAGAATTTATGGCTCATTGCGCTGATAAAACCGATTTTTCCCTGAAATCCCGGAAATTCATAGTAATGTCCCGGTCCGTTTCCAAGTTTTCCCGAAAAATTAACGGCTGTCCCGTATCGCGCTTCCAGTTCTCTTAAAATTTCGTCTTCTGTGCAGCCTGTATATTCCTTTCCAAGACCAATGGGCATCATTTCAATATACCGCACATGAACCGGATATTTTCGGGAAAGCTCCGCAAGCTCAAAAATATTCTGTCCCTCAATTCCCACAGGCACACAGTTTATTTTAAGAGGAATCTCTTTACGATCAAGAACTGCCCGGAACCCTCTCATTACCTTTTCAAAATCATTTCTTCTTGTAATCTTAAAAAACACTTCCGGATCCAGTGTGTCCAGACTTAAGTTAATGCCGTCAATTCCGGCATCGGAAAGTTCCTCTGCACACTCTTCCAGATTTACTCCGTTTGTCGTGATCGTAACCTTCTCAATTCCCGGTATTCTCTTTAAATCCCTGATAAGAGAAGGCGCTCCTTTTCTCACGAGAGGTTCCCCTCCTGTGATTTTTATTTTTTTTATTCCAAGTTCTGCAAAAATCTCTCCGAGAGACAAAATTTCATTATACCTGAGAATGTTATCATGAGAAACGGATTCCACACCGCATTCCGGCATACAGTACACACATCTTAAATTGCACCTGTCTGTAATAGATATACGTATGTAATCAATCTCTCTTCCATAGCTGTCAATCATATTTTAAAAACTCCATTTCTGCCGCCTTATGAAGACTGCAGTCCTTCTTTTTTTCCACCTTAATTTCATCGAATGAGCCGTCAAGACCGTCATATTGGAGAATTCTTCCATAAAAAGGCTCTCCCTTCCCGAGAAGTATTTTTAAAGCCTCTACTGCCTGGAGACTTCCGACCACGCCTGCGGCTGCCCCGAGAGAAGGAATCTCCTTCTGCTCCATTTCTTTTGTGTACCCCATACATTCCAGGCAGGGACTATTTTGAAAAACGGAAGTCACATAGCCGTAAAATCCGTAAATCCCGCCTTCCACAAGAGGAATCCGTAAAAGCAGACATATCTTATTTACTGATATTCTCGTTTTTACAGAATCTACGCAGTCTACAACAACATCTGCACCCTTTAAAAACTCCCTGCCGTTTTCTTCTGTGAACGCATCAGAAAACGCTGTGACTTTTATCTGCGGATTTTGTTTTTCCAGCTTCTCCTTTGCTGCCTCTGCTTTTTTTCTTCCAATGTCTTCTCTGCTGTAAAGAAACTGCCTGTTTAAATTACTCTCCTCCACCGCGTCTTTGTCTATAACGAGGATATTTCCAACTCCTGCTGCTGCAAGATAAGTAAGCACAGGAGTTCCAAGACCACCTGCACCCACAACTGCCACTGTAGATTTCTGTAAAAGCTTCTGCCCTTCTGTTCCAATCTGAGGCATAGAAATCTGTCTTTTATAACGCTCCATTCAACCGCCTCCCACAGGAGGAAAAACAGCCAGAATATCTCCGTTCTGTACCTCTGTATCTATAGATGAATGTCTGCCGTTTATCAGACAGATTGCAACTTCTTCCTGCGGAATCTCCAAAATATCTAAAGCATCAGAAGCCTTTTTTATCTTTTCTGCATCCATATAGTAAATCTTTTCTCTTCCTTCCCGGAATGTGGCAAACAATCTCACTTCTATCATAATATATTCATTCCTTTTTATCAAAAGGGAGATGCTCTGCATCTCCCTTAAAACGTAACCGCCAAATAATGATGCGGCCAGATATAAAATTACCCCAGCCCTTTGCGAG
>URHH01000132.1 GCA_900547615.1 uncultured Blautia sp. | reverse complement strand
CCGCCGTATGCAGGATATGATGAAAATGTACAATATGTACGGCATGGATTCTTCTATGTTTGGCGGCGGAGAGACTCTTGTGCTCAACGCAAACCACCCGCTTGTAAAATTTATCGTGGATAACGGCGAGGCTTCACAGGTTCCTGTAATCTGTGAACAGCTCTATGACCTGGCAATGCTCAGCCATAAACAGCTTTCACCGGAAGAAATGACAAAATTTGTACAGAGAAGCAACGAAATTCTTTTAATGCTTGCAAAATAAAAAAATCTGGGAAATGGTCCCTGCTGAAAAAAGCAGAGGCCATTTCTTGCGTATATACAATAGTGCAAATTGTTCTATGACAAGAACTATAATCTGATATTCTGATACAATTAAGTGTAAATAATCCCGTTTTATATAGAATAAGAGATGCTGATTAAGACACATCTATTTTTGACGAAAAATCCCGAATTTTTTAGATAAAATCAAAAATATGATAAAAAGTCGTATGATAATAAAAGAATGCAATTTAGGAGGAGAGAAAATGAGAAAAGTTTATGGATTAATCAGAAGATTAGGGGCAACTTCAAAATATAAGGGGTATTATACACTGGCAGAAGCAGTAAAAATGACAATGGAAGTGCAGGAAGACCAGGAAGAACCCATGAAAATAACAAAGGATATTTATCCCAGTCTTGCCAAAAAGTTTAAATCCACACCTATGAACGTGGAACATAATATTCGTACCGTTGTCAATGTCTGTTGGAATACAAATAAAAACACAATTGAAAAAATTGCAGGTTATCCGTTAAACTACAAGCCAACAAACAGTGAATTTGTAGATATGCTTGCGTATTATCTGAATGAACCGGAAGATGTAGAATACTAATCGGAGACCTTTTCAAAATCGATCTGATGATTCTGCAAAAAATGAAGAATCATATCGTCCCATAAAGTACCTGGTTTTACGCCTGGAGTAAAAGTGTGAAGAGAAACGCCGGTTGTGCATAAAACGTTCTGGTTTCTATACTGTACATTAAGATAAAAATTTCCAATATCCGAAAAAGAACCGGCTTTATCCGGAAACAATCTGGCAATTTCGGAGAGGGGAAGCTGAAATATAATTTTAAAATGAAGAGGGAGACGTTTTCCTCTGATAACAGAACAACAGTAAGGCTTTATTTCTTCCCATAAAGCGTAAGAACGTCCGCTTTCGCGAAGAGCAGTCTGTTCATCGGAATCAAAAAAATCATTCTGAAGCTTTCCGTCGATAAAAAAAGTTGCGAAAGTCGTAATAGAAGCCTCAGTTACCAGAAAATGGTCAAAGACTTCTCCAATAAAAAGTTTATTTGTAAAATCTTTTAAATTCGTTATGTTTAGTGCCTGCATATAGGTGCTCCTTTATCAAGTATGAGAATATTATAAAACAGATAAGAAAAAAAGAACAGAGTTTTTAAAAAAGACTTTTCAAAACAGGTTGTATGTGATAATATAAATCTGGTATTCAAAACTACATGTAATGGAAAAGAGGACGATATAATTGAGCTATAAGATTGTGATAGATAGTTGCGGAGAATTTTTAGAACAGTGGAAAACAGATGAGCGTTTTGAATCTGTTCCCCTTGTACTGACAGTTGGCGGAGAAAATATTGTGGACGATGAGACGTTTGACCAGGCAGAATTTCTGAAAAAAGTAGCTGCCTGTGAAGAATGCCCGAAATCTGCATGTCCTTCTCCTGAAAGATATATGAAAGCATTTGAATGTGATGCAGAGCGCATTTACGCAATTACATTGTCATCAGAACTCAGCGGTTCTTATAACAGTGCAGTTCTGGGCAAAAATCTTCTTCTGGAGGAACATCCGGAGAAGAAGATCCATGTGTTTAATTCCCGGTCTGCGTCTGTGGGAGAAACTCTGATTGCAATGAAAATTGAAGAATGCGAAAAAGCAGGTCTTGCTTTTGATGAGGTAGTACGTACAGCAGAAGAATATATTTCTGGACAGAATACATTTTTTGTACTGGAAAATCTTGATACATTGCGAAAAAACGGACGTTTGAGCGGTGTGAAGGCGCTTGTGGCAACAGCCCTTAAAATCAAGCCGGTCATGGGCTCCACAGATGAGGGAACCATCTGCCAGCTGGATCAGGCAAGAGGCATGAATAAGGCGCTTGTAAAAATGATGGAGCATATTGTTTCGAAAACATCAGACGGTGAAAAGAAAGCGCTGGCTATCTGCCACTGCAACTGTCCGGAGCGTGCGGAAATGTTTAAGGAAGCCATTGCAGAAAAAATGAATCCCGCGCAGATTATTGTACTGAATACGGCGGGCGTCAGTACCATGTACGCAAATGACGGAGGAATTATCGTAGCGGTTTGATACTTTCCTTTTAAAAAGAAATGTGGTATAATATCTCTAAAAATACTGGAATTTTATACAGATAGGAGATACCGGATATGAGTCAGAAAAAAGTTGATGCTTATAAGAAGGAAAAAGCAAATCGTGAGAAGCTGATAAAAAAGGAAAAACGTATTCTTATGATTGAAAAACTGGCGGGAATTGCAGTCTGTGCAGTAGCTGTATGCTGGATTGGATTTTCCGTATACGATAAGACACAGGAAGATAAAGAAGCGGTTGTACAGGAGACAGAAATAGATACAGCGGCGCTGGACGAATACCTTTCTTCTTTGACAGCAGAGGCGGCAGAATAATAAAACAAAACATAAATAGTGATTAAAAAAGGGATTCCGTCGATAGACGGAATCCCTTTTTATACAGGTTTACAAAAAGCCTGATACAGTTACCAATTACGAAATTATAATTTTGTAACGTTGGCAGCCTGCATTCCACGAGCACCTTCTGTTAAGTCGTAAGTTACAGCCTGGCCTTCTTCAAGGGATTTGAAGCCTTCACCGTTGATAGCGGAGAAATGTACGAAAACGTCTGCTCCGTCTTCACCTGTGATAAATCCATAACCTTTTTCTGCGTTGAACCATTTTACAGTTCCCTTGTTCATTTCGTGTTACCTCCATAAAAAATAAAAGTTAAAAAGCTGTTTTCTGGCGAAAAAAATCACCAGATTTTACAGACTATATCATGTAAATATAATCTCTAAAAACTAGTGATTTTACATTAAATAATCCTTATGTGTTTTGATTATATATCTCTGTTTTTAAATTGTCAAGGAGAAATAAAAAGACTTGGAAAAAAGTGCTTTATTAAATGAAAGATTTCGTGTATTATGTATATCAGAAAGAAGATATTACATATATACATAAAATCAGGAAGGGAGCGATTTGTATGGGGATTTTAATTCGCCAGGGACGCATTATAGATGCTGCAACCAAAACAGACAAGGTTGGAGATATTTATATTGAAGATGGCATCATCAGAGAAATCGGTGATAAATTAGAGAAAAAGGAAAAAAATGACAGGATCATCAACGCAAAAGGCTGCCTTGTTATGCCGGGGCTCATTGACCTTCATGTGCATTTGCGCGACCCGGGGCAGACTGAAAAAGAAGATATAGAGAGCGGCACAAAGGCTGCTGCAAGAGGTGGTGTGACAACAGTCGTGGCAATGCCCAACACAACGCCGGTTATTGATAATCCGGACAGAGTAGAGTATGTACACAATAAGGCTGCGCAGCTTGCGCCGATTCATGTACTGCAGTCAGGAGCTATCACAAAGGGGCAGAAAGGGGAAGAACTTTCTGACATTATCGGTATGGCGAAAGTTGGTATTCCTGCAATTACGGAAGATGGAAAGTCTGTTATGAACAGTCAGATTTACAAGGACGCAATGGTGCTTGCTGAAAAATGTAAAATTCCGGTATTTGCGCACTGTGAAGATATTGAGCTTCGCGGCGTGGGCTGTATGAATGAAGATGAAAACGCAAAACGTCTCCGTCTTCCGGGAATCAGCAATGCAACGGAAGATGCCATTGCAGCGAGAGATATTTTCCTCGCGATCGACACAGGTGTGCATCTCCATTTATGCCACTGTTCTACAGAGGGCGTTGCGAATATGATGGAAGTTATCAGAGAAAAAAATATTCCGAATGTAACAGCAGAAGTCTGTCCCCATCATTTTATTTTGACATCTGATGATATTGACAGAGACAATCCAAACTATAAAATGAATCCGCCTCTTCGTACAAAGAAGGATGTGGAAGCACTGAGAAACGGTCTGAAAGACGGAAGTATTCAGGTCATCAGTACAGATCATGCGCCTCACAGTGTGCGGGATAAATCCGGCTCCATGAGAAGCGCAGCCTTCGGCATTGTGGGACTGGAGACAAGTCTTGCACTTACTTACACAGAGCTTGTGGAGAAAGGCGTTCTCACAGAACTTCAGATGGTGGAAAAAATGAGCTGGAATCCGGCGCAGATCCTTGGGCTTGACCGGGGGACTATTCAGGAAGGACACCCGGCAGACGTGATCGTAGTAGATGTAACACACAGCTACAAGATCGACAGGACAAAATTTGCATCAAAAGGACGCAATACTCCGTTTGACGGCTGGGAAGTAAAGGGAAAAGTTCTCTATACGATCTGTGAT
Source organism: uncultured Blautia sp. (assembly GCA_900547615.1). GTDB lineage: Bacteria > Bacillota > Clostridia > Lachnospirales > Lachnospiraceae > Blautia_A. Next base: position 2,505 of record URHH01000132.1, on the reverse strand, counting down.
GGAAAAGTTGTATTTCAGGAAAACGAAAATTTATAAATATAAATAAAAAAACAAAAGTAAACATATATTTCGGGAGGAACCATTCATGATTAACAAACTGATTGAAAAAATTCAGAAGACAAACGCGCCAATCGTAGTAGGTCTGGACCCTATGATGAATTATATTCCGGCACACATTCAGGAGAAGGCATTTAAGGAATACGGAGAAACTCTGGAAGGCGCTGCAGAGGCAATCTGGCAGTATAATAAAGGAATCATAGATGCAACATACGATCTGATCCCGGCAGTAAAACCACAGATTGCCATGTATGAACAGTTTGGGATTCCGGGACTTATGGCATATAAGAAAACCATTGATTACTGCAAGGAAAAAGACCTTGTGATCATTGGAGATATTAAAAGAGGCGATATTGGCTCTACATCTGCTGCTTATGCAGTAGGTCATCTTGGCAAAGTACAGGTTGGGAGCAAAAAATATGCAGGATTTGACGAGGATTTTGCCACGGTCAATCCATATCTTGGAACAGACGGCGTAAAACCGTTTATTGATGTGTGCAAAGAAGAAAACAAGGGACTTTTCATTCTTGTAAAAACATCAAATCCTTCCAGCGGAGAATTTCAGGACAGAATCATCGACGGACGTCCTCTCTATGAGTGGGTTGGCGAAAAGGTTGCTCAGTGGGGCGAGGAGCATATGGGAAATGGCTACAGCTATGTAGGCGCTGTTGTAGGCGCGACTTATCCGGAGATGGGAAAAGTATTAAGAGAGATCATGCCAAAGACCTTTATCCTTGTTCCGGGATACGGCGCACAGGGAGGCAAAGGAGCAGACCTTGTACATTTCTTCAATAAAGACGGGCTCGGTGCGATCGTAAACTCCTCAAGAGGAATTATTGCAGCTTACAAACAGGAAAAATATGCAGCATTTGGGGAAGAAGGATATGCAGACGCTTCCCGTCAGGCTGTAAAAGATATGATAGAAGACATCAGCGGCGCTTTAAATAACCGCTAGGAGGACAGAAATGAAAGCAAAAGAAAAATGCAGAATTGTAAGTCAGGAGTGCATTGCTTCCGACATTTACAGTATGTGGCTTCAGACAGATAAAATTGCCAAAAACGCAGTGCCGGGACAGTTTGTTTCTTTATATACAAGGGACGGGAGCAAGCTCCTGCCCCGTCCCATAAGTCTCTGTGAGATTGACAGAGAAAAGGGGCAGCTTCGCCTTGTTTACCGCGTGACAGGCAAAAACACAGGAACAGAAATGTTTTCAAAATGTCATGCAGGCGTTCCTCTTGAGACAATGGGACCTCTTGGAAACGGTTTTCCTCTTTCTGAGGTAAAAGGAAAACGCGTATTTTTAATCGGCGGGGGAATCGGAATCCCTCCCATGCTCCAGACTGCAAAGGAAATGGAAGCAGAGGCTGTGGCAGTGCTTGGATACCGCGACGAGCTGTTCTTAAATGAAGAATTTGAAAAATACTGTCCTGTATATGTGGCGACAGAGGACGGCTCTGCCGGAACAAAGGGAAATGTAATGGACGCGATACGGGAAAATAATCTGGAGGCAGACGCGATTTTTGCCTGTGGTCCCACTCCTATGCTTCGTGCCATCAAAGCGTATGCAGAAGAAAAAAATATTCCATGCTGGATTTCAATGGAAGAGCGTATGGCATGTGGGATTGGCGCATGTCTTGGCTGTGTATGCCAGTCAAAAGAGGTGGATTCCCATTCTCACGTACACAATAAGCGCGTATGTAAAGACGGCCCTGTATTTTTAAGTACGGAGGTGGAGTTATGAATAAAATGAACGTGACTCTTGCAGGAGTGGAATTAAAAAACCCGGTAATGACAGCTTCCGGAACATTTGGTTCCGGAGAGGAATACAGCGAATTTGTGGACTTAAATAAGCTTGGCGCAGTTGTGACAAAGGGCGTGGCAAACGTGCCCTGGCCGGGAAACCCCACACCGCGAATTACAGAGACAAACAGCGGAATGCTCAATGCCATCGGGCTTCAGAATCCGGGTATCGACGTATTCTGCGAAAGAGACATTCCGTTTCTGAAAAAATTTGACACAAAGATCATTGTAAATGTGTGCGGAAAAACAACAGAAGATTACTGTGAAGTTGTGGAACGCCTTGCAAATGAGCCGGTCGATATGCTGGAAATCAATGTTTCCTGCCCGAATGTAAAAGAAGGAGGCATTGCTTTTGGACAGGATCCGAAAGCGCTTGAAGCGATCACAAAAGAAGTGAAAAAATATGCAAAGCAGCCTGTGATCATGAAATTAAGCCCCAATGTGACGGACGTGACAGAGATGGCGCGGGCAGCAGAGGCAGGTGGAGCAGATGTGCTTTCCCTTATCAATACCATTACAGGAATGAAAATTGATATTAACAGAAGAACCTTTGCTCTTGCAAATAAAACAGGGGGAATGTCAGGTCCTGCAGTGAAGCCTGTTGCAGTAAGAATGGTATATCAGGTTGCTAACGCAGTATCGCTTCC
>URHH01000131.1 GCA_900547615.1 uncultured Blautia sp. | reverse complement strand
AGAAAAAATCTGAAGCCGCAAGAAAACGTAAATATAATTAATTGTGCGCAAAAGTCCCTGGCTGTTTAGTCAGGGATTTTTAATATAACAGGAAGTCGCTTGGCGGCTTTCTGTTGATCGAGGTGAAGAATGATTTACAGAAATAACATTGAAAAGATAAAAAAGAAGAAAAGTGTGATTATGCGCATGTTAAATATTATGGTAAAAATACTGTTTAACCGTATTTTTTACGTGGCGCTTGCTCTTTTGATCCAGCTTGTATGGATTTTCCTCATTGCAGCAAAATTTGTGGGGTATTCCCAGTATATTTCTATGGCGCTTGAGGTTGTGACGATCGTTGTCGTCCTCTGGATCGTAAATAAGAAAATCAATCCTTCCTATAAGCTTGCATGGACCATGCTGATCCTCTGTATCCCTGTGTTTGGGGTTCTTCTGTATCTTTTATTCGGACAGTCGCGAATTGCGACGGTAATGGAAGAAAGCTTTGAAAAGATTCTGGCTGAGACAAGAGAGTATTTAAAAGAAAATGTAGAGACAAGAGAAGCTTTGGAAAAAGAAGACCTTTCCGCATCTAGACAGTCATTATATATTAAAGAGTACTCAGGCTATCCTTTAAACAGAAACACAGAAGCAGAGTATTTTCAGGCAGGAGATGATATGTTTCCTGTTTTTATAAGGGAACTGAATGAGGCGAAGCATTATATTTTTATTGAATATTATATTATTAATGATGGAGTGATGTGGCAGACGATTCTGGAAATTTTGGAAAGGAAAGCTGCCGAAGGCGTGGATGTGCGTCTGATGTACGATGGCTTCGGCTGCCTGACGACACTTCCCAATAAATATTATGAGGAGCTTCGCAAAAAAGGCATTAAATGCGTCGTGTTTAATCGTTTCCGCCCTCTTTTAAATATCATTCAGAACAACCGTGACCACAGAAAACTGTGTATTATAGACGGACATACCGGATTTACGGGAGGGGTAAATCTGGCAGACGAGTATATCAACCAGAAGGAGCGCTTCGGACACTGGAAGGATACGGCGATCATGTTAAAAGGCGAGGCTGTATGGAATATGACCGCCATGTTTTTACATATGTGGCAGGTAGTAAACCGTACGGAAGAAGAAAAGCCATATGATTATTATTTGCCTCATACATTCCACCCGGAGCCGTTTGAGGGAAGCGGATACGTACAGCCTTTCTGTGATACGCCTCTTGATCATGAGACAGTGGGAGAGAACGTATACATGAATATTATCAACAGGGCAAAGGAATACGTATATATCTGTACGCCGTACCTGATTATTGATAATGAAATGATGACAGCCCTCTGCCTTGCTGCAAAAAGTGGTATAGACGTGCGTCTTATGACTCCGGGTATCCCGGATAAGAAAATTGTATTTTTACTTACCCAGTCTTATTACGAACAGCTTCTTGAGGCAGGAGTAAAAATTTACGAATATCAGCCGGGCTTCCTTCATGCAAAATCTTTTGTGTGTGACGATAAAATCGGCGTGGTAGGAACTATTAACCTGGATTATAGAAGTCTGTATCTTCATTTTGAAGATGGCGTATGGCTTTATAAAAACAGGGTGATTGAAGATATTAAAGCGGATTTCCTCAATACCCTGGAATACTGCAATCCGATCAGTCTTGAATTCTGCAGAGGACGTTCTCTTCTTGTAAGAGCCATGCAGAGTGTTCTGCGTCTCTTTGCGCCTATGATGTAAATAAAAAAGAAAGACAAAAGTACCGTTTCCCTGGTTTGAGGAGACGGTACTTTTATTTTCGCTTTTATGTTAAAGAGAAAGCTGGCGTTTGATTGCTTGAACAGTAGCCCGATACACACCGTAAAGGAACATACCCAGTACTGCGAAAGAAGTGATGCTGAGGAGAATACTGGTTACTTCGGAATGAGAAATCCGGTTATCGTTTATGAACAGAATCATAAAGAAAACAAATCCCATTGCTGTGATACCTACAACAGAAGGTGTTAAAAATACGCTGGTACACTGTTTTTTAACTTCCTGTGTAAGAAATTCCGGGGACGCTCCGAGACGTTTTAAATCTTCGAAAAGATAGCGGTTGTTAAGCGCGATGGTCTGGCAGCGTGTATGGAGAATGATGCAGGCTGCGATGAGACATACAATAAAAATGAACAGGAACATCATAATAAAAACAGAATAGGTCATCAGAAAATCGTGGGAATCTAATATGTGAAATACCGGCATATACGCCCATTCTGTTCGGAAAGAGGTAGAGTCAGGGTCGCTTTTTTTGAAACGTTCCACATCGGCGGCAAAATCATCGTATGAAATTCCTGCTTTTTCGTGATTTGCCTTTGTGTATATGTCAACATAGTAAGGCATATAGCAGGAATCGTCCGTTTGGCTTACAATGGTGCGGAACAGATCATAGGCAAAATCGTAATTATCTTCCCCGTTTACATTAAAGAGAGAAAGCTTTCCTCTGTATTCTTCTGTAAGCCCCCGGGAAATTTTTTCGTAATCGCTGTCGTCCAGAACCAGGTATCCGTTTCTTTTAAATAAAAGGTCATAGTGGAGAAAACCTGCAAATTCTGTGGGAATCGTTTCTTTTGTCACAGGATTTGTAATGAGAGAACCATAGGTGCGAAGATGATACGTGGCAACTTCTTCTGCATCGGAAATTGCCATAAATGTGCCCGGCAGCACGTCGGCACTCTGCCCTGTGATGCGGTTAAAAGTGGATTCTGACATAAAGGTTTCCAGAGAGAGAAGTTCATGATAAACAGTTTTCAAATGTCCGTCCGGCATAACGTACTGCGCTTCGCCGTCAATAGCAAGGAAAGCATAGTCGGCTTCTGTCCAGTCTTTTAAAGATACGTCATGCTCGTCTGCAATCTCCGTCACTTTTTCTTTATCCGGCATATTCTGATCTGCCCGGTAAGGAAACAGATAGGCGTAAGGCTTTGGGGCGTTTGCAGTGAGCTGAGGTCCCATAATGCTGAAAATATAACCGGAAGCAAAGCAGGCGCCTGCAATGAGGACGGTTCCAACCAGAAGATTGTTGACGGTCTGCTTTCCCTGGAATTTCATCATGCTGCGGCTTATGATGTTTTTATAAGGCGCTTTTCTGTGGGGAATCCAGCCGTGTACCACTGTGTGGAGAACCACAAGGTAAAGCCCTATAAATACAGGGGCATAGGAGAGATTTGTCCATGCGGGAGGCATGGCGGAGAAAGTCTCCATGTAGAATGCGGGCGTATAGTATCCCAGTAAAAAGCCTGTAAAAATAAGGATGAAACCAACAGGCCCGCACCATTTTCCGGGCGTTTTTACCGGCTCATTCTTATGTTCCTCGCGGATCACGTCCAGAATATCGGTTCTCACAAGGTAACGGTTTGCAAGAGCCAGTGAAAAAATAATCACAAGAAGAGCGAAAAATACGGGGATAAACAGACAGCTCAGGTTTAAGTTTAACACCATGTCGGAGCTGTCTATAATAAGAAGTCGAAATCCGTTCCACAGAATCCATACAAGGGGAAAGCCTGCGAGGATCCCTGCTATGGAGGCGCCGGAGCTTAAAAGCAGCACTTCTTTAAAAAGTCCGGGAGCCAGACGTTTTTTAGAAGCGCCAAGCGCCATGAGAACGCCAAGCTGTTTTGATTTTTTGCGGAAAAACAGGCTTGCTGCGTAAATGGTGAAAACGCCGCAGCCAAAAAGTGTCAGAACAAAAATGGCGATCATCTGTTTTCTGCTGTCTCCGCCTTCCGGGAATACAAGCTGGATCGTAGGGGAGAGCATAAGTGTGGAATAGGCAGAAATCAGCATCAGTGCGATAAAATTGCAAAACAGGTAAAGCCGTGCCTGTTTATAATCTGTTTTTTGAAGTTTTCTTTCCAGGTCTTTGATCGTTTTCATAATTCTTCACTCATTTCTTTGATAGTGTCCAGAAGCTGGCTGTGGAAAAGATGCTGGCTTCCGTGATTTTCAAGCTGCTTGTAAATGGTTCCGTCTTTTAAAAGGATCACCCGGTCGCAGAAAGAAGCGGAAAAGCTGTCGTGGGTTACCATAAGAATGGTTGCGTCCATCTGGGAACGGGCTGCCTCAAAGGATTCAATGACTTTAAGGCTGGATTTGCTGTCAAGATTTCCTGTGGGCTCATCTGCCAGAAGAAGGAGCGGATTGTTGATGAGGCTTCTTGCAACAGCCGTTCGCTGGCGCTCTCCTCCGGAAACGTCTGCCGGATATTTATTTTTTATGTGCTCGATCCCAAAAAGAGAGAGAAGCTTATCTGCCCGTTTCTGGGCGTCTTTTCCCACATCTTCTTTTATAATTCTGGGAATCAGAATGTTTTCCCGTATGGTAAGCCCGTCAAGAAGCATGAAATCCTGAAATACAAAGCCGAGCTTTTCGTTTCGGATTTTTGCAAGCTGTATCTCGTCGAGAGCCGCGATATTTTGTCCTCCCAGGGTGATGCTTCCCTTATCAAAGGGAATGTAACAGGAAATACAGTTTAAAAGTGTGCTTTTTCCGGAGCCGGACGGTCCCATGACAGCCACAAATTCGCCTTTTGCAACCTGAAAGGAAATGCCTTTCAGAACGGGATACTGTATTTTACCGGTGTAATAAGATTTTTCCAGATTTTTTACGTATAACATAATCATTACCTGCCTTTCATTTGTTGAGGCAATGGTAGCATAAAAAGAGAAAGCTGTGGAAAGGGTATGTCATATCCGGCAGCTTCCATGTAAAGTTTTGCAAATGTCTGCGGAGTCTGTAAAGTTTTGCGCTTCTGATGTAAAGTTTGGAAGCTGTCCGGTTGCAAACAAAAGGCGGGAATGATAAAGTATAGAAGACAAAAGACAGGAGGGAAAAATATGCTTCGGATTGCCATATGTGACGATGATATAAATGCAAGAGATGCGCTTCATCTTCAGCTTGAGAGTATTCTTATGGAAGAGACAGAAAAAATTGTCTATGAATTTGTTTCCGGACAGACAGCTGTAAACTGGCTTTTGAAACACCCGGGAGAGATCGATCTTTTGTTTCTTGACGTGGAAATGCCGGGATTAAACGGAATGGAGACAGCGGAACGAATCCGGGAATTTGATAAAAATATGATTCTTGTATTTGTGACGGGATATACAGATTATGTATTTGACGGGTATCGTGTAGGAGCGCTTGACTATGTGATAAAACCGGCGGGAAAAGAGCGGCTTTCTGAGATTATGAAACGTGTGCGGGCGCAGATTTTTTCGCAGTCGGAAGAGAATTTCGTGTTTCAGAACACAGACGGAACTTATCGTTTTTCTTACGGAGAAATTTTATATTTTTACAGTGAGAGGCGGCAGGTTACAGTTGTGACAGAGAGAGGAAATTTTACTTTCTATGGAAAACTGGGCGAGGTGGAAAAGCAGACAGGCGGAGATTTTGTGCGGATCCATCAGAGGTATCTTGTAAATGGAAAAAAGGTAAGCCATATCGGAAGCACTTCTCTTCTCGTAGGCGAGGGAGACAAGGTGGCGGAGCTTCCTATTAGCAGAGGACTTCGTGAGGCGGCATCGTCAAAGCTTGCAAGAATATTGTTGAGAGGATAAAACAGATGAAAGTATTTCCCTTATTAATCGGAGCAAATGTTTTAAATTATTTTACAGTTACTCATTTTGTTCAGGTGAAAAAGAAGTGGTGGGCAAAAATCGGTATTTTTATTGTTTCTTTTCTTCTTACAGGTATGATCATGTACATTGGAGAATGGACAAATTTTCCGCCTACTTTTGGAGCGGTCTTGCTTGGAACATATCTTTGCTGTGAGGGGAGCAGTCTGAAAAAAATGACCTTCGGACTTCTGAGTGTTACCGTGTATTGTACGGCAAACGCCCTGTTTGATAATTATCTTGACATAAGTGATTTGGATAGATATTGGGGGAGGTTTCTGTTTGCTGTCGTTTTGTTTGTGGGAATGAAGCTGTTTTTTCGTTCTGCAGACAGGGAAGAAGAGCTTTCCTCTTCTATGTGGGGACTTTTAATCCTTCTCATTCTGACACCCCTTGGGATTGTGTTCAGTGTGATTCTTCTCACAAGCCGGTTTGGCTGGGCAAGAGAGGCGTTGGGGTTTTTATGTGTGCTTCTTCTTATAGCTCTTTTTGCAGTTATCGGACTTTTATGGACAATACAGGTTCTGATGCGTCAGAAGAGAATGGAGAGAGAGCATATGTACATGGAAATGAACCGGAAATATTATGAAATGATGGAGCAGCAGCATTTTGAAATCCGCCGCTTAAAGCATGATATGGCAAACCATCTCCAGGCGCTTCTGGGACTTTCAGAAGAAAAGAGAGAAACGTATATTCAGGAACTGATAAAGGGGCATGGCGTTTCCGGAACCTTAAATTATTGTAAGGATCCTGCGGTAAATGCGGTTCTCGCCTCAAAAGAGCAGATTTTTAAGGAGAGCAAAATTACATTTCGCCATAAAATAGATATTCAGGAGGAGCTTCCTTTTGAGAAGCCGGATATTTGCGCCATGTTTGCAAACGCCCTTGACAATGCGGCAGAGGCGATAAAAAAGGAAGCTCTTCCGGAAGAGAAACGGTGGATTTCTCTGGAAAGCCGGTTTCAAAAGGGAATGTTTGTGCTTTCTGTAAAAAATCCTTCCTCTGTAAAAGTAACGGAGGGAAAACTTCCGGATACCGGAAAAAGAGACAGGAAAAATCACGGAGTCGGCTTAAAGAGCATACAGGAAGCCGTAAAACGGTATCAGGGAAATATGGAGCTTCACACAGAAAATGGAATATTCGAACTGTTTCTCTGGATCCAGTTTCCTGGCAGTTGACAAAATCCACGAAAAGCTTCATAAGACTCCATTGCCCCACGGAAAAAACAGAGGTATATTTAAGGGCAGAAAGGAGAGAAAATGAAAGAGTTAAATATAGGAACCGTGCTTGCTGCACACAGAAGAGAAAAAGGAGTGACCCAGGAAGAGGTAGCTGCTTTTGCAGGCGTTTCCAAAGCTTCTGTTTCCAAGTGGGAAAACGGGGGTTCACTTAGATAAAGATACCACATCAATCCCACGCTGACTTTTGCTCAACCGATACAGCCGGAGGGCTGGATAACAAGAAAAGGCGGTATG
>URHH01000130.1 GCA_900547615.1 uncultured Blautia sp. | reverse complement strand
GACGAGACAATGGCGCTTTGCAATGAATTAAAGCCGGAAGGCGTGGGATACCACATTCATGTGGCAGAAGGGATCTATGACCTTCATCAGTGTTTAAAAGAACATGGAAAGAGGATCGTAGACCGCCTTTATGACTGGAATATCCTGGGACCGAAGACACTTCTCGGACACTGCATTTATATTAATAAGCATGAGATGGATTTAATTAAGGAAACAGATACGATGGTTGTGCATAACCCGGAATCCAATATGGGAAATGCCTGTGGCTGCCCGCCAACTATGGCTCTTGTTCATAAAGGAATCCTTACAGGTCTTGGAACAGACGGATATACACACGATATGCTGGAATCCTGGAAGGTGGCAAATGTGCTTCACAAACATCATCTCTGTGACCCGAACGCTGCATGGGGCGAAGTTCCGAAAATGCTGTTTGAAGGAAACAGGGAAATTGCGGGAAGATATTTTGAAAAACAACTGGGAATCTTAAAACCGGGAGCTTCTGCAGATGTGATCGTTCTTGACTATGATCCGCTCACGCCAATGAATGCAGATAATGTAAACGGACATCTTCTGTTTGGCACAAACGGAAACAGCGTAGTGACAACAGTCTGCAACGGAAAGATGCTTATGAAAGACAGAGAGATTCTTGTATGTGATGCAGAGAAGATCATGGCTGACTGCCGTCAGGCGGCAAAAGAGCTTGCAGATGATATTAACAGCGGAAAATAAAGGAGGTTTTTGTATGAGTGACAGAATGTCCTGTATGTCTTTTGGACAGATCATGGAATGGATTTTAGAGGAAAAAAAGAAAAGAGATACGGTGTTCGGCGTACACAGAGGATATGTGGCAGATACTTCCAGAAAGCTTGACCTGTTTGGAAGAAAGCTTGAAAATCCCATTGGACCGGCAGCAGGTCCGCATACACAGCTCGCTCAGAATATTGTAGCCTCCTATTATGGCGGCGCACGTTTCTTCGAGCTGAAAACCGTTCAGAAAATGGACGGACCGGAGCTTGCAGCCTGTGTAAATAAACCGTGTATTCTGGCGGAAGACGAGTGCTATAACTGTGAGTGGTCCACAGAGCTTTATGTGTCCGATGCAATGAACGAGTACATTAAGGCATGGTTTGCCCTTCATGTGATTGCAAAAGAGTTTGGACTTGGAGATCAGGACGGTTTCCAGTTTAATATTTCTGTAGGCTACGATCTTGCAGGAATTAAAGAGCCCAAGGTAGATAACTTTATCAACAGCATGATGGAAGCAAAAGACACAGAAATCTTTAAAGAATGCCGTCAGTGGCTTCTTGACCATGTAGACTCCTTCCAGAAGGTGACAAAGGAAGATATTGAAGCCATTCCTTCTAATATCTGTAATTCCGCAACCATATCTACCCTGCATGGCTGCCCGCCAAACGAGATTGAGAGCATTGCAACGCACCTTTATAAGGAAAAACATCTGAATACGTTCATCAAATGCAATCCGACTCTTCTCGGATATGAGTTTGCAAGAAAAACAATGGACGAGATGGGATACGATTACATGGCATTCGGAGATTTCCATTTCCGGGATGACCTGCAGTATGAGGATGCGATCCCTATGTTCAAACGTCTGATGGCGCTTGCAGATGAACTGAATCTTGCGTTTGGCGTAAAGATCACAAATACCTTCCCGGTAGATGTTACAAGAAGCGAGCTTCCAAGCGAGGAGATGTATATGTCAGGAAAAGCCCTTTTCCCATTATCTATTTCTCTTGCGGCAAAGCTTTCCAGAGAATTTGACGGAAAACTCCGCATCGCATATTCCGGCGGAGCAGATTATTATAACATTGACAAAATCACAGCCTGCGGCATATGGCCGGTAACAGTTGCAACGACTCTTTTAAAACCGGGCGGATACCAGAGATTTACCCAGATGGCAGAAAAGGTAATGGATGGAAATGTGTCCCAGTGGACGGGAATTGATGTGGAGGCATTAAACGCGCTTGCTCTTGACGCAGTGAAAAATCCTCATCATGTGAAAAATATCAAGCCTCTTCCAAACAGAAAGAGTGAAAAAGAAGTTCCTCTTCTTGACTGCTTCTATGCGCCGTGTATGGAAGGATGTCCGATCCACCAGGATATTCCGACATATATTAAGCTGACAGGAGAGGGAAAATATGCAGAGGCGCTCAGAGTGATCCTTGAGAAAAACGCGCTTCCGTTTATTACAGGAACTTTATGTGCCCATAACTGTATGACAAAATGTACAAGAAACTTCTATGAAGAGCCGGTAAATATAAGAGGAACAAAACTTCTTGCAGCAGAAAAAGGCTATGAGGAAGTGATCGGGGAAATCAAGGCACAGGGAGCAGCCGGAAAGAAAGTGGCAGTTGTAGGCGGCGGTCCGGCAGGTATGGCAGCAGCATATTTCCTTGGAAGAGCCGGCGCAGATGTGACGATTTTTGAAAAAGAAGAGAAACTGGGCGGTGTGATCCGTTATGTGATCCCGGGCTTCCGTATTTCTGAAGAAGCCATTGACAAAGACGTATCCCTTCTCGCAAAACTGGGAGTAACAATTGAGACAAACAGAGAAATTAAAGATTATAATGCGTTGAAGGCAGAAGGATATGATGCAGTGATCGTGGCGATCGGTGCAGGAAAACCGGGAACCTTAAAACTGGAAAAAGGCGAGACGGTCAATGCCATTCACTTCTTAAAAGAATTTAAGGAAAAAGACGGAAATGTAGACCTTGGAAAACATGTTGTCGTGATTGGCGGCGGAAATACGGCTATGGATACGGCAAGGGCGGCTGTCCGCACAAAAGGAGTGGAGGAAGTTTCCCTTGTATACAGAAGAACAAAACGCTATATGCCGGCAGCCGAAGATGAACTTTTAGAGGTTCTGGAAGACGGCGTTGAATTTAGAGAGCTTCTTTCTCCTGTAAGTCTGGAAAACGGAATGCTTCTCTGTAAAGTGATGGAACTTGGAAAGACAGATGCCTCCGGAAGAGCTTCTGTTACAGAGACAGGAAAGACAGGGGAAGTTCCGGCAGATACAGTCATCGTAGCTGTTGGTGAAAAGACAGATTCAGAGAGCTATCAGGCAAACGGCATTGAGGTAAACGAAAGAGGCAGGGCAAAATATAACCAGAAGACAATGGAAACCGGCATTTCCGGTATTTATCTCATCGGCGATGGCGCAGGCGGCGCAGCTACGATCGTAGAGGCAATCCGTGACGCACAGATCGCAGCAGAGGCAATCCTTTCAGAGGCTGTTGTAAAAGATGCAGAAATTCAGGAAACAGAAACAAACTGTTTTGAGAAGAAGGGTATTCTTGCACAGAGCAGCGAGAAAGAGACAGAAAAAGAGCGCTGTCTTGTATGCAATAAGATCTGTGAAAACTGCGTGGACGTATGTCCAAACAGAGCAAATCTCTCCATTAAGGTTCCGGGAATGGCAATGAATCAGATCATTCATGTGGACTATATGTGTAATGAGTGCGGAAACTGTAAGAGCTTCTGTCCTTACGCAAGCGCGCCGTACAAAGATAAATTTACTTTATTTGCAACAGAAGAGGATATGAAAGACAGCACAAACGACGGTTTCCTTGTGAAAAATAAGGAAACAAAAGAATGTGCGGTACGATTCCTCGGAAAAGTAACAGACTGTAAAGCAGACGATCCGGCAGATCCTATCTATGAGGGACTTCGCCGTCTGATCTGTGCAGTCATTGACGATTATGATTATCTTTTGAAATAGTCTTTTTGACAGGAGGCGGCCTATGTTTCACTTTTTTGTAAACGGAAAAGAATATTTTGAAGAACGTGATATGAAACTTCTTCCTTTTCTCCGGGATGTGTGCGGTCTTACATCTGTAAAAGACGGATGCAGCGAAGGTGCCTGCGGAACCTGTCATGTGCTTATTGACGGAAAGGCAACGAAAGCCTGTGTGCCCAGACTTTCCAAGCTGGAAGGAAAGCATATTATGACTGTAGAGGGACTTCCGGAGGAAGAAAAAGAAATTTTTGTCCGCGCTTTTGGAGAAGCGGGAGCGGTACAGTGCGGTTTTTGTATTCCCGGAATGGTAATAAGTGCAAAAGCTCTTCTCGATAAAAATCAGAGCCCAACGAGAGCGGAAGCGGCAGACGCCATAAAAAATAATGTATGTCGCTGTACAGGATATAAAAAAATCATAGATGGCATTTTACTTGCTGCAAAATATAAAAGAGAGGGTCTTCCGAAAGAAAAAGAATATACATGGAAGCTGGGAGAACGCGTCCCAAGAGTAGATGTGAGGGAAAAAGTTCTGGGTTATGGAGAATATCCGGACGACATACACATGGAAGGCATGATTTACGGAAGCGCTCTGCGTTCCGCTTATCCGAGAGCCAGAGTAAAGGCAATCCATACGGAGAAAGCAAAGGAAGTACCGGGAGTGATTGCTGTATTTACAGCGGAAGATATTCCGGGAAGCGTCAAGGTAGGGCATTTAAAACAGGACTGGGACGGCCTGATCCCGGTTGGTCATCTTACCCACTATCTTGGAGACGCCATTGCTCTTGTAGCCGGGGAAACTCTTGAGGCAGTGGAAGAGGGAAAACAGAAGATTGAGGTAGAGTACGAGGAACTTCCTATGGTGCGTGATCCGTACGATGCAATGAGAGAGGATGCGCCTAAGGTACATGAATGTGAAAAAGACAATCTTCTTTCTCACTGGCACGTATCCAGGGGAGATGCAGAGGCTGCCATTCAAAATTCTGCTCATGTACTTTCCGATACTTTCCATACGCCGTGGACAGAACATGCTTTTTTAGAGCCGGAATGCGCCGTTGCAATACCGGACGGAGACGGAGTGATCATTTATTCATCTGATCAGGGCGTATACGATACCCAGCATGAATGTATGGCACTTTTGGGACTTCCTGCAGAAAAGGTAAAAGTCCGCAACAAGCTGGTAGGCGGTGGATTTGGAGGCAAAGAGGACGTAACTGTTCAGCATCATGCGGCTATGATCGCGTATCTGACAAAACGTCCGGTAAAGGTAAAGCTTACAAGAGCAGAGAGTATTTTGATCCACCCGAAACGCCACCCTATGGATATGGAGTTTACGCTTGGCTGTGATGAAAACGGAATCATTCAGGGAGTGAAAGCGACCGTGATCGCAGATACGGGAGCCTACGCATCCCTTGGAGGACCTGTTCTGCAGCGTGCCTGCACTCATGCTTCCGGACCTTACAATTATCAGAACTTTGATATTGACGGAAAGGCATATTATACAAACAATCCTCCTGCGGGAGCGTTCCGTGGATTTGGTGTGACTCAGACATGTTTTGCTATTGAGATGCTCCTTACGAAAATGGCGGGAATCGTGGGGATTTCTCCCTGGGAAATTCGCTACCGAAATGCAATCCGTCCGGGACAGGAGCTTCCAAATGGTCAGATTGTAGATGAGTCCACAGGTCTTGCGGAAACCCTTGAGGCGGTAAAAGACATATATGAGAGCAGTCCGTATACAGGAATTGCATGTGCTATGAAAAATGCAGGCGTTGGCGTAGGTCTTCCTGACTGGGGAAGAGCCCGTCTTCTTGTAAAGGACGGACGTGTGGAAATCCATGCGGGGGCTTCCTGTATCGGACAGGGACTTGGAACTGTTCTTGTACAGATGGTTTCCGAGATTCTTTCCCTGAAGCGGGAAGAGATTTATTACGATGCCTCAAATACCTGGACAGCGCCGGATTCCGGAACAACGTCAGGTTCCAGACAGACGCTTATTACAGGAGAGGCTGTGAGAAGAGCCTGTGAAAAGTTAAAAGAAGATTTATCTTTCCATTCTCTTTCGGAACTGGAAGGAAAAGAATATACAGGGGAATATCTGGCTGCTACCGACCCGATGGGAAGCGATAAAAAAAATCCGGTTTCTCATGTTGCATACGGTTATGCTACACAGGTCTGTATTTTAAATGAAGACGGAACCGTAAAGAAAATCGTGGCGGCTCACGATGTGGGAAAAGCAGTCAATCCTCTGTCTGTAGAGGGGCAGATTGAAGGCGGAGTTATTATGTCATATGGCTTTGCTTTGACAGAAAAATATCCAATTTCAGATTGCAAACCGACTGCGAAATATGGTACACTAGGATTACCAAAAGCAAATAAAATTCCTGAAGTAGAGAGTATTATCGTGGAGAAAAAAGGACTTCCTGTTGCCTGCGGGGCAATTGGAATCGGAGAGATTACAGCTATTCCGACAGCGCCTGCTATCGCAGGGGCATATTACAGGAAAGACGGTCAATTCCGTACCTCTCTTCCAGTAGAAAATACGCCCTATCAGAAGAAATAAACCGTTCAGGAATCTATAAGAAACAGCATGGTTCAGAGCCGGACAATAGTCCTGAGGAGAACAGAGATTCCTCCGGGACTTTGTCTGGTTTTTTTAATTAAAATTTAAGCAAAGAAGGTGACAGTTATGATTGGAAAGAGCATTCCAAGAGTAGACGCTTATGAAAAGGTCACAGGCAGGGCAAAATTTACAGATGATATGGCTCCGAAAAACTGTCTTGTGGCAAAGGTGTATCATGCAACTATTGGAAACGGTATTGTAACCTCCATTGATACAAGTGAGGCAGAGGCTCTTCCGGGAGTCGTCCGTGTTGTTACGTTTAAGGATGTTCCGGATCACTGTTATCCCACGCCGGGGCATCCCTGGTCTGTAGAAGCGGCCCATCAGGACATAGCGGACCGTAATCTCTTAACAGGAAGAGTGCGGTATTACGGGGACGACATAGCGGCCGTTGTGGCAGAAGACGAGGTGACGGCAGCGCGGGCGTTAAAGCTTATCAAGGTGGAATATGAGGAATATCCTGTAGAGATTGATCCTCGAAAATCTATGTATGGAACGCCGCATCCGGTTCATCTTGACAAAAAAGATAATGTTCTGGCACGTTCCAATTTCTTTATCGGTAATGTTGAGCAGGGGCTTAAAGATTCTGACACAGTAATAAAGAGAAGTTATAAAACTCCGATCGTTCAGCACTGTCATATCGAAAATCCCATTTCTTACGCATATATGGAAAAGGGAAGGATTGTTGTGGTAACGTCCACACAGATTCCGCATATTGTGCGCCGTGTGATCGGTCAGGCTCTCGGTATCCCCTGGGGTAAGGTTCGCGTTATCAAGCCGTACATAGGAGGCGGTTTCGG
>URHH01000129.1 GCA_900547615.1 uncultured Blautia sp. | reverse complement strand
TTTCAGAAGACCACGTCTGGAATGATGATCTTTATGGTGTGTCTTTAAGTGCTCTGTTAATTCCTGGATCCTTGCTGTAAGAACGGCAATCTGTACCTCTGGTGAACCTGTGTCACCTTCACATCTTGCATATTCTTTCATAATGGCTGCTTTTTTTTCTTTTGAAATCATTTTGACACTGATTGAAAAATAATTTAATAAAACCGCCGCATATTAAGAGATGGTCGGAGTGTCCTGTCTCTGAATAAGGGCTGAATTCACCTTCGTTAGTATAACACAAAGATTTTTTCCTGTAAACTCTTTTTTTATTATTTTGCTGCTGCACGCATTTCTTTCTGTCTTTCTATCGGGTCGTCCTCAAGAAGAGAAAAAGCAATGTTTGTGGCATGGTCTGATACACGCTCAAGTCCGGAAACAATATCTGAGAACATCATTCCTGCGCTTGCCGTACATTCGCCCCTTGTAAGGCGCTGTACATGAGATTCCTGAAGATACCGCTCCGCATCGTCTACCTTATCCTCAAGTTCCAGAATTTCCTCCATATGCTCCTGATTATTATGAGAAAACATATCAAGGGCATATGTAGTTACCTTGATTACCATTTCAAGCATCTGAGACAGCTCTTTCTTTGCCTGATCGCTGAAATCAATTCCACGCTCCATTCTGGAAGCAGCGGCATCTGCAATATTTTCCGCATGATCGCCGATACGTTCAATATCGTTTACTACATGGAACAGTCCGCCTATACTCTTCGCATCATCTGATGGCAGGGTCGTCTGATTGATCTTTACAAGATAATCGGTAATCGCATGATTGAGATAATCAATATTTTTCTCTACCTCATACACTTCCCGGATCTCTTTTTCGTCCAGGGTAAGGAGGGCATTCATTGCTTTTTCCAGATTGGAAATCGCCATCTGTCCCATGCGCTCCATTTCTCTTGTCGCGTCAAATACAGCAGTTGTAGGAGAAAATACAGATTTTTCTCCGATAAACTGTAATCCCAGCGCGTCCTGGTTTTTCTTTTCCTCTCCGCGCACAAGAAAACCTGTCAGTTTTACGATCTGTTTGATAAACGGAGCAAGAAGAAGAACCTCTGTAAGTTTGATCAGGGTATGGGCATTTGCCACCTCTCTTCCCGGATTGCCGCCGGAAATATAAGAAATAAACTGGGTGATCGGCTCAAGCGCCACACTTAATACAACGTAAATAATAAAGGTTCCGATAATATTAAACACCAGATGGATCATAGCAGCACGTTTTGCATCTCTCTTTCCGCTCAAGCCGGCGAGAAGAGCAGATACGCAGGAGCCAATGTTGCAGCCCATGATAATAAAGAAACAGATACGTATATCAAGAAGTCCCTGGTTTGCAAGAAGAAGCACAATGCCTACTGTAGCAGAAGAACTCTGAAGGACAGTTGTGACAACAAGTCCCACAAGCACAGCCAGAAAATGGCTGGTAAGAGAACCCATGATCTCCACTACCTGAGGAGACTCCCTCAGAACGGACATGGAATCTGACATGGTGGTAAGACCCATAAACAGAATACCAAATCCCAGAAGAACCTCTCCAATACGCTGTATCTTTACTTTTTTAAAGAACATCATCATAACCACGCCTGCCATAACGATTGCCGGAGCAAGCGCAGAAAGGTTAAATGATATTAACTGAGAAGTTACTGTTGTTCCGATATTGGCGCCCATGATCACACCGGCAGCCTGATACAGGTTCATAAGTCCTGAATTTACAAAACTTACTACCATGACGGTAGAAGCACTGGAGGACTGGATGATTGCAGTAAAAAATGTTCCCACAAGGATTCCTCTGATAGGCGTCTTTGTAAAAAACTCAAGAATGCTTCGCATCTTGGCGCCTGCAACTTTTTCAAGTCCATCGCTCATCTGTTTCATACCGAACAAAAAGAGGCCCAAACCTCCCATTAGTCCAAGAATAATCTCTGCCATTCCTAAATATTCTCCCTTGTATTTTTTCTGTTTCGTCTGTCGAAATATTCCCGCCCAAGAGCCGCATCTGCGAAAATCTGCCGCCGAAGGGCTTCCAGAGACTCAAATTTCTTTTCCGGACGCTGATAATGGAGAAATTCCACTTTGCATTTCTGACCGTAAAGATCCTCCTCACAGTCAAAAAGATGGGTTTCCACGCCCAGGAATTCTCCTCCGACCGTAGGCTTGTATCCGATGTTCGTAACACCGGAAAAACATCTGTCTCCAAAATAAGACATCGTTGCATACACCCCGCAGGGCGGCATAAGCTTATCTTTGGGCGGAATGATATTTGCAGTGGGAAACAGAAGTCTGTGCCCCAGTCCTCTTCCATGTTCTACTGTTCCCTCAACCCTGAAATTCATTCCCATAAGTCTCTGGAATTTTTCCATGTTTCCTTTTTTTAACTCTTCCCTTATATAGGTACTGCTGATTTTTCTGTGTCCTTCCATCTCTTTTGAAATGACATCTGTATGAAAACCGTATTTTCTTCCCATCTCTTTTAGAAGAGACGGCGTTCCCTTTCTCTCATACCCGAAACGGTAATCCTCGCCTACTGCCACGTATTTTGCCTGCAGATCGCCAACCAGAATTTCTTTCACAAAATTCTCAGCCTTTATATGGCGGATGCGCTCGTTTAACGGACACTCCAGAAGAATATCCACGCCCATTTCTTCCACAAGGCGGCACCGTTCCTCCCTGGACAGGATCATCTTTTCCGACACATCAAAAGCAAAAAGAACGGCGGGAAGACCAAGCTCTTTTTTCTGTTGCAGGATGCTTTTTACAAGCTTCTGATGACCCTTGTGAATGCCGTCAAACTTTCCAAGAGTGACTGCGCTTTTTTTGAGACGGGGAAACTCTTCTGTTATTTTCAAGTATTCCATATGCCACTCCTATATTTATACGAACATTTTCACAGGAAAATACTGCTGTCTTTTTTTCTTCCACTGGTAAATCCCTGTAAAAACTCCGCTGCTTGTGTACATACGAACCCAGCCTTCTCTCACATCACCCTTTACAAGTCCCTCATGAAGAGGATTTCCATTCGCAAGAAGACGGTCTCCCTCTTCCTTTGCATATACAGCAGGGTAAGAAGAAAGTACCTCTTCAATGGAAATGATCTTTTCTTCAATGGTTCCGGCTTTTACAGCTTCTTCCGTCTCCTGAAGGGTCATGCTCTGTTCCAGTGTAAAATCCCCGGATTTTGTCCGAAGGAGAGCTTCCATTGCTCCGCCGCAGCCAAGTTTTTCTCCCATATCATGACAAAGCGTTCTGATGTACGTTCCCTTACTGCAGGAAACCCGCATTTTTACAAGAGGGAGATGGATTTCCAGAATTTCAATCTGGTAAAAATGTACGGGGCGGGCTTTTCGCTCCACCTCTTTTCCCTCTCTTGCAAGCTCATACAGCTTTTTTCCATTCACTTTAAGGGCAGAATACATGGGAGGAATCTGAAGCTGATCCCCGATAAAAGAAGATGCAGCGTTTTTAATTTCCTCCTCTGTCACAGAAACTTCACTTTCCTTTAAGATGGCTCCCGTCATATCCTGGGTATCTGTGGAAACGCCGAGGCGCATTACCGCCTCGTATGTCTTTTCTTTTTCTGTGAGAAGCTCCACAAGGCGGGTTCCCTTTCCAAGAGCTACCGGCAGAACTCCCTCAGCCTCCGGATCAAGCGTTCCTGTATGTCCTATTTTTTTCATATGAAGGATTCCGCGGAGCTTTGCCACTACATCATGAGAGGTATAACCTTTTTCTTTTCTGATTACAATAATTCCATTCATATTCTGCCGTCAGTCGTCCTGTTCCTGAAACTGTTTTTCAATCTGCGCCGTAATGTTGTTTACCACATCGTACATGGAACCCCGCAAATCGCAGCCTGCAGCTCTCGTATGACCGCCGCCTCCGAAAAATACGGCAATTCTGCTTACGTCAACTTTTCCGTTGGAGCGCATGGATACCTTAAATGTCTGGCTTTCCGTCTCGTAAAGGAAGAGAGCAACCTCTACGCCCTGTGTCAGACGGAGCTGGCTTACAATTCCATCCAGATCCTTTCCGTCCACGCCGTAGAAATCCATATCCTTCTTTTTCATATATCCGACGATACATTTTCCATTCTGAAGCATGATGCTTTCTGCAAGCACACGTCCCATTACCTGATTCTGAATGTATGTCTTCTGATAAAAAGATTCGTCGATGATCCGGCTGAAATTAAAGCCGGTTTTCATAAGCTCTCCTGCAATGCGCATGGTCTCCGGTGTTGTGGAAGAATACTGAAACACGCCGGTATCGTGCGCCATTCCCGTATAAATGGAAGCCGCAACAGAACGGTTCACCTTCTCTTTATCCAGAAGTCCGTAAAGTACCTCGCTGGCAGAACTTATGTCTCCACGGATATAATTTATATCTGCAAACCCCGGATTGCTGATGTGATGGTCGATACATACTGTTTTTTTCGCACTTTCAAAATATTTCCCTGCAGGTGCGATCCGCTCTTTTGCGCTTACATCGCAGGTGACAAAAAGGTCGTATTCCTTTTTGCCTTCTGCTTCTGTTTTTATCTCGTCAATCCTGTCAATATGACCAAATACCGGCTTTGGATGATCAAGATATATATCGACCTGTATATCCGGATACCACTCCTTTATATACAGATACAGAGCCATGCAGGAGCCCACACAGTCCCCGTCGGGACGTATGTGACCTGAAATAGCCATTGTCTTTACCTGCTCCAGTACCTCTGAAATATTATTCATATGCGCTCTACCTCGCTATTCTTCTGTCTCCCTGACGGAAGCATCTTTCTTTGTCACATCGTCAATAAGTTTTGACATATTTACTCCGTATTCAATGGACTCGTCAAGAATAAAGCGGATTTCCGGAGTATTGCGAAGATTTAAGTTTCTGGCAAGCTGTCTTCTGATATAGCCCTCTGCGCTGGAAAGCCCTTTAATGGTGTCTTCCTTTGCTTCTTTTGAGCCAAAAACACTGATATATGCCTTACATGTTTTTAAATCAGGAGCAACCTCCACAGCCATAACAGATGTCATAGGATGAATACGCGGGTCTTTGATCTCATTTCTGATTATCGTGCTTAACTCTTTCTGCACTTCTCCGTTGATCCTGGTATTCTTAATGCTGTTTTTTCTCATTTATGCCTCACTCCTATCTTGGCACTTCTACCATGATATATGCTTCTACCATATCATCTTCTTTTAAATCATTGAAGTTTTCAAATACAAGACCGCACTCGTATCCTGCTTTTACTTCTTTTACATCATCTTTAAATCTCTTGAGAGATGCAAGCTCGCCTTCAAAAATCTGCTCGTCCTCTCTTGAAATACGAATCTTACAGTTTCTCTGGAAATATCCGTCCAGAACGTAGCTTCCTGCGATCGTACCAACACCGGAAGCCTTAAAGAGCTGACGAACCTGCGCGTGACCGATTACCTTCTCCTCAAATACAGGATCAAGCATACCCTTCATGGCAGCTTCCACATCTTCGATCGCCTGGTAGATGACGCGATACAGACGCATATCTACGCCTTCCTGCTCTGCAAGCTGTTTTGCAGTCGCGTCCGGACGCACATTAAAACCAATGATGATCGCATTGGAAGTTGCAGCAAGACTTACGTCAGATTCATTGACAGCACCAACACCGCCATGAATGACTTTTACTACAACTTCTTCGTTGGAAAGCTTTATAAGACTCTGTTTTACAGCTTCCACAGAACCCTGCACGTCTGCTTTGATAATAAGAGGAAGCTCTTTTAAATCGCTTGCCTGAATCTGATCAAAGAGATTATCGAGAGAGAGCTTTCCTTTTGTCTCTTCAAGAAGACGGTTCTTATTCTCAGATACAAAGGCTCCCGCAAAGTTTTTCGCCTCTTTGTCACTGTCAAAGGACATGAGAATCTCACCTGCATTTGGAACATCTCCGAGACCGAGGATTTCAACAGGAGTAGAAGGACCAGCTTCTTTTACTCTGCGACCCTTATCATCCATCATGGCACGAACCTTACCGCTGCATGCTCCTGCCGCAATAAAGTCGCCCACATGAAGAGTTCCCTTCTGTACAAGGATCGTTGCCACAGGACCTTTTCCTTTGTCAAGCTGTGCCTCGATCACAAGACCGCGCACGGAACGTTTCGGATTTGCCTTGAGCTCACATACTTCTGCTGTCAGAAGGATCATCTCAAGAAGCGTGTCGATTCCCTCGCCCGTATGTGCAGATACCGGAACAAAGATCGTGCTTCCGCCCCAGTCTTCAGGAATCAGTTCGTACTCGGAAAGTTCCTGTTTTACGCGCTCTACATTTGCGCTTGGCTTATCAATTTTATTAATGGCAACAATGATCTCAACGCCTGCTGCCTTTGCATGGCTGATCGCCTCTACTGTCTGCGGCATCACACCGTCGTCTGCTGCAACAACAAGAACTGCAATGTCTGTGGAATTTGCACCTCGCATACGCATGGCGGTAAACGCCTCATGTCCCGGTGTATCCAGGAATGTGATCTTCTGACCATTTACGTTTACGACGTAAGCACCGATATGCTGTGTGATTCCGCCTGCCTCGCCTCTTGTCACGCTTGTGTTTCTGATCGCGTCAAGAAGAGAGGTTTTACCGTGGTCAACGTGACCCATGACACATACAACAGGAGGTCTTGGAACCATCTTGGATTCGTCTTCCTCTTCTTCTTTCAGAAGCTCCTCGATCACGTCCACTTTTTCTTCCTGTTCTGCAATAATATCGTATTCCAGAGCGATTTCCTGCGCTTTTTCAAAATCGATCTCATGGTTTACCGTTACCATGATTCCCTGCATAAACAGTTTTTTCACAATAACAGACGGCTGCATTTTCATTGCCTCTGCAAGCTCGCGGATCGTCATTTTCTCCGGAAGCGTAATCTCCTTAACCTCCGTTTTTTTCTCTTCCTGTTTTGGCTGTGGAGTCGGTTTCTGAAGAGCTTTCGGAAGTCTCTGATTCTGGCGTCCGCCTCCCTGGTTCGGTCTTCTTCCGCCGCCCTGATTCTTCTCGAAATCTTTCTTCTTGTTCTTATTTTCTCTGTCGCGCTCTCTCTTGCTGTCCTTGGAAGTCTTGGTAAGCTCCGGTGCAAACGCCATATCTCCGGAACTGCCGCTCTTTCTTCCGCCCTGACGTCCGCCGCCGCGGTTCTGTCCGTTTCCGAAACGATTGTCACGGCTGGCGCCCCCTCCTTCCCTTCCTCCCTTCCCTTTGGAGAGAGAA
>URHH01000128.1 GCA_900547615.1 uncultured Blautia sp. | reverse complement strand
TCTTTATGTCTGTGTGGCAGTATTGATCTTCTGGCTTGGAAGATCGGCGTATCAGTTTGGATACGATGTATTTAATCAGCAGGCAATGAGTCCGGGGAACGGACAGGAAGTAACCATTGTAGTAGAGGAAGGAGCCTCTGTATATAAGGTTGCAAAAACACTGGAGAAAAAAGGACTTGTGGAAGATGCACTTGTTTTTTATGCACAGGAAAAGCTGTCCAATTACAGCGGACAGATGAAACCTGGAACGTATCTCTTAAGTACCGCTTATACCCCTGCGAGAATTATGGGAATCCTTGCAGGCGATGAGGAACAGGAAGGAGCCGAAACCCAGTGATTGTAGATGAGCGTATGCGGACGTATATTAACTCACTGAACACCGGAAATACGGACTTTCTGGAAGAACTGGAACAGACTGCATTAGAAACAGGGGTTCCTGTGATACGAAGAGAAATGCAGAGCTTTATAAAGACGCTTCTGGCAATGAAAAAGCCAAAACGTATTCTGGAGGTGGGGACAGCCGTTGGCTTCTCCACACTTCTTATGTGTGAGTATGGTCCCTCTGACCTTAAAATTACCACAATAGAAAACTATGAAAAAAGAATCCCCATCGCAAAAGAAAACTTTAAAAAGGCAGAGAGAGAAGAGCAGATCACGCTTCTGGAAGGAGACGCAGGAGAAATTCTAAAAACCCTTTCGGGGACGTATGATTTTATTTTTATGGACGCTGCAAAAGGGCAATATATCAACTGGCTTCCCGATATTTTACGCCTTATGGAAAAAGGAAGCGTTCTTGTATCAGACAATGTGCTTCAGGAAGGGGATATTATAGAATCCCGTTATCTTGTGGAGCGGAGAAACCGTACCATTTATAAAAGAATGCGGGAATATCTTTATGAGCTGACCCATAATCCGATTCTTGTAACCTCTGTTCTTCCTGTGGGAGACGGAGCAGCAGTGAGCATCAGACAGGAGTGAAAAGATGAGAAAACCAGAATTATTAGTTCCCGCAAGCAGCCTTGAGGTATTAAAAATCGCTGTTATTTTTGGTGCAGACGCGGTGTATATCGGCGGCGAGGCATTCGGACTTCGGGCAAAGGCAAAAAATTTCTCAAAAGAAGATATGAGAGAGGGAATCGCCTTTGCGCATGAGCATGGAGTAAAGGTCTATGTGACAGTAAATATTCTTGCTCATAATGAAGACCTGAAAGGCGTCCGGGAATATCTTTATGAACTGAAGGAATTGCGCCCGGACGGACTGATCATTGCAGATCCGGGGATTTTTACATATGCAAAAGAAATCTGTCCGGAAATCGAGCGCCATATCAGCACGCAGGCAAATAATACAAACTATGAGACGTACCGCTTCTGGTACAGCCTTGGAGCAAAGCGCGTGGTGACGGCAAGAGAGCTTTCTCTTGAAGAAATCCGGGAGATCCGCGCCCATATTCCGGAGGATATGGAAATCGAGACATTTGTTCATGGAGCCATGTGTATTTCCTATTCCGGACGATGCCTTTTAAGCAATTATCTTGTGGGAAGAGATGCAAACAGAGGAGCCTGCACCCACCCGTGCAGATGGAAGTATTCCATTGTGGAGGAGAAGCGCCCCGGAGAATATATGCCTGTTTTTGAAAATGAAAGAGGAACTTACATTTTTAATTCCAAGGATCTCTGTATGATCGAGCATATGGATGATGTGTTGACAAGCGGCATTGACAGCCTTAAAATAGAGGGCCGCATGAAAACTGCGCTCTATGTTGCGACTGTGGCAAGAACATACAGAAAAGCCATCGATGATTATATGGAGAGCCCGGAAAAATATAAGGCAAATATGGACTGGTATAAAGAACAGATTTCAAACTGTACCTACCGTCAGTTTACGACCGGATTTTTCTATGGAAAACCAGACGAGAATACTCAGATTTATGACAACAATACCTATGTGAAAGAGTATACTTATCTGGGCTTTGCAGAAGCCATAGATGAACGGGGACTTGTGCAGATCACCCAGAGAAATAAATTTGTCACAGGCGAGACAATAGAGGTGATGAAGCCGAACGGGGAGAATATCCCGGTGACAGTAAAAGCTATTTATGATGAGGAAGGCAGTCAGGTGGAAAGCGCGCCTCACCCTCAGCAGAAGTTATTTGTAGATCTCGGAATCAAAATGGAAGTATACGACCTTTTGAGGAGAGCAGAAGCATAAGAGAACAGAGAGCCGCTGCCAACAGAGAAATCTGTCGGCGGCGGCTTATACATTTTCGGGGAAAAGATCCCGAAGCTTTAAAAGCGCATTTTTTTCAATGCGGGATACATAGGAGCGGCTGATGGAAAGCTTCTGTGCGATTTCCCGTTGCGTTTTTTCAGGAACACCGAAAAGTCCGTAACGGAAGCAGATCACCTGATATTCCTTTTCCGACAGGACGCATCTCATAGAATGAAGAAGATAGGAAGTGTTTTCACGGATAAAGCATTCCTCCACAATATCAACCGACTCGCTTTCGATCACGTCCAGAAGATTGATCTCATTTCCTTCCCGGTCTGTTCCGATTGGTTCATAAAGAGAGACTTCTCTGGCGCGCTTTTTTCTGGAACGGAGCATCATTAAAAGTTCATTATCAATGCAGCGGGCGGCGTATGTGGAAAGGCGGGCTGACTTTTTCATGTCAAAAGTGGAGACTGCCTTGATAAGTCCTATGGTACCGATGGAAATCAGATCGTCCATATCTTCGTCTGTGTTCTGATATTTTTTGACAACGTGGGCAACGAGACGGAGATTTCGTTCAATCAGGATATTCTTTGCTTCCAAATCGCCCTCTCGGTATCGTTTTAAGTACAATTTCTCCTCCGAAGAGGTCAATGGTTTTAAGAAGGTTTTCAAAATTCTGCCTCAAAGGGGATTTCTATATAGTCTATGTGGAGAAAGAGAAATTTGTGCTTTTCCACATTATTTATTGTAAATTCTGAAAAAGACAGATATAATGAAGTCATTACAAAAGGAGCAGAAAAATAAGATGACAAAAAAAAGAATTCTGATTATCAACACAGGAGGAACCCTTTCCTCTGTAAACGGCGAGGACGGACTTGTGCCGGGAATGCAAAGCAGAGATATGTTAGAAGAGCTTCGCATGGTATCAAGAAATCTGGAACTGGAGACAGAAGACTTCTGTTCTGTTGATAGTGCCAATATTTTTCCGGAGGACTGGGCAAGGCTTGCAGAGCTGATCGGAAAAAGAAGCGGAGAATATCACGGGATTACAGTGATTCACGGTACAGATACACTTGCCTACACCGCGTCTATGCTTGCCTTTATGCTTCAAAATATATCGATTCCTGTAGTAGTGACAGGAAGCCAGCTTTCGATTGCAGATCCTGTGGCAGATGCGATGGAAAACTGTCGCTGCGGGATTCATATGGCGGCAAGTGGCTGTCCCGGAGTGTTTGTAGCATTTAATAGAAAGGTCATGCTGGGGTGTCGTGCCTCGAAGGTACGCACCATGAGCTTTGATGCTTTTGAGAGCATTAACTATCCGTATATTGGGGAAATCAGTTCTCTCGGACTTCATATAAAAAAAGAAAATCTTGTGGAGAAAAAAGGGATTTTTCGTCCCCAGACATCATATTCCGATAAAGTATTTCTTCTAAAACTGTATCCGGGGATAAATCCTTCGATATTAGAATATCTTCAGGAGCAGGGATATAGAGGCGTATATCTGGAAGGGTTTGGACTGGGAGGAATGCCGTTTCTGAAAAATGATTTTATCGGCGCAGCAGGAAAAGCCATTGATAATGGCATGGTCATTCTTGCAGGAAGCCAGTGCAGATATGAGGGAAGTAATCTGTCGGTGTACGAAACAGGAAGAAAAGCCTTAAAAAGCGGAGTGCTCCAGGCGTATGATATGACGGCAGAGGCGGCTGTTACAAAGCTTATGTGGGTGTTGGGACAGACGGAGGATATTCGGGAGATCAGAGAATATTTTTCTGTAGATATTGCAGGAGAGGTTTCTATTAATTAACGGGAGGTATTACAGTATGAAGGTATTGAACTTTGGTTCTATGAATGTGGATTATGTATATCAGGTAGATCATATTCTGATTCCGGGAGAAACGCTGGCATCATCAGAGAGAAACGTATTTTGCGGAGGAAAGGGCTTAAATCAGTCTATCGCTCTTGCAAAGGCGGGAATCCCCGTATATCACGCAGGTCTTGTGGGAGAGGGGGGAGACGCTCTTCTTGATACATGCAGAGAAAACGGGGTGAATACACAGTTTGTAAAAAGAGTGGAAGGTCCCTGCGGACACACCATGATCCAGGTGGATAAAAACGGACAGAATTCCATTCTTTTATTTGGCGGCTCAAACCGCTGTATGACAAAGGCTTTTGTAGATGAGGTTCTTGAGAACTTTGATAAAGGAGATATGCTTCTTCTCCAGAATGAGATCAATGAGCTTTCTTATATCATAGATTCCGCATACGAAAAAGGAATGATGATCATTTTAAATCCTTCTCCCTACGACAGCGCTCTTGAGGAATGCGACCTTACGAAAGTAAGCCTGTTTCTTGTAAATGAAATTGAGGGAGAGCAGATTACAGGGGAACAGGAGCCGGAGAAAATCCTGGAGAAAATGAAAGAGAAATATCCGCACTCTTCTGTTGTGCTGACACTTGGAAGCGAAGGCTCTGTATACCAGGACGATACAGGAATTTATCATCAGGAAATTTACAAGGTAAAGGCAGTGGATACAACGGCAGCAGGAGATACGTTTACCGGATATTTTATTTCTTCCATTATAGATGGAAAACCGGTGCAGGAGGGACTTGCCCTGGCGGCAAAGGCATCGTCTATCGCCGTTTCAAGACCAGGAGCTGCCTCCTCGATTCCTCTGAAAAATGAGGTAGAAAATGCTTGATTTTCTGAAAAAAGTATGGTAATATCTTGTACAAAGAAAAGGGAGTAGCGGCCATCATTTTTTGGAAAGCTGGACTTGTTTTCGCAAAAGAATGGTACATATATGCGTCAGAACGGTATATAGAATTACCCGCAATATGACATAAACAGCGAGACTTTTGTTTTGAGACACAGAGAATGTGTGTCCAGGACAAAAGTCTTTTTTTCTTTTCTTTCAGAAGAGCAGCAATAAGTTTTTCATAATGAGAAGGAGGAAAACAGTGAACGAATTTCAGAATGGAATAAACAACAAGTTTTCAAAAGTAAAAGTGCCGAAGCCCGGAAAACATTTTAAACGCGCCATCGCAGGCGTTGCCGGACTTGCAGTAGTGGGCATTATGGCAACAGATGCAACGTATCAGATTCAGGAGCAGGAGCAGGCAGTTCTTACCACCTTCGGTGTTCCAAAAGCAGTGACGGAGACGGGGCTTCATTTTAAGATACCGTTTATCCAGAAGGTGGAGAAAGTAAATACTACAATTCAGGGATTTCCTATTGGTTATGACATGGAGAGCAACGAGACAGTCAATCAGGAAGGTATCATGATCACGTCAGACTATAATTTTATCGATGTAGATTTCTTTGTGGAATACCGCATCGCAGATCCTGTAAAATATCTGTATTCTGCCAGAGAGCCGGAGGCGATTCTTAAAAATATTTCCCAGAGCTGTATCCGTACGGTGATCGCAAGCTACAACGTAGATGATGTGCTCACAACAGGAAAGAGTGAGATCCAGGGGAAAATCAAAGAGATGATCATGAAGAGCCTGGAAACGCAGGATATAGGGATCCAGCTTGTAAATATTACAATCCAGGATTCCGAGCCTCCAACACAGGAGGTTATGAAGGCGTTTAAGGCTGTGGAAACTGCAAAGCAGGGAAAAGAAACGGCAGTAAACAATGCAAATAAATACAGAAATGAAAAGCTTCCTGAGGCAGAGGCACAGGCAGACCAGATCATTCAGGACGCAGAAGCCCAGAAGCAGGTTCGTATCAATGAGGCAGAGGCAGAGGTTGCAAGATTTAACGCTATGTATGAAGAGTACAGCAAAAATCCGGAAGTGACGATGCAGCGTATGTTTTATGAGGCAATGGAAGACGTTCTGCCGGATATGAAAATCATTATCGACAGCGGCGACGGAGTACAGAAGCTTCTTCCAATCGAGCCGTTCTCAGGAGAGAACAGCGGAGAGGCAAAGGAAGATGCAGAACAGCAGCCGGCTTCTGATGCGGCAACAGGACAGAATAATACGGAGGAAAAACAATGAGAAATAAAAAATTATTTATCATCTTAGGCAGTGTGGCAGTTCTGATCGGAGCAGCAGCATCTGTTACAGTGACAGCGCAGAATGAGTATAAACTTGTGCGCCAGTTCGGAAAAGTAAAAAGAGTTATAAGTTCTCCGGGAATCAGTCTGAAAATTCCTTTTGTGGAAACGACGGCAACGCTTCCAAAAGAGACGCTTCTCTATGACCTGTCTCCTTCCGATGTGATCACAAAAGACAAAAAGACTATGATTTCCGACAGCTATGTGCTGTGGAAGATTGAGAATCCGCTGAAATTTGCACAGACCTTAAATTCTTCTATAGAGAGCGGAGAGAGCAGAATTAACACAGCCGTATATAATGCGACCAAAAACGTGATCAGCAGCATGACACAGGACGAAGTGATCACAAGCAGGGATGGGGAACTGTCTGACGCGGTTATGGCGTCTATCGGAGACAATATGGAGCAGTACGGCGTGGATCTTCTGATGTTCGAAACAAAGCAGCTTGACCTTCCGGAAGATAATAAGGACGCAGTATATGAGCGTATGATCTCGGAGAGAGATAATATTGCGGCTACATATAAGGCACAGGGAAGCTCTGAGGCGAAGGTGATCCGAAATACGACAGATAAGGAAATTGCAATTAAAATTTCAGAGGCGGAAAAGAAGGCTGAAATTTTAGAGGCGGAAGGCGAGCAGGAGTATATGAAAATTCTTGCGCAGGCATACGGGGAAGCGGAGAGAAGCGAGTTCTATTCTTTTGTGAGAAGTCTGGACGCGCTGAAAAATTCCATGAAGGGTGAAGATAAGACAGTAATCCTTTCAGAAGATTCCCCAATCGCACAGATTTTCCAGGGAAAATAGTCACCTGTGAGCAGATCGGGAAAATAAATAAAAAAATCCTTGCATTTTGTGGCAAGCAGTGATAATATATATTGCAAGCGCGCGTATACCATGTATACGTGCGCCTGGAAACTGCAGATTTTAATGCTATATTTACGGAAGGAGGATTTCCAGTGAAAGTAAGATCATCTGTAAAGCCGATCTGC
>URHH01000127.1 GCA_900547615.1 uncultured Blautia sp. | reverse complement strand
AATTGAAACGGCGGGGGCATTTTTGTTTTTTGAGATGAAAAAATGTGACCTTGTACTTCTTGAAGTGGGGATGGGCGGAAGTCTGGACGCCACAAATATTATAAAGGAGCCGCTTTTATCAGTTCTTGTGTCTGTCAGCATGGACCATATGGGATTTCTTGGAAATACCCTGGGAGAGATCGCAGAGACAAAAGCCGGGATCATAAAAAAAGGCTGTCCCATGATAACGGTACACCAGAAACAGGAGGCGGAGGATGCCATAAAAAACGCATGTGAAATCTGAAGCGGTCCTTACAGAGAGGCTGACGGGGCGCCTGCCCTTGTGACAGAGGAGAGTCCGGAAGGCCAGAGCTTTCTTTATAAAGGGGAGGAGTACCGGATTTCTCTTGGAGGCGTATATCAGAAGGAAAATGCAGTTCTGGCGGTGGAGGCTTTGAACCTTCTTTCAGAACTTGGATTTTCAACTACAGAGGAGCAGAGAAAAGAAGGTCTTCTCCGTACAAGATGGAACGGACGCTTTACTGTTCTTTCAAAAGAACCGCTTTTTATTGTAGACGGGGCGCATAATCCTGCAGCAGCGGATAAAATGGCGTCTTCCATACGACATTATTTTGACGGGAAAAAGATTTACTTTATTATGGGAATGTTCCAGGATAAAGATTACAGAGCAGTGCTTTCAAAAACCTGTCCGTATGCGGAAAAGATTTTTACCATTGAAGCGCCGGATAATCCGAGAGCCCTGCCGGCAGAGGAGCTTGCTCTTGCGGCAAGAGAGTTTCATAAGGACGTACAGGCAATGAAAAGCATTGAGGAAGCGGTAGAGGCAGCGTATTCCTTTGCAGGGGAGGAAGACGTGATCCTCGCCTTTGGTTCCCTTTCTTTTATTGGAATTTTAAGCGAGACAGTAGAAAAACGGAAGGACAGACAGAAAAATGCTTGATTTACAGGAATGCAGAAGAAAAATTGATGAAATAGATGAAGAAATACTGCAGCTTTTTCAGAAACGAATGGAAATTTGCGAAGATGTGGCTGCGTACAAAATAAAAACAGGAAAAAAGGTGCTTGACCCGGAGAGGGAAAGACAGAAAATTGAAACCTTAAAAAGCAGGGCAGACAGTGAATTTAACGCGCTGGGAGTCCAGGAGCTGTTTCAGCAGATCATGGCGATCAGCAGAAAAAGACAGTATCAGCTTCTGGGAGAACAGGGCGCAGAGGACAAAGAAGATTTTCTCTTTGTGAAAAAGCTGCCTCTTAAAAATGCAAACGTGGCGTTTCAGGGAGTGGAAGGTGCCTACAGCTATGCTGCCATGCGGGCATATTTCGGCGAGGAAATAAAAAGCTTTCATGTAAAGACGTGGCGAGATGCTATGGAAGCGGTAAAAAACGGAACAGCAGATTATGCAGTGCTTCCTATTGAAAATTCTACAGCAGGGATTGTGGCGGATATTTACGATCTTTTGACAGAATATCAGCTTTTCATTGAAGGGGAGCAGGTTATCCGTGTGGAGCATGTGCTTCTGGGGCTGCCCGGAACCGAACTTTCTCAGATAAAAAATGTAGTTTCCCATCAGCAGGGGCTTGCCCAGTGTAAAAAATATCTGGAAAATCATCAGGAATGGAACAGGACGGAGGCGGCGAACACAGCGGGAGCTGCCAAAAAAGTAAAAGAAGACGGAGATGTTTCTCAGGCTGCTATCGCAAGCCGGGAAGCGGGCGAGGTGTTCGGGCTTTCCGTTCTTGCGGAAAATATCTGTGAAAATCAGGAAAATTCCACAAGATTTATTATTGTAGGAAAGAAACCGGTGTGCGAGGAGGGCGCGGAAAAAATCAGCGTGTGCTTCGAACTGCCTCATGAGAGCGGAACTCTTTATAATATGCTGTCACACATTATTTATAATGGTCTTAACATGACGAAAATAGAATCACGTCCCATTCCGGGAAAAACGTGGGAGTACCGTTTCTTTGTAGATTTCGAAGGAAATTTAAGAGACAGTGCTGTAAAAAATGCGCTCCGGGGGCTGGAGTCCGAATCCATTCTTCTTCGGATTCTGGGAAATTATGGAAGGAAAAGAGGCGAGGAGCAGTGAATTTAGGAGAGTGTATTCTTTACCGGGATTTTCCGGAAGGAAAAATACTGGAAGATATGGTGTTTCTTATAAATGACTGTGAAAGAGAAGAAATTTCAGAAAATGGAAGAGAGATTTTGTACCGGTGCGTGCACGGACTTGTGGAGATGGCGGGAATGTATGGATTTTCCGGGAATCTCTGGCATAATTATCTCACCTTTCTTCTTGTGAACCATGAAAATGCGTTCAGTATGGCGTGCGAGATAAAAGGACCGGTTTCCGGAAGCGTCAACTGTCTTGCAGAACAGGATTTTTCGTTTTTTAAAAAGCTGTATGAATTTGATTTAAGCCGTCTTGACGGAATATACGGAACCGGGTGCTGTTCTGTGATCTGTAATTATGAAAATGTAGACGGAAGCAGCAAAATGTTTAATTCCCGGATCCGGGACAGGATCTGCAGCATGAGCCAAACACTGGCGGAAGCTTCTTCTGTGGGGGAATTTAAGGATGATATGGTAGGCTTTTACCGGGATTTCGGAGTGGGAAAGCTTGGCCTTCATAAAGCCTTCCGCATCGAACACGGGGAAAAAGGAGAGGTTGTGATCGCGCCTATTACAAGGATTGCCCATGTGAAATTGGAAGATCTTGTGGGATATGAAATTCCAAAGCAGAAGCTCATTGAAAATACGGAAGCGTTTGTTCAGGGAAGGAAGGCGAACAACTGTCTTCTCTTCGGCGATGCGGGAACGGGAAAATCATCCAGTATCAAGGGGATTTTAAACCGATATTACGAGGACGGGCTTCGTGTGATCGAGGTGTATAAGCATCAGTTCCAGGATTTAAATGAAGTGATCCGTCAGATCAAAAACAGAAATTATAAATTTATTTTATATATGGACGATCTGTCATTTGAGGAATTTGAGATAGAATATAAATATCTGAAGGCTGTGATCGAGGGAGGTCTTGAGAAAAAGCCGGATAATATTTTGATTTATGCCACCAGCAACCGCCGCCATCTTGTGAGAGAGCGGTCAGGCGATAAGCTGGAAATCATGGATGACGATGATCTGCACTCTTCCGATACGGTGCAGGAAAAACTTTCTCTTGTATACCGGTTTGGAGTGCGGATTTATTTCGGGGCGCCAAATAAAAAGGAATTTCAGAATATAGTAAAGGTTCTGGCAGAGCGTCATCACATTTCCATGCCCGAGGAGGAGCTTCTTCTTGAGGCAAATAAATGGGAGCTTTCGCACGGCGGGCTGACAGGACGGACTGCTCAGCAGTTTATTGACTATCTTCTGGGAAAGGGGGAATAAAGAAATATGGCAGTTACAACATTTGCGGCGATCGACGTGGGCTCTTATGAGGTCAGCATGAAGATTTTTGAGCTTTCCAGAAAAGTAGGATTTAAAGAGCTGACAGACATACGATACCGTCTGGAACTGGGGAAGGGTGCGTATTCAAGAGGAAAGCTTGAGAGAGATATGGTAGATGCGCTCTGTGAGATCCTTCTCGATTTTAAACGGGTGATGAAGGAATTTGGAACGGAGGCGTACAGAGCCTGCGCAACCAGCGTTTTCCGGGAACTGAAAAATCCTATTGTGATTTTGGAGCAGGTGTTTCAGAGAACCGGAATCCAGGTGGAAATTTTAAGTAATGCAGAGCAGCATTTTCTTGGATATAAATCCATTGCAGCCATAGAGACAGGATTTAAAAAAATGATCCAGAAGGGAACTGCCATTCTGGACGTGGGAGGCGGAAGCCTGCAAGTTTCCCTTTTTGACAAAGATGCGCTTGTGACCACCCAGAGTCTTAAGATGGGAAGTATGAGAGTCCGGGAACGATTAAAAGAGCTGGAAAAGACATCGAACCATTATGGGCAGCTTGTAGAGGAATTTATCCGAAATGATATTATGAGCTTTCAGCGTCTTTACTTAAAGGACCGGGATATTAAGAATGTGATACTTATGGGGGATTTCCTGACGGATACCATTTTCCAGGAGGAGAGAAGGGACAATATTGTAACGAAAGCGGAGTTTATGAATAAGTATGAGCAGGTGGCGGATATGCCTGTGCAGCAACTTTCGGAAATGATGGAAATTGACCCGGAATATGCTTCTCTTGTAGTTCCGACTATGGTTATCTGTAAAAACTTTATTGAGGTCTTTAATGCGGAAGCCCTCTGGGCGCCCGGACTTTCTCTTCTTGATGGAATTGCATACGACTTTGCGGAAAAGAAAAAATTTATAAAAAGCGCCCATAATTTTGAGAATGATATTATTGTAGCGTCCAAAAACATTGCAAAACGGTATTCTACAGGGAAAAATCACATTAACGGAACGACGGAGATCGCGCTTGCCATTTTCGACAGTATCAAAAAAGTACACGGAATGGGAGCGAGAGAACGCCTTCTTTTACAGATTGCAGTGCTTCTTCATGATTGCGGGAAGTATATCAGCATGGGAGATGTGTCGGAATGCTCCTACCGGATCATTATGGAAACGGAAATCATCGGTCTTTCCACGAGAGAGCGAAATATTATTGCAAATGTTGTGCGCTATAATACGAAGGAGTTCCGTCATTACGGTACTTATGAAGGCAGCACAACGGCAGACAGAGATAATTATCTTCTGATCGCGAAGCTTACGGCGATTCTCAGGATTGCAAATGCGATGGACAGAAGTCATTATCAGAAGGTGACGGACATAAGAACCGTATTAAAAGAAAGGGAGCTTTCTGTGATCGTGGATTCTCCGAGAGACCTTTCTCTGGAACTTGGCCTTCTGAGAGATAAGGTAGAGTTTTTTGAGGAAGTTTTCGGAATCCATCTTGTGCTGAGACGGAAGAGAAGAATATAGGCAGAAATGTCTGCGGGAGGGAAATATGGATATTAAAAAATTTGAAAAGCCGGAATATTTTGGAAATAGAGAATTGAGCTGGCTGAAATTTAATGACAGAGTATTAAGTGAAGCCCGTGATAAAAGTCTTCCTCTTTTTGAGAGACTGAAATTTTTAAGTATTACCGCGTCGAATCTGGATGAATTTTTTATGGTGCGTGTGGCATCTTTAAAAGACCAGGTTCATGCAGGATATTCAAAAACAGATATTGCAGGACTGACAGCAAAGGAGCAGTTAAAAG
The DNA here is from genome assembly GCA_900547615.1 of uncultured Blautia sp. Lineage (GTDB taxonomy): Bacteria > Bacillota > Clostridia > Lachnospirales > Lachnospiraceae > Blautia_A. The sequence continues at coordinate 2,086 of URHH01000127.1, read as the reverse complement.
AAATCAGCTTCCAGACACATGAGCTTGTGCATATGCAGTATACGACTCTGAACCGTTCTCTTCTCCCGGCTCTTGCAAAGTCGGGAATGCACCTTGTTGTGGAGCATGAGCTTTTAAATAAAGAGCAGGGAGAATTTGTGGACCGGTATTTTGAGGATAATGTGTACCCTGTCCTGACTCCTATGGCAATGGATTCCTCAAGACCGTTTCCGCTTATCCGGAATAAGACATTAAATATTGGCGCCCTGATTTCCAAAAAGGATAAAAAGAAGGGAAAAGAACAACTGGAATTTGCCACTGTGCAGGTTCCGTCTGTTCTTCCGAGAGTAGTACAGATCCCGTCTGTGAAAAAGGGGGACACAACCGTTATTCTTCTGGAGGAAATCATTGAGCGGAATATTGAAAAGCTGTTCTTAAGCTATAACGTAGTCTGCGCACACCCGTACCGTATCATGAGAAATGCAGATCTCACTATCGACGAGGATGAGGCGGAAGATCTTCTTGTGGAAATTCAGAAACAGCTCAAAAAACGCCAGTGGGGCGAGGTGATCCGCCTTGAGGTTCAGGAAAAGACAGATGAGCGTCTTTTGAAAATTCTGAAAACAGAGTTTGAAATTAAAGAGGATGATATTTTCGAAATCAGCGGACCTCTTGATCTTACCATGCTTATGAAGGTTTACGGACAGGAAGGATTCGATCAATACAGGACGCCGAGGTACGTTCCTGCTCCTGTTCCTCAGTTCCGGGAAGAAAAAGACATTTTTAAAGTAATCCGTGAGGGAGACGTATTCCTTCACCACCCGTATATGAGTTTTGATCCTGTGGTGAACTTTGTGCGCCAGGCGGCGAAGGATCCCGATGTTCTTGCCATCAAGCAGACCCTTTATCGTGTCAGCGGAAATTCTCCGATCATCGCGGCGCTTGCCCAGGCAGCGGAAAATGGCAAGCAGGTATCGGTTCTTGTGGAATTAAAGGCTCGTTTTGATGAGGAAAACAATATTGTGTGGGCGAAAAAACTGGAAAAGGCAGGCTGCCATGTTATTTACGGTCTGGTGGGATTAAAAACGCACAGTAAGATCACCCTTGTGGTGCGCCGGGAGGAAACGGGGATCCGCAGATACGTACATCTGGCAACCGGAAATTATAACGATTCCACAGCGAAGCTTTATACAGACTGCGGTATCTTTACTTGTGACGAGCGGTTTGGAGAAGATGCGACGGCTGTCTTTAACATGCTTTCCGGATATTCGGAACCGAAGAAATGGAATAAGCTGATCGTTGCGCCGATCTGGATGAAAGACCGCTTCCTGAAACTGATAGAAAGAGAGGCGGAACACGCAAAGAAGGGAATCCCTGCTTATATTGTAGCGAAAATGAACTCTCTGTGCGATCCTGTGATCATGGCGGCGCTTTATTATGCGTCCTCCTGCGGTGTGCAGATCCATCTTCTTGTTCGCGGAATCTGCTGTCTGAAGGTGGGGATTCCAGGTGTGAGCGAAAATATCCATGTGCGCTCTATCGTGGGAGATTTTCTGGAGCACAGCCGTATTTTTTACTTCCATAACGGAGGAAGCGAAGAGATTTATATGGGAAGCGCAGACTGGATGCCGCGAAATCTTGACCGCCGTGTGGAAATTGTATTTCCGGTGGAAGACGAATCCATTAAAAAAGAACTGGTCCACATTCTGACGCTGGAATTTAAAGATAATGTAAAAGCCCATCTTTTGAAAAGTGACGGAAGCTATGAAAAACAGGATAAACGCGGAAAGACTCTCATCAATTCGCAGATGGAATTTTGCCGCGAAGCAACGGAGCGGGCACAGAAAAAACATACAAAAAAAGAAAAAAGCAGAGTATTTATTCCGGCAGAGCCTGCGGAAGATGTAGAAGAGTAAAAGATAGAAGAAAGGCTGTCTGACGGATTTTCAGGTTGGACGCAAAGGCGTAAATTTACTTAATGTGCAGAAATAAGGTGAATTTGCGCCTTTTGCCTTTTGGCGCTTCAAACAAAAGAAAAGCACCGAAAATTATCTCGATGCTTTAAAACAGCCAGTACGGGAATCGAACCCGTGTTTCCGCCGTGAGA
>URHH01000126.1 GCA_900547615.1 uncultured Blautia sp. | reverse complement strand
AGGTGAAAAACCCTCCGCAGTGGTCCTTCGCCCCCACCCGCCAGCAGAGACAGGTTGGAGCTTCATACTGGCTTGTTCCCACCTTCATGGTAAGGGAGCGCGGTTCCTCCCCTTTTCTGTCGTAATAGCAAAGCTGGGTATATTCTTTTCCAAAATCTATTCCAATAATCAGGTCACGAATTTCGTTCATTTTATGCTTCCTTTTTATACATCTTTGTCAATCTGAAACATTTCTTTTACATACCGCTCCTGCCTCTGATACTGCATCATCTTTGAGAGAACTTCTCTCTCCTTATCAAGACGTCTGGCAGAAAGGATCTGGTTGATCATCTGATATTTGCTCACAGGAATGCCCTCCGTACTGCTCATAGTGAGAACTCTCTCCTGCGTTTTCCTTGTCTCTCCCTTTCCCTCCACCTGGAAATAATAGTGGAGTGTTTCCCCGTAAAACAGGGTAAACGTCTTTGTGCAGATTCCCTCATACACATTTCGAAGAGGCTCTCTCTTATATTTAAGTTCTCCCCCAAGACCTGTATCAATGGCATAGAACAGTGTCACTTCCTCCTCAGGAGCTGCATGATATTCTACAAAGGTCTTGTCGTCAAGCTGGTACGGTCCCAGAAGAGAGGGAGAAAGTCTGCGGAAAAAGGCAAAGGTCATATCCTCTTTCATACATTCTTTTAAAAGCTCCCGCTCCATATCCGCAATCTGACCGTCCTGGGCTTTCTCTCTGGAAAGTCCCAGAAACAGCGCCAGACGGCAGACTCTGTTTACCGGCCATTTTTTCACATAAGCGTTCTCCAGACACCTGTATACAAATTCACTCATCGGGTATTCTTTCACAAAAATCCCGTATGCCACCTGTGTAAGATAAGAACCGATGATCCGTTCTTTTCCGCTGTGCCTTACATATGCTTCAAGGACTGCCTCTCCCTCTTTGCGGTAATCCTCTGTAAACATCAGAAGGCTTAATATTTTTTCTTCCAGCTCATAAGTGTCCATATCAAAGCCTTTTGCACTCTTCCATATGGATAAGAGCTCTTCCACAGGTCCGAACCGGTATTTCATAAGATACTGTAAAATTACCTCGTCGTAAATCCCGCTTCTGTAAACCTCAGAAGACAGAGATAAAAGTTCCTCGTCTTCCGCTCCGTCGCATCTTAAGATCATGCGGCTTGTGAGCTTTAGAAGATCTCTTTTATCAAGTCCCTCGAACCCAAATTCCTCCACAATCCCCATTGCCTGCGGGAAAAATCGTCTTGCGATCAAAGTTTCCAGAAGGGTCTTTTTATCCACTGCCGCATAAGCCCGGAAGTCCATATTTCTTAAATAATCATCTAAATCCTCTCCGTGGATATGCTCTGCATAGTAATCCAGGATTTTCTTTCGGACTGCCTCGATATAATCCTTCGCAAACGCCTCATTTTTTACCAGCTTTAAAAATACAGAAAGATTTTCTTTTGTAATTTCGTTATGCTCGCAGTAATGAAGAAGCACGCCCGGTTCTGACACACCGCAGTGAAGGACCGAAGGAATCATTTCCCGCTCATCCATCAGTTTTTTCATATTATAATCGATGGTGGAGCAGTAACGGCGCTGCTTTTCGTCCTGGAAAAGGATCACTGCGTCCTCTGTATAAATTCTCGGATATGCGACTCCCTGTACAAGAGGATATACCTCCTCCCTGCCAAGCTGGCTGTGCCGCACGATCACGCTTCGTATCTTTCTGTCATCGCAGTACAGACGGTTTGTAAACATACGGGCTGCAAGAAGTTTTCCTTCCTCCCCCGTTTTCGGATGGCTTAAAAACTCCTGATAAAGCACCGCATAATTTTCATTGATCCTGCCTTCCCGAAGTTTCTGTGCCGCGAATGTTTCCATATTTTCCCGATAGCCCTCAAATGTCTGTGGTTCTCTTTCTTTATTTGCAGTCACTCCCGCATAAATAAAGGCTTTTCTTGCATCTCCCAGATTGTTGTTATTATATGTAAAATACATAAGGAGAGGCTTTGGAAGCGTTCTCTGATAAGAAGTATCCATTGTTTCCACATAATATTCATAGAGTCTTGTAATGCGAAGCCCCTGCTCCACAGCCATAGAAAACCACTTAAAATATTCCTGTCTTCTTGGGTTTCCCTTCATAATGTATTTACATACTGCTTCCAGCGTATCCTGGGAAGGAAAGGCATCGCAGCCCATAGAAAGAGCCCGGTACATACTTTCATTATAGCTCTTCTCATATCCTGATAAATACGCAAAGCGCATGGTAAGCTCCTCTGTAAGAATCCCTCTTTTTCCGGCGAACAGAAATACCTGTGTCCAGAATCCTGTAAGCCTGTGAAGAAGCGTCATATCTTTTGAGATGCACTCCCATGCCTCCAGATACAGAAGCGGATTTTTGCAGCCTCTCTCAAACTGTTCCTCCATAAGAAACAGGCTTTTTGACGGGGAAGCTTTTATCTCCGGATCCATTCTCTGCAGCACACAGAGGAGCCAGAAGCTGTCCCCCTTCTGCATATAGAAATTCTGTATTTTTCGAAGCGCCTGCATTTTATCTTTATAAAGCCCCGTAAGGGTGCATACATATAAAAATACGCCTGCGAGCTCCAGATCTTCTTTTGTAAAGGATTTATTCTGGTATTTTACGAGAATCTCTTTTGCCTCCTCATCTCTGTTGTCAAGATGAAGAAGATAGGCTTCATAAATCTGATACTCCGGATAGTCAAGCCCTTTTTCTTTGAGGCTGCTCAGATTTTCAAGACTTTCTCCAAGCCAGGCTTTCTTTTCTTTTTGTCCGCAGCGCCAGGAAAGGTAATCTTCCATCAGTTTCAGACGTTCCTTTTTTTCTCCAGTGCGGACATTTACCTGGGCTTTTCCTGCCCTTGATGCGGCAATGGTATATACAAGCTCCTGATACGGGCTTCTGATACGGATTTCCCCGTACTGAACGCCTCTTCCAAGCTTTTCTTTTCGGATCACGTAATCCAGATCATAAAAACTGCCGATAAAATCTTCTTCTGTAATGACTTTCTTCTCTATCTCAAGAAATTCGCCCTCTGTCTCTACATCGAGGCGAAGATGTCCCCAGCCGCTTTTTATAATGGTAAAGGACTCTTTTACAGACTGACCCACCTCATAAAATTCTTCTTTTTCTTTTTTCAGGGAAATGGAAACCTTCTCTTTTTTTCCTGTGCTCACAAGAAACTCTTCAAGATGCTGATAAGTGACTGGCTGTCTTGCCATTCCCTTATAAAGCGCCTGTGTCTCTTTTGGTTCGTCCCTCAGAATAAAGCCGAAATTTTTATCTGTAAAAATCCGGTACGCCTCACGGAAATCCTCTTTTGCAATTTCAGAGAATTCGTCTATGTTTCGGATTGCTCCCACCGTACTCTGTACCTGTTCCTTCTCTATCATAATCTCAAAGGCAAGTTTATATTCTCCGATATTCGTTGTAAAGCAGAGCCAGCCTTTTACGCTGTCTCCCTGTTCCATTCCTGTTCCGTCCACACCATAAGGCAGGCAGACTGTAGTTCCTGAAAAACGGTCGAATCCGGGAACAAACCGCCTGTCCGATGATGTAATATATCCTCTTATTTTCTGATTATCTTCTGTTCCAAAATACAGCTCGCCCTTCTTTGTTTCCCCTGCTTTTAGCACAGTTGAAAGTTTTTCCTGGGAAAAAAGAAGCTGTGGCTGCTCATATTCAAATTTTCCGCTTAAAAGCTGTTCGATTTTTTTCTTCAAATTCTTCACCTTACGCCCTTGCAAAATTTGTTTCGTCTCTGAAAATAATTATACACCAGAATAGAACGGTTCGCAAGAAATGACAAAATTTGACTGAAAAAAACCGCTTCCCACATTTCTGTGAAAAACGGTTTCTCATTCTTATTCTTTATTTATCTCTCCAGATAATTCTGCCTTTAGACAGGTCATATGGAGAAAGTTCGATTGTAACCTTATCTCCCGGAAGGATACGAATAAAGTTCATTCGTAATTTCCCGCTGATATGTGCAAGGACCACATGCTTGTTCTCCAGTTCCACTTTAAACATTGCGTTAGGCAGCTTCTCAAGAACTGTGCCTTCCACTTCAATTACATCTGCTTTTGACATTTTTAACCTCCATAGTCATTCCTTATTTTATTTCGTAAGGGTCAGAATTTCTGGTTCACCATCTGTGATCAGAATGGTATTTTCATAATGAGCAGACAGAGAACCATCCATAGTTACTACTGTCCATTCATCGTCCAGCCACGCCACATCTGCGCGTCCAAGATTGATCATGGGCTCTACAGCAAGTGTCATGCCCGGCATCAGACGGATTCCTCTTCTTTTCTGCGGAAAGTTCGGGATCTGCGGATCTTCATGAAGATGTGTTCCAATTCCGTGTCCCACCAGGTCACGGACAATCCCGTAACGATACTTTGCAGCGTAAGCTCCGATTGCCTTGGAAATATCGTTTAAGTGATTTCCTGCCTTCGCAGCCTTCAGACCTTCAAAGAAGCACTGCTTTGTTACCTCCATAAGGCTTTTTGCCTCAGGAGAAACTTCCCCCACTGCGTAAGTACGCGCAGCATCAGAATGGTATCCTTTATATATCAGACCGGCGTCAATTTTTACAAGATCGCCGTCCTGAATGATTTTTTCTTCAGAGGGGATTCCATGTACCACCTCGTCATTTAAGCTGATACAGAAAGAACCCGGAAATCCTCCGTAGTTTAAGAAATTTGGGACGCAGCCAAGGGAACGGATCATATCTTCTCCGATACGGTCCAGCTCTTTTGTGCTGACTCCCGGTTTAATGTATGGAATCAGGCCATCGTGAACTTTTTCCAGTAAATGACCTGCCTCTCTCATAAGGGCAATTTCATGCTCTGTCTTAATAGAAACTGACATAGCTCTCCTCATTCCTATTCGCCGAGAATGGAAACGATTTCCTGGAATACTTCTTCCAGGTTCTTTGTTCCGTCAACTGTTTTTAATACGCCCTGTTTTGTGTAGTAATCAATAAGCGGCTGTGTCTGCTCATGATATACATTTAAGCGCTTCTGTACTGTTTCCGGCTTGTCATCTTCCCGGAGAACAAGAGCTTCTCCACATGTATCACAAATTCCTTCTGCCTTCGGAGCAGCATATACAACATGGTAAGTAGCACCACATTTTAAACATGCTCTTCTTCCGGACATACGGTTTACAATATTTTCGTCTGGAACATTTACGTCAATGGCAAAATCAATCTTGCTGTCAAGCCTATTTAAAGCCTCTGTAAGACATTCTGCCTGCGGAATTGTTCTTGGAAAACCATCCAGTACATATCCGTTTACTGCGTCTTCCTGCTGGATTCTGTCTACGACCAGATCGCAGGTCAGCTCATCAGGAACAAGAAGCCCCTGATCCATGTAGGTTTTTGCTTTCTTGCCAAGCTCTGTGCCGTTTTTGATGTTGGCACGGAAAATGTCTCCTGTGGAAATATGCGGAGTCCCATATTTCTCAGCGATTTTTTTTGCCTGTGTACCTTTTCCGGCCCCCGGCGCACCCAACATAATAATTCTCATAGTCATACCCTCCATTTTATTTTTCTTGTGTAGCAAATACAGAAGACTTGCCTCTGGCAACTCTTCTGTATATTTTTTCAAGGCTTTGGTGCCAGCACCTCTGCCTTTCTTTTTTTAGTTGTTCAGGAATCCTTTGTAGTTGCGGACAAGTAACTGGGATTCGATCTGTTTCACGGTCTCGAGGATAACGCCTACGATAATGATGATAGATGTACCACCGAAGGAAACATTTGCCCCAAATACTCCGTTAAAGAAGAACGGAATAATCGCAACGATCATCAGACCCACTACACCTATAAATATAATATAATTTAAGATCTTCGTCAAATAATCTGAGGTTGGTTTTCCCGGACGGATACCAGGAATGAAACCGCCCTGTTTCTTAATATTGTCTGCAACCTCCAGAGGGTTAAATGTAATGGAGGTGTAGAAATATGCGAAGAATACACATAAAACAATATATACGATCAGACCCCAGCTGTACTGAAGCTGATTCGGATTACACCAGTTATTTGAAGAAAGACCTCTTAAAATCTCACTTCCGATTCCAGTTCCGTTTCCTTTGTGCATAAGCTGTGCTATGATCGTCGGAACGGACATAATAGAAGATGCAAAGATAACCGGAATAACACCTGCTGTATTTACTTTTAAAGGAATACTTGCAGACTGTCCTCCCATCATCTTTCTTCCAACCATTTTCTTGGAATACTGAATCGGGATTCTTCTCTCTGCTCCGTTAAGAACGAGAACAAATACAACAATCACAAGGATAATTGCCGCGATGATCGCACCTGCAAGAAGTCCTTTTGCTATTGTTTTTCCCTTGATAAAGTTCTCATAAAGAAGCGCAATATCGCTCGGGATACGTGAAACGATGTTTACAGTAAGAACGATGGAAATACCGTTTCCAACACCCTTTTCTGTAATACGCTCGCCAATCCACATCAACATTGCAGAGCCTGCTGTAAGGCAGACAACTACAACTGCACCTTTTAAGAAATCCATATCCGGGATCAGTCCCTGACGTCCGAATCCGATTGCCATAGCAGTAGACTCAAAAAGCGCCAGACCAACTGTCACATAACGTGTAATCGCTGTGATTTTCTTTCTTCCCTCTTCTCCGTCTCTGTGCATTTCTTCCAGTGCCGGAATGGCAATGGTAAGAAGCTGCATGATAATAGAAGAAGTGATATAAGGGGTAATGTTCAATGCAAAGATTGACATCTGAGTAAAAGAGCCGCCGGTAAACGCATCAAAGAAGTTGAATGCGTCACCGGAGTTCTGTGCAAACCAATCTTTAAAGAAATCTGTATCTACTCCCGGAACCGGAAGCTGAGAACCGATACGGATAACAAAGATCATCCACAGTACAAAGAGCAGCTTGCGTCTCATTTCTTTCACTCTGAAAACATTTTTGAGAGTCTCAAACATTAGATCACCTCTACTGTTCCACCTGCTGCTTCAATTTTTGTTTTTGCAGTTTCACTGACAGCGTTTACTTTTACGTTGAGTTTCTTTGTAAGATTACCGTTTCCGAGAATCTTAACACCGTCACCTGCTTTGGAAATTGCACCGCTTGCAAGTAAGCTTTCAACTGTTACTTCTGCACCATCTTCAAAACGGTTCAGTACGTCTACGTTGATTGCGATGATTTCTTTAGAATTTCTGTTTGTAAAGCCTCTCTTTGGAAGACGTCTGTATAAAGGCATCTGTCCGCCTTCAAATCCCGGTTTTTTGTGTCCGGAACGAGCTAACTGTCCTTTGTGTCCTTTACCGGCTGTTTTACCGTT
>URHH01000125.1 GCA_900547615.1 uncultured Blautia sp. | reverse complement strand
CTGCCAGTTCCGACACTTCCGCATATCGCATTTCTTCGGGATGTTTTTTGCTGTTCCCTCGCGACAAATGAGAGTATATCAAAAGAAAAAGAGAAAGTCAACACCTTTTTGAAAAAAAATTAAAAAATTTTCGAGTTTTTTTTGAAAAAAAGAGGAATTTGAAATTTTGTGTAGAATATACTTAATATGAGAGGGTTTATGAAGAGCAGTTTTGTCAGTCTGTGGAGGAAGGTGCTATGAGCAATAATATAAGAGAAACGATGGAATTTAGAGAGAAACAGATGTTAAGCCCTTATGCTGTGTGCAGTGCGGATTCCATAGGACGGGAGCGTCCGGAGGAAGAATGTGATATGCGGACAGCGTTTCAGAGAGACAGGGACAGGATCCTTCACAGCAAGGCGTTTCGCAGGCTGAAGGATAAGACCCAGGTTTTTCTGGCGCCTCAGGGCGACCATTACAGAAATCGCCTTACCCATACGCTGGAGGTTTCGCAGATAGCAAGAACCATAGCGAAGGCTCTGCGCCTGAACGAGGATCTGGTGGAAGCGATCGCCCTCGGGCATGACCTTGGACACACGCCTTTCGGACATTCCGGAGAACGGGCTCTTAATGAAATCCACCCGGAAGGTTTTGCTCACTATAAACAGAGTGTGCGGGTGGTAGAAGTTCTGGAAAAAGGCGGAATGGGTTTAAACCTTACATGGGAGGTCCGGGACGGGATCCGGAATCACAGAACAAGCGGAAGTCCGTCCACACTGGAAGGACAGGTAGTGCGTTTCTCTGATAAAATTGCATATATCCATCACGATATGGATGATGCGCAGAGGGCAGGCATTATTACGGAGGACGATATACCCATTACCCTTCGTACGCTTCTGGGATATACCACAAAGGAGAGGCTGAATACATTTGTACATAGTATTATTGAAAACAGTATAAATAAAGAAACAATCCAGATGGCGCCTGAGATTGAAGAGGGGCTTATGGACATTCGGAGCATCATGTTTCAGGATGTGTATGAGAATCCTCTTGCAAAAAAGGAGGAACAGAAAGCCATCAAAATGCTGACGGAGCTTTACGAGCATTATATTGAGCACCCGGAAGCCATGTCCAGGGAATACAGGGAGCTGATCACAGAAAAAGGGGAGAAAAAATCCCAGGTTGTCTGTGATTATCTCTCCGGAATGACAGATCAGTATTCTATGGAAAAATTCCGGGAAATTTATATCCCTTCCGGCTGGTCTGTTTATTAAACAGGAAGGGAATTTCTGGCAAAGGAGGAAGGCAGATGCGGTATTCGGACGATGTGATTGAAGAAGTACGGACGAAAAACGATATTGTGGACGTTGTGTCGCAATATGTAAAGCTTACAAGAAAAGGAAGCTCCTACTTTGGTCTCTGTCCGTTTCATAATGAAAAAACGCCTTCTTTTTCTGTGACGCCTGCAAAACAGATGTATTACTGTTTCGGGTGCGGCGCAGGAGGAAACGTATTTAATTTTATTATGGAATATGAAAATTATACATTTGGGGAGGCGCTTTCCCATCTTGCGCAGAGGGCAGGAGTGGAGCTTCCGAAAATAGAATATTCCAGAGAAGCGAAGGAAAAGGCGGAGCGCAAAGCCCTGCTTCTGGAAATTAATAAAAAAGCAGCCCAGTATTTTTACTATCAGTTAAGAAGAGAAGGCGGAAAGGCTGCTTATCAGTATCTCACAGGCAGAGGTTTGAGCGAGGAGACGATCAAGAAATTCGGTCTTGGATATTCCGACAAGTACAGCGATGACCTTTATAAATATATGAAGGCAAAGGGATATTCCGATGAGCTTTTGCGGGAATCCGGACTGTTTAATGCGGACGAGAGACGGGGAATGTATGATAAATTCTGGAACCGTGTGATTTTTCCGATCATGGACGTCAATAACCGGGTGATCGGTTTTGGCGGGCGCGTGATGGGAGACGGAAAACCGAAATATCTGAATTCTCCGGAGACGAAGATTTTTGATAAAAGCCGGAATCTGTACGGTCTGAATGTGGCAAGAACCACGAGGAAGAATTATCTGATCCTCTGTGAGGGATATATGGACGTGATTTCCATGCACCAGGCAGGCTTTACAAATGCGGTGGCTTCTCTTGGAACCGCCCTCCCGTCCGGCCAGGCAAGCCTCTTAAAGCGCTATACGGAAGAGGTGCTTCTTCTTTATGACAGCGATGAGGCGGGGATCCGGGCAGCTCTTCGCGCCATTCCTATTTTAAGGGAGGCGGGAGTGAATGCGAAGGTGGTAAACTTAAAGCCGTATAAGGACCCTGATGAATTTATCAAAAATATGGGGGCAGAGGCTTTTGAGGAGCGCCTGTTAAACGCTTCTGACAGCTTTCTGTTCCGTGTACATACAGGGGAGGCAGAAGCAGATATGGAAACGCCTCAGGGACAGAACCGGTTTTTTGAGGAATGTGCCCGTATGCTTCTGGAGCTTTCCGACGAGCTGGAACGGAATCTTTATATAGAAGCGATTGTAAAGGACTACCGGAGATATGGCATAAGCAGTGAGGATTTGAGAAAAAGGGTGAATACCCTTGCCATGAAAGGAACAAGGGCGGAACAGAGAGTGCAGCCCAAAAGTACGGGACATGATACGAAAAAGAGGGAATCTGCAGGAGACAAGGCACAGAAGCTTATGCTTACCTGGCTTGTCACATATCCGGGGATTTTTGAGGAAGCAGAGAAGTATCTTTCTCCTTCCGATTTTGTAGTTCCTCTTTACCGTCAGGTGGCGGAAATGCTTTTTGCCCAGAGAAAAGAAGGGGAAGTCAATCCAGCCCGCCTCTTAAATGTCTTTACAGACAGCGAGGAACAGAGAGAGGTGGCGTCTCTTTTTAACGCGACCATTCATCTGGAAACACCGGAGGAACAGAACCGGGCATTTCTGGACGCGCTTCTTCGGATAAAGGAAGAGAGCCTCGCAGAAAAAAATAAAAACTGGGACCCAACGGATATGCAGGCTCTTCAGGAGCTGATACAGGCAAAAAAAGAGTTGGAAGACCTTGGAAGAAACGGGCATAAGCTGCATATTTCTTTCGAATAAGGATAAAATATAAACACTATATGGAGGTATAGAGCACATATGGAAATGAATATGGGTAAATTCAGCGAGAAACTGGTAGAACTTCTGGAGCTTGCGAAAAAGAAAAAAAACGTACTGGAATATCAGGAGATCAATGATTTCTTTAAAGATCAGCCACTTGATGTGGAGCAGATGGAAAAGGTGTTTGATTTTCTGGAGGCAAGTGGAGTAGATGTTCTTCGTATCACAGAAAATATCGGGGACGATATTATTCTTGATGATGATCTGGAAATTGATGGACTGGAAGATGAGGAAGAGGTAGAGCTTGATAAAATTGATTTATCTGTTCCGGAAGGCGTAAGCATTGAAGATCCGGTACGTATGTATTTAAAGGAGATCGGAAAGGTGAATCTTCTGACAGCCGATGAGGAGACGGAGCTTGCAAAGAGAATGGAGCAGGGAGACGAGGCTGCAAAGAAACGTCTTGCAGAGGCAAACTTGCGTCTTGTAGTAAGCATTGCAAAGAGATATGTGGGAAGAGGCATGCTGTTCCTTGACCTGATCCAGGAGGGAAATCTGGGTCTTATTAAAGCTGTAGAAAAATTTGATTACAGAAAAGGATATAAATTCAGTACGTATGCAACCTGGTGGATCCGTCAGGCAATTACAAGAGCCATTGCAGACCAGGCGAGAACCATTCGTATTCCGGTTCATATGGTAGAGACGATCAACAAGCTGATCCGTGTATCAAGACAGCTTCTTCAGGAGCTGGGAAGAGAGCCGTCTCCGGAAGAAATTGCGGAGGAGATGGACATGTCTGTTGACCGTGTAAGAGAAATCCTTAAAATTTCTCAGGAACCGGTATCTCTGGAAACCCCGATCGGTGAGGAGGAAGACAGCCATCTGGGAGATTTTATCCAGGATGATAATGTTCCTGTTCCGGCGGACGCAGCGGCGTTTACTCTTTTAAAAGAACAGCTTGTAGAAGTGCTGGGAACACTGACAGACAGAGAGCAGAAGGTGCTCCGCCTCCGTTTCGGTCTTGATGACGGAAGAGCAAGAACACTGGAGGAAGTGGGAAAAGAGTTTAATGTAACGAGAGAACGTATCCGTCAGATCGAGGCAAAGGCGCTCAGAAAGCTCCGCCACCCAAGCCGCAGCCGCAAACTGAAGGATTACCTTGATTAAGGAGAAGAATATGCAGTTATCCTTACGCCTCTGTGCCATTGCAGATATGGTGACAGAGGGCAATAAGCTTGTTGATGTGGGATGTGACCACGGGTATCTTCCTGTATATCTGCTTCTTAATAAAAAAATTCCGGGTGCTGTTGCTGCGGATGTAAGAAAAGGCCCTCTGTCCAGGGCAGAGGAGCATATTTTCCAGTATGGTCTTGAGGAATACATAGAAACAAGACTTTCTGACGGACTTTCTGCGATAGCTCCGGGAGAGGGAGATACCCTTGTAATTGCGGGAATGGGCGGTCCTCTCATGGAACGGATCCTCACAGAAGGGAAGACAGTCAGAGAGACGTTTCAGGAAATGATCCTTCAGCCCCAGTCTGATATTCCTCATTTCCGGCATTTTATACGGGAAGAAGGCTGGGAGATTGTAAAAGAAGAAATGATTCTCGAAGATGGAAAATTTTATCCTGTGATGAAGGTGCTTCCCGTAAAAAAAGAGAAAATGGAAAAATGGACAAAGGAAGAGGAGATGTTTGGAAAACATCTCCTTGCTGGGAAGCACCCTGTTCTGAAAAAATATCTGGAAAGAGAGCTTCGTATCCGGAATGAAATTCTGGAGCACCTTTCAAATATTTCAAAAGGGACGGCAGAAGCCCGCATACAGGAAGTAAAGGAGGAAAAGGGGCAGATAGAAGCTGCTCTGAAACAATATGAAAGCATGTGAACTGATTTCGTGGCTGGAAGAAAAGTATTCTCCCTCTTTTGCGGAGGACTGGGATAATGTGGGGCTTTTAGTTGGAAATGATGAGAAAGAGGTGTCTCATGTGTTTCTTGCCCTTGATCTTACGGAAGAGGTTTTAAGTCAGGCGGAACAGGCGGGAGCAGATATGATCATTACCCACCACCCCATGATCTTTTCCGGAATAAAAAAAATAAATAATCATACCTTTACAGGAAGGAAGATCATAAAGCTGATCCAGAAAGACATACTCTATTATGCCATGCACACAAACTATGATATTCTGGGAATGGCAGATTTAAGCGCCGGTTATTTAAAGCTTACAGATACAAAGGTGCTTTCTGTTACAAATAAGGAAGGAGACAAGCCGGAGGGTTTTGGCCGTGTAGGGAAACTTCCGAAAAAAATGTCTCTTCTGGAATGCGCCCGGTATGTGAAAACGTGTAACGGCCTTTCAGACGTCCGCTTTTACGGAAATCCGGACAGGGAAGTCGAAACGGCAGCTATCTGTACCGGATCCGGAAAGAGTATGATAAAAGACGCCATTCGTGCAGGGGCAGATGTGTATGTGACAGGAGACATCGACCATCATACGGGAATTGATGCAGTAGCAGAGGGAATCGCTGTCATTGATGCAGGGCATTACGGAACAGAATATATTTTTGCGGACGCTTTAAAGAAGGTTCTTCTTGAGGCGTTTCCGGAGCTTTCTGTTACGTGCGCAGAGGTGAAAAGCCCGTATACGGTAGTATAAAAGTGCAGCAAAAGGAGGTACTTGATAATGGCAGAACAGAAAATGTGTTGTGTAACAATAGGCGGGGAGAAAAAAGAGTATCCGGCAGGGATTTCCTACTGGGAGATTGCAAAGGAGTATCAGGACAGGGAGGATGCGCCCATTATTCTTGTGACAGTGGGAGGGAAGCTGCGAGAGCTTCACAAGCATCTGAAAAAAGACTGTACGCTTGGATTTGTTACAACGAAAGACGCAATCGGTCATAACGCTTATGTGAGAAGTGCCACCTTTCTTCTTTTAAAGGCCATTTATGATGTGGCAGGAAAGAAGAATCTGGAAAAAACAGTGGTTCATTATGCCCTTGGAAACGGGCTTTACTTTACAATGGAGGGTGGAACTGCTCTTACAGAAGAGTTTCTTTCTTCTGTAAAGCGGAGGATGGAAGAGCTTGTAAAAGCAGAGCTTCCTATTATAAAGAGAAGCGTGGGAACAGATGAGGCGATTGCCCTCTTTCATAAACACCATATGTATGATAAAGAGAAGCTGTTCCGTTACCGCCGTGTTTCAAGAGTGAATATTTACAGCATTGAAAATTTCGAGGATTATTTCTACGGATTTATGGCGTGCCACACGGGATATGTGAAGTATTTTGACCTTCAGCTCTATGATGAAGGGTTTGTGCTGATTCTTCCAAGAAAAGAAACGCCGGATAAACTGGATCCTTTTGTTCCCCAGGACAAGATTTTCTCTGTGCAGAAGGAATCTCAGGAATGGGGAGAGAAAATGGACGTTGCCACAGTAGGCGACTTAAATGACAGACTGACAAGAGAAGGCGTGAGAAGTATCCTTCTGATCCAGGAGGCGCTTCAGGAGGCGAAGATTTCCGATATTGCACAGCAGATAAAGGACAGGGGAAATGTAAAATTTGTAATGATTGCAGGACCTTCCTCTTCCGGGAAGACCAGCTTTTCCCACAGGCTTTCCATTCAGCTTATGGCGCATGGAATGCGTCCTCACCCGATCGCCGTTGACAATTACTTTGTAAACAGAGAGGATACGCCGCTTGATGAGTTCGGGGAGAAAAATTACGAGTGTCTGGAAGCTATTGATGTGGAGCTGTTTAACCAAAATATGCTTGCCCTTCTTTCCGGTGAGGAAGTGGAGCTTCCTGTCTATAATTTTGTGACAGGAAAGCGGGAGTACAAGGGCGATTATATGAAGCTTGGAAAAGAGGACATTCTTGTAATAGAAGGAATCCACGGTTTGAATGACCGTTTAAGCTATGCTCTTCCAAAAGAGAGTAAGTTTAAAATTTATATCAGCGCCCTGACCCAGTTAAATATCGATGAGCACAACCGGATTCCAACAACAGACGGACGTCTGATCAGGCGTATTGTCCGTGACGCAAGAACAAGGGGAACTTCTGCAAAGGAAACGATTGCAAGGTGGCCTTCTGTGAGAAGAGGAGAGGAAGAGAATATTTTCCCGTTCCAGGAGCAGGCGGACGTGATGTTTAACTCGGCGCTTGTATACGAGCTTGCCTGTCTGAAGGTTTATGCAGAGCCGCTTCTTTTTGGAATCGGAAAAGATGAGCCGGAGTATGAGGAGGCAAAACGCCTCTTGAAATTCTTTGATTATTTTGTTCCTGTTCCAAGTGAGGAAGTGCCGAATAATTCTCTTTTGCGGGAATTTATCGGAGGAAGCTGTTTTAATGTGTAAATTCTCTTTACAAGTTCGGGAAAACGTGATAAAATAGCGCTTGCGCAACCAGGTCAGGTAATCGCGGCTGAACGGACGAAAGGGTTCAGACGAGGAAAGTCCGGGCTTCGCAGGGCAGGATGCCGGAT
>URHH01000124.1 GCA_900547615.1 uncultured Blautia sp. | reverse complement strand
CCGGAGCCTGCCAATATTAAAAATGTTTCGGCTGTTATCGCCGAAACATCTGGTTTTCTTCTCAAATATACTTTTTTAAAATTTCATTCATTTCATCAAACTGTTCTTCCATCTCTTTCACCAGCCTGAACTGTGTTCTCGCGCGAACAAGATTATGTTCCGGATATGCAGTCTTAAAGTAAACATCTCCCTGAAGGAAATCTGCAAGGAATCTCATGCCGCATTCCAGAGTCATTAATCTCGCACCCCAGGGAAGACTTTTAATCTCTTCCGGCGTCAGGACATCTTTTGCCATCTCAAGATAACCTTTTACATAAATATCGTAAAGATTAATATCAAAATGTACTTTATCTAAATTCTGCTCGTCCTCTTCTGCCGTAGAAGCCCCAAATCGAATAGAATCCCCAAAATCATTTGCTGCAAGTCCCGGCATAATCGTATCAAGGTCAATAATGCATAATCCCCTGTCTGTATCTTTGTCAAAAAGAATATTATTCAGTTTTGTATCATTATGCGTTACGCGAAGGGGCAGTTTTCCCTCTTCCAGCTGATTCATAAGAACGCCGCAATCCGCTTTCCGTGAAAGAACAAAGTCAATTTCCTGGCGGCAAAGGCGGGCTCTGTTTTTTACATCCTTTCGCTGTGCGTCTTCAAAATCCCGGAATCGTTTGCGCGTATCATGAAATTGTGGTATCGTCTCATAAAGACTTTCTGCCGGATAATCTCCAAGCTGTTTTAAAAAATGTCCAAAGCTTAAAGCCGACTGATAAAACTGCTCCGGCTTCTCCACCTGCTGATAGCATACAGAATTCGGTACATAATGGAGGCAGCGCCACGGCTGTCCCTTTTCATCTTCAAAGTAGCTGTCACCGCTTTTTGTTTTGATGTAGGATAAAGACTCCCTGTCCAAATCTCCCCCATCCCAGCGGATGATACTGCGGAGATATTCTGTCACTCCGAAAATATTATCCATTACCTGATCAGGGTTTTTAAATACGTTAATATTAATACGCTGGAGAACGTAAAGAGGTACATCGTTTCCATCATGGTCCGGCATATATACAGCGTATGTCTCATTAATATGCCCTTCCCCAAACGGTTTTACATAACTGCACTGATTTCCAAAACCAAAGGCATATACAGCATCTTCAAGACTTCTGCTGTCTGCACCTTCGATTTTTCTTCTGGTGGAAAAAATCACTTCTCCTGCTTCCACCTTCCGTCCGGACTCAATGGTACAGTTTGCCTTCACCACACTTCCAAGACCAATATGGGCACCGGCGCATATACAGGAATCGTGGTCGACAACAGCTCCGCTGTTAATGAGCGCAGCCCGCTCAATCTTCGTATGTGTGTTTACAACAGCCCTCTGCATAATAAAGCAGCCCGGCTCCAGCACTGCGCTTGGACTTACAATTGCAGAAGGATGCACAATAGACGGCACCTCATATCCTTCCTCCAGTAATTTATCAGTCCAAAAAAGGCGCGTTTTATTATTTCCAAAAGCAGCAACTGCTTCCGGATAATCTTCATGTTTTAAAACGTAATCGCAGCACATACCGATGACATCTTCGTCTTTCGCCGCATCATCTAAAAATACAACTTTTTCGTAACCTAAAGCTAAAGCGGTTTCTTTTACCATCTGACCAAAGCCGCCAGCCCCAAGAATTAATAAACTTTTCATATGTATTTGTCCTTTCCTTTTATAAAAAACTTTCTGCGTTTCTCCCGGTCACATACTCCGGCATTTACACTTCTTCAAAAAATGTATCCGGCCGCTCCGGGTTAAAAATCTCATTACAGGTCATAACTGTAACAAGGTCTTCTGTATCTGAAAGATTGATAATGTTGTGCGTCCATCCCGGAATCATATAAATTGCTTCAATTTTATCTCCGCTTACCTCAAATTCCACCGTTTCTCCCGTATTAATATTTCTTTCCTGAATGAGGCCATGACCGTGAACGACAATAAACTGCTCCCATTTACTGTTATGCCAGTGTTGTCCTTTTGTGATCCCCGGCTTACTGATGTTTATGGAAACCTGACCGCAGTCTGCGGTGTGCACAAGCTCTGTAAAACTTCCTCTGGAATCGCAGTTCATTTTCATTGCATATTTAAATTTATCTGCCGGAAGGTATGTTAAATACAGGCTAAAAAGCTTCTTGGCGAAAGAGCCATCAGGGCACTTCGGCATCATCAAATTTACCGGCTGTTTTTTAAACTGTTCCAGCAAATCCACAATCTCTCCAAGAGTTGCCTTATGTGTCACTGGTACACAGCAATATCTCCCATCTTCTTTCAAAACCGTTTCCACACCATCAAACTCACAGCGCTGCTCTTTTCCTTCAAGCAATCAAACATTCCTTCAACAAGATCGTCAATATAAAGAACTTCAAGCTCTGTACTTCTGTCGTTTACCGTAAATTCTTCATCATTTGCCACTGCCCAGCAGAAAGTAGAAATAGCGCTGTTATACTTTGGTCTGGAATGTCCCATAAGATTCACAAAACGATAAACATACACAGGAGCTCCTGTTTCTTCTCCATAAGAGAAAAACAACTCTTCTCCTGCCTTTTTGCTTCTGCCGTACTCACTGTTCCCAAAACGCCCCGCCAGGGTTGCCTGTACAGAAGAACTTAACATAATACCAGCTTTGTTATTATGCTTTTTCAATGTATCAAGAAGCTGTGAAGCAAAACCAAAATTCCCCTTCATAAAGTCTTCCGGATTTTCCGGACGGTTTACACCGGCAAGATTAAATACAAAATCTGCTTTTTTGCAGTATTCATCCAATTCCGCCTCTGCACTGTCTATATCATATTCGTAAATTTCATCAACTACTATTCCCGGTCTTGTTTTATTCTTGCCGTCTCTTATATTTTTCAGATTATTGCAAAGGGCAGTTCCTACCATTCCCTTTGCTCCCGTTACTAAAATATTCATACTCTATCCCTGCCCTCTCTGAACTTTCGACATGCTCTTATAATTCGTCCTCGTTTTTTCTCCAGACCATCTTATTTACCACATTTACATATCCCTGAATAATTCTTACCACCTTCATGGACACGGTTTCATCTACATAATCGGGACATGGTTTTCCAAACACGCCCTTCTGTTTCATCTCGATTGCCATATCTGTGGCATTAAGAAGTTCCTTTGTGGTAATACCTGCCAGAATAAAGTCTCCGGCTTCCAGAGCTTCCGGTCTTTCTGTGGAAGTACGGATACAGACGGCAGCAATCGGGTGTCCAATGGATAAATAAAAGCTGCTCTCTTCCGGAAGGGTTCCGCTATCGCTTACAATAGCCAGCGCATTCATCTGAAGACAGTTGTAATCATTGAAACCAAGAGGCTCATTTACGCGAACCCTCGGGTCAAGCTTAAATCCACTTTTTTCCAGTCGGTTTTTGCTTCTTGGGTGGCAGGAATAAAGGATCGGCATATTGTATTTTTCCGCCAAAGCGTTAATCGCAGTAAAAAGACTTGTAAAGTTCTTTTCTGTATCAATATTCTCTTCACGATGGGCACTGAGAAGAATATATTTATCCTTCTCAAGACCTAATCTTTCCAGCACGTCGCTTTTCTCAATTTTCTCAAGGTTGCCGCGCAGCACCTCTGCCATAGGCGAACCCGTCATGTACGTTCTCTCCTTTGGAAGACCGGTGTCTGCCAGATATTTACGTGCAAACTCGGAATAACAGAGATTCACGTCCGAAATCACATCGACAATTCTTCTGTTTGTCTCCTCCGGCAGACACTCATCTTTGCATCTGTTTCCCGCCTCCATATGGAATAATGGAATGTGAAGACGCTTCGCTGAAATAGCAGACAGACAGGAGTTTGTATCTCCCAACACTAAATATCCGTCCGGTTTCAGCTCGCTTAAAAGCTCATAGCTTCTTCCGAGAATATTTCCGCAGGTCACGCCAAGGTTCTATCCAACAACAGGAACAAGAATGTCCGGTCCAAACTCACCCTCATTATTTTTCAGCTCAAAATCTTCCCAAAATACAGTAGAAAGATTCTTATCCCAGTTCTGATTATAATAAATCACACAAGTATCAAAGTATTCTCTGCATCTTCTGATTACAGCCGCAAGACGAATAATCTCCGGACGCGTTCCAAGTCCGATACACAGCTTTGTCCTTCCGTTATTTTTCCACTTAAAATTGTACTCCATCTTTTTCCTCCAAGTAAACACTTCTGTTTCTTAATCTTCTGACAGTCTTTCCTGAATATAAGCGAGCTTTGCAATGGTTTCCTTTGTCTCTTCCAGATTCAGAAGCTTTGTATTATTACTGTTAAACTCCGTAAGAGTATTTCTGTCTGCATCTCCGTCTTTAAAATATTTATCGTAGTTTAATCCACGATTATCTGCCGGAACACGATAGAAGTTCCCCATATCGATTGCCTTTGCACACTCCTCATTTGTAAGAAGTGTCTCATACATTTTCTCACCGTGACGGATACCAATTACCTTAATCTCTTCTTTTTTGCCGCCAAATAACTCACATACTGCCTCTGCCTGTGTCTGAATAGTACAAGCCGGAGCTTTCATAATTAAAAGATCTCCGTTCTCTCCGTTTTCAAACGCAAAAAGCACCAGGTCCACCGCTTCGTCAAGAGACATAATAAAACGTGTCATAGACGGCTCTGTAACAGTAATTGGATTTCCAGCTTTAATCTGATCGATCCAAAGAGGAATTACAGAACCGCGGGAGCACATTACATTACCGTATCTTGTACAGCAAATCTTTGTCTTCCCGGACATACGGCTCTTGGCTACTGCAACCTTTTCCTCTATAGCCTTTGTAATTCCCATAGCATTAATTGGATACGCAGCCTTATCAGTAGAAAGACAGATTACTGCCTCCACACCTTCCTCAATGGCTGCAGTCAAAACATTTTCTGTTCCAATTACATTTGTTTTGACTGCTTCCATCGGGAAAAATTCACATGACGGAACCTGCTTTAAAGCTGCTGCGTGGAATATGTAATCAACCCCGTGCATTGCATTTTTACATGACTGCAGATCTCTTACATTAAGTATAGTAAAAACGCTATATCTTGTCAAACCGAACAAACAATTCCTGAAATAAATTTGTATATGTTTTCATAACTGCGTATTGCTGATTATCATTTACCAAGGAAATAATCCCTTCAGAAATTCCTCGCGTACTGTTTTGAGTGATAATCCCTTCAAAGGGGCTATGAATAATTTCAGTTAATGCCCCATATTCACCCGCTACCACTGGTGTTCCTAATATCAATGCTTCCATAATAACCATTCCATAAGATTCCCAAATTGAAGTCAATACAAATAAATCTGCATTTTTTATGTATGGGTAAGGATTTTTTTTGCTCCAAGCAAAATAACATTTTCTTCAGCTTTAGCTTTTTTAATCGCATCTTCTACCAACTTACGATCTTTACTATCTCCAACGATATACCACTTTATCTTTTTGTTTGCTGATTTCTGAATCAAAGAATAAATCTCAGGAATTATCTCTATTTTTTTTTGTGTGCTCTCTATCCTTGAAACGGTAACGATATTAAAGCAATCTTTTTGATATTCTGGTAAAAATTCTTCCGCTTTTTCTTTTATTCGCTTTACATCAAACAGATTATAAACGGTTCCTACTTTGCCTGCTAAGTGAGGAAATATTTCTTTAAACTTCTTGCTCCAATCCTCAGATACGCAGGCTATTCTATCTATATCTTTTAGATATGGCATCCAAGAACTACAATCACCATCAAATTCGCTATGAATAAATCAAAGGTCATATCGGAACAGAATACTTTGTCCCCTGGTTTTACTCCTGCCAGTTTTACCGCCATATGTAAAGCAGCTGTTCCAGCTGATAACGCCACTGAATATTTACAGCCAACCTTTTCACAGATAAGCCTTTCTACTTCATTGATGTTTTTTCCCACAGTAGACATCCAGTTTGTCTCATATGCCTCTGTTACATATTTTAACTCTTCCCCATGCATTGTAGGAGAAGAAAGCCAAACTTTATTTTCAAATGGTTTCATTTTCATACCTCTTTTATTTTCTCTCATCCAGCCTTCGCCGCTGCTGCCTCTCGCATCAGTTCCTCGTACACTTCACCTTTTTTCTCACTTCCATGTTCGCCTGCCGGGTGATACGTTGTTACAATTTTCGCCACCCTCTCCCGAATATCCTCTCTGTTTTCATAGGCATCGCTCATAATGCCTGTAAGCTGTGAGAGGAATTGCTCCACATCAAAAGGAATAGGTGAACCGATATGGATCAGCTCATTTGGCGTTTTTCGCATTCCTTCCTCAGACATCAGTTTTTCTTCGAAAAGCTTTTCTCCCGGGCGAAGGCCTCCTCATGTCAAGATAGGAACAACAAATTTTTCAAAAAAAATTAAAAAAAGAGCTTCTGACCCCCAGAAACTCTAGCTTTTTTCGTATTTTTCTATTTTTTTAACAGTTGTCCCTATTATCCTGTTTGCCCCTATAGCTTGATAAATTATAGGGACAAAATTGCTGTTTTTTCCCTTTTGCAGATAATTTGATGTTATTCATAAATATTCGCTGTTTTTGCATAAAAAAACACCCCAGATATCTACATCTGGGGTTGAACAGCTTTAAGCAATATCCTTTTTAGCCAACTTGCGAACTTCATCCAAAGGTAAGCCGGTCATTTCTGCTATTTCTTCCAATGAATCACGTCCTCTTGCCAGCATCTTAAGTGCTAATTCTACCGTGTTTTTATGAACAGCCTCTTTTCTCATTTCTTCCATAGCTTTACACATCTGGCTTCGACCTCCTTCTGTCTCCTTTAAATATCGGACTTCTTCTGCCAACAGCGGATTTACAATGTCTTTTGCTTCCTTACAGTTGAAATCATGCATTAAACTTCCAATGGGGTGTTCCATATTTCTATATTCCCCATTTACATATATGATATGCGTTCCATCACCGAATACTGCGTAATCCATTTCCTCAATCCGTCGCTCGATATGATAAAGAGGGATTCCTTTACCAAATTTATCATTTTCAGTAATGAAAATCACATAAGTATCCACTAAATCTTCAAAATCTTCGCCTTTAGAAAGAAGCGTCCGGTCAATCATACTGCTGTGGAATCTGGCTCGTTTTACACCAGAGTCACGATCGGAACGCTGTATTTCAATATCTATGACCTTTCCGTTTGCATCTTCTGCTTGGATATCTAAAATAATGGAACGTTTTGTTGCACTTTTGTACTCAACCTGTGCCTTTGTGGATTTTACTTTAATATCATTTCTCTCAAGAATGGTATTTATGATATATTCGACTGCCTCTATCTTTCCATCCAAAGCTTCAGAAAAAAAGTCATCATCCATCAGGCGCAGTTCTTTCAGCATTTGCAAATCCTTTTCGTTCATTACATGCTTTTCTGTCTCCTGCACATGAGCACCTCACTTCTCTGTCTATAAATTTTATCATAATTGTCCCGGATAGTAAAGGTAGTATTTACTTGAGTTTCCGCAGTTTTATCCACAGTTACCTGTTTTGCAATACATCATTACAAACAACTTTCAAAAAATACCCAAAATATAA
>URHH01000123.1 GCA_900547615.1 uncultured Blautia sp. | reverse complement strand
TGCCTTCTCTACTTGTTTTGATGCAAACGAGAGTTAATTATCAAGGAAGTTCACATTATATTCCTGCCTCCTTTCGTAAAGAAAAAGGTTTTGTCCGGATTATGGTGATTAAAAAGTCTGAATTTTTATAAAAATATAAATAAATAATACAATAAATAAAATTAAGTAAGATTATAAAAGAAAAATTTTGAAAAAATATCAAAAAAGTATTGACAAAAGCAGTGGACGGTGGTATTATAATCCCATCAAAAGAAAAAACAAACCAAAGTACAAAAGATATAAAATATCAGAAAGGATTTGGTGATTCCGGTGGGAAGGTAGAATTTCATTCATCAATATGAAAGTGACAGGAATCGTGTTTCCTGCAAGAAAGACCTGGTACAGTGAAAATAATATATAGAGTTTTTAATATAAGATGAATGTTTTTATTTTATATCAAAAACAATAAGTACAGGTATTATAGTAGCGATTTTTCATATTGAATAATGTCACAAAACTGATATAAAGGTTTCGGAATTTGTGTAAAGAAACATTTTTCGAGAGAGTATAACCATTATCTTAGAGAATCGTCCGGAAGAAGAGTTCCGGAGAATTTCGAAAATAGATAAGGAGGATATTTTGAAATCCATATAAGTAATATAATTTACTATATGAATTGAAACTTTACATCAGAAATTATCTTAAAAAGATAATTTATAAAAGAAATACGTTGGAACGTTTCCCATACTTTTATTAAATATGTAAAGATAAGGTTCATAAAAAATATTTTACCGTAAACTTATTTGCCAGGAATAAAAGCGCACACAAATTAAGCAGATTCGGTTTTAAGAATTTAAGTTCGAAGGTGTTTAAACAAACAGGGAAAAGTATAACCATGATTTCTTTATTAAATAAGATAAATTATAATCCGTGAAATTATAATTTAAAAGCTATAAAACTTTCTAAATAAATCGAGTGATATAAAATCATATCGTTTATGAGCAGGAAATAAAGAGAGAGATATGTACGTATAGATAAAAAGTGAATAAAGAAGACGATACATATAAACAGATAAAGAGTAAAATAAGAAAGAGTAAGAGGACGAATAATTGAATAACGAAGAACATTGAGGCGGTCATCATTTTCAGGATTTATGAAATAATAAGAAAGTGATGACCGTCTTACTGCGTTGTTTTATCTGTTGCCAGAAGCGCGGGATTAAGGTATACTCTCCTGAAAAGGAGATTTTTTTATGAAAAGAACAGAGGATATGATCATATTTGAGGACAGAGAGATTCTGATGTGCCATAAGCCGGCAGGACTTGCTGTTCAAAATGCAGGAATCGGAACGATGGACATGGAGAGTATGATAAAAAATTACCTGGCTTTAAAGCAGCCGGAAAAAATTCCCTATGCCGCAGTAGTGCATCGCCTTGATCAGCCGGTGGAAGGGATTCTTGTGTTTGCAAAGACACCAAAGGCGGCAAAGGAATTAAGCGCGCAGATAAGCAGCGGAAAGATGAAAAAAGAATACCTGGCAGTGACATACGGAAAAGTGGAAAAAGAAGAGGGGATTCTGGAGGATTATCTGAAAAAAGACGGAAGAAGCAATACCTCTTCTGTTGTAAAACCCGGGACTCCGGGTGGAAAAAAAGCCCGTCTTCAGTACCGGCTTGTGGATAAGTGCAGAGATGAGAAGGGAAAAGAAAAATTTCTCATACGTATTTTACTGGATACCGGAAGGCATCACCAGATACGTGTGCAGATGGCACATGCGGGAATGCCGCTTGCAGGGGACAGGAAATACGGAGACGGAGAAAACGGGGGAAGGTTTCCGGGACTTTGTTCCGCTTCTCTTACTTTTACAGCGCCCTCTTCAAAAAAGACGATGCACTTTCAGGTAAAACCGGAGGGAGAAGTTTTTCAGGGATTTAAAGACGCTTCATTTACAAAAGGCTTTTTTCCGGAATAATTTTTGAAGAAATTGCCATACTAACAAAAAGATGCCGGGGCAAAAGATACCAGGCATCACAAAAAGGAAAAGTATGGTGAGTTCTGTGAATGTAGAATGGAAAAGAAAACTGACAATAACAGGGATTATAGCAGGGGTGTATGCGGGATACCGCTTTTTTCTGCCTGCTGTAATCCCTTTTGTGACGGCAATTTTTCTGGCAGGGTGGCTTTACCCGGAGGCTGTCCGTGTGGAGAAAAAAACAGGGATCAAAAGAGGGATTGTGGGAACGATTTTTCTTACTCTTTTGTTTGCGGCGCTGGGAATACTCGCTTACTGGGGGATTTTGGGGATTATGGGGCAGCTTCAGGAGGCTGTGGCAAATATTCCCGCGCTTTTGAAAACAGGAGAGAGAATGCTGGATTCCTGCTGTGGATTTCTGGAAGAGGTTACCGGGCACAGCAGCGCGGAAACAAAAAGATATTTGATGGAGCAGGGCGCGAATATAATGGAAGTTTTTCTTTCGGCGCTTACTCCGGAAAATATAGGGAAGATTGTGGGAATGGCAAAGCATGTGATTCTATTTATTTCAGGACTTGTTGTGACGTATATTTCCACTTCTTTTATTATGGGAGATATGGAAAATATACAGAAAAAAATCAGAGAATATTCCTGGCTTGCCGGGATCCGGAGAGCGTTTCGAAGGCTGAAAGAGACGACAGCCGTTTATTTTAAGGCGCAGATTCTTATTATAGTAATCGTTGCCGTTGTCTGTGCCGCAGGCTTCTGGCTTATGAAAAGCCCGTATTTTCTTATATTCGGTATTGCTCTGGGGATACTTGACGCTATTCCCCTTATAGGTACGGGTACGATTCTTTATCCGGCAGCGATTGTTTTTCTTATCAGAGGAGAGGTGGGAATTGCTGTGGGCTGTGTGATTCTTGACCTGGTTACAAGTTTTTTAAGGGAGGTGCTGGAGGCAAGGCTTTTGGGCGGAAGGCTGGGCGTTTCGCCGCTTGTGATTCTGGGCTGCGTCTACATCGGCGTTCTGATTTTCGGAGGCGCAGGGGTAATCCTGGGACCGCTTGCTTTTTCCACAGCATATGAACTGGGGAAAGAGTGGGACGTCTGGGATTAGGGGTATTTTGGAAGCGGCTGTGAAGAAAGAAAACATCGGCAATTTTGACGGAAATTGTGAAAAAAGTATTAAAACTATAGACGGCAGAAGGAAAAAGTGTATAATGAAAAAAATAGCAAAAGAAACTGTTAAATCTATGTAAAGCAGAAGAGGAGAATGAAGATGAAGAAGGCGGCGGTTGCCTCCATGATCGTTTTGGCGGCAGTAGCAGTTGCAGGGATTATTCCCGGAAAAACCAACAGAATCGCAGCATCTCCCGAAGAGAATACAGGAGAAGAGGCAGCGGAAGAGAATGCGCAGGAAAAAGTAGAAGACCCTCTGCTTCCGGAAATTGATACTTCCGTGAAAATTGAGGCAGGTTCCAGAGTCGCTGTTGTAAGCAAAAATACAGAAGGACAGTTCTGGGATAAAGTACAGGCAGGTATGGAAGACGCGGTAAAAGCGGTAAACGAAGCCTATGGTTTTTCAAAAGAAGATGCAGTGACCATGACATTCGAAGGCCCCGACGACGAGCGGGAGGTAGAGACACAGATCAATACGCTGGACGCGGTCATCGCCGAGAATCCGGCTGCGCTTTGTCTTTCAGCAGGAGATATGGAATCCTGTCAGGCACAGCTTGAGACAGCGGCAGAAAATGGGATCCCGGTAGTCGTATTTGATTCCAATGTGGCGGATACGGAGCTTGTAGGCGCATTTCGAAGCACAGACAATGAAAAGGCAGGAGAGATGGCAGCGGAAAAGCTTTCAGAAGCCTTAAATGGAAGTGGTAAGATTGCCGTATTTTCCGCTCAGGAAAAAACAGCCAGCATTCAGGACAGGATCAGCGGTTTCCAGAGGAAAATTGCAGAGTCTGATGGAATTGAAGTGGCAGAGATCATATATCAGGACGGCGTAAAAGATATGGAAGCAGCCATGAAAGAAGCACTTGAAAAACATCCGGATCTGGCTGGCGTTTACTGCACAAACGCCGATATATCGGAAATGTATCTGGGGCTGAAAAAGCCGGAAGATTCCAGTATTGTGATGGTGGGAACAGACGCCACAGATAAGCAGCAGAAGGCAGTAAAAGACGGAACAGAGCTTGGAATCGTTTCTCAGGACCCGTACGCAATGGGATATATTACCATTCTTACCGCTCTCGACCTGACAAAGGAAGGCGTGAATGTGGAAAAGAACAGCTTCCTTGAGCCACAGTGGATTGACAGCACAAATATTGAGGATCCTGCGTACAGCAATTACATATATTGACAGACGTATCCTGACAGGCAGAGAGAATACAAAAGAGAAGACCGGGCAGCAGTCCGGTCTTTTACTTACCAGTAGTGTTCTGTAATTTCGGCTTCCTGCTGTGAACGGAGTGAGCAGTAACAATTTTGGGTGCAAAAATGAGTGATATGTTGTAATTATCCTGGCAATATGTTAGAATTTGACTATATAACAAGCCTGTTGTGTGAAAGAGGAGGGGAAGATGAAAAAGGGAGCAGAAATCTGGAAAAATATAGCTATGCTGAGTCAGTTCGGTCTTTCGTTTATTACCCCTCTGCTTCTTTGCCTTGCAGGCTGCTGGTGGCTGGCTGCAAAAGCCGGAGCTGGAAGCTGGGTGTATATTCCGGGCTTTTTCTTTGGAATGGGCGGTTCTGCAACAGTGGCATATAAGTTTTATTTAAGCACTGTGAAACACCAGAAAAAAGAAGAAAAAAAGAAAAAACAGAAAGTATCCTTTAACCGGCATATCTGAAGCCGGATAAGGAAAGAAAGGAAGTATTATGAGCAGTATGTTCCATGATATTCAGCCGGCTGTAAAGAAAGAGACAAGAAGAGTGGCAGTGATCACGGCAGCAGGTACGGTGATAATGTGGGTCGTATTTTTCGGGCTTCATATGGGAATGCCGGAAAAAGTCCCGTTTGATTACACGGTAATCCTGGGAGGACTCTTTGGAAGTCTTGTGGCAGTGCTGAATTTTTTTCTCATGGGTCTTACCGTACAGAAGGTTGCTGCGTCAGAGGACGAGGCGGCTGCCAGAATGCGTATGAAAGCAAGCTACTCCCAGAGAATGCTGATTCAGATGCTCTGGGTGGTGATTGCGATCGCAGCCCCCTGTTTTCAGTTTGTGGCAGGCATTCTTCCCCTTTTATTTCCGGGAACAGGCATTAAGCTTATGGGAATTGTTGGGAGAAAAAAATAGTGTATTTCAGGAAATATGAGAAAAATAAATCAAAGATGGGAGGTGGAAACATATGGAACTAGATGTTACCGGTGCCAGAATACTCTGGGAGCTGCCTCTTGAACTTCCTGTTCTGGGAAAGCTCCGCATCAGTGAGACAATGGTGGTAAGCTGGATCGTTATGATCCTGATAACAGGTTTCTGCATCTGGCTGACTCACGATCTGAAGGAAGAGAATATTTCCAAACGGCAGGCTCTGGCAGAATTTATTGTAGAGAAGGCGAACAGCTTTGTTGTGGGAAATATGGGAGAAAGATTCAGTTATCTCATTCCTTTTGTCGCAGCTCTTTTTGCTACCAGTGTTGTATCGAACCTGATAAGTCTTATCGGTCTTCGAAGTCCGACGGCAGACCTTTCAACAGAAGCTGCCTGGGCAGTCGTAGTCTTTATTATGATCACAGCGCAGAAGATACAGACAAACGGATTTGGAGGTTATCTGAAGGGATTTACCACGCCGATCGCTGTTATGACTCCGTTTAATATTCTGTCTGAGCTGGCAACGCCTGTAAGTATGGCGTGCCGTCACTTTGGAAATATTTTATCAGGCGTAGTCATCAACGGGCTGATTTACGGAGCGCTGGCAGTAGCAAGCTCTGCAGTCCTTGGCATTCTTCCGGGAGTCCTGGGAGACGTTTTATCGAAAATCCCCATTCTTGATGTGGGTATACCGGCAATCCTGTCCGTTTATTTTGACTGGTTTTCCGGAGTAATGCAGGCGTTTATCTTCTGTATGCTGACAGTCATGTACATTGCAAATGCAGCGGAGGAGTAAACAGATTTTTAAAAAGAGATTTAATAAAACAAATACATTTTACAGGAGGATTTTATTATGGATTTTCAGTTACTTGCAAAAGGTATCGCGTTGGCAGGATGTGCAATCGGTGCGGGCTGTGCCCTGATCGCCGGTATCGGACCTGGTATTGGTGAAGGTAATGCAGTTGCAAAGGCTCTGGAAGCAATCGGACGTCAGCCGGAGTGCAAAGGCGACGTTACTTCTACCATGCTTCTCGGCTGTGCTATCGCAGAGACAACAGGTATTTACGGTTTTGTAACCGGTCTTCTTCTTATTTTTGTTGCTCCTGGTATGTTCATGAATTTCCTGAGCTGATAAATTGTTCTGAGGGAACAGAAAGACCGGCAGAAACAGGAGGTTACAGGAATGCAGGTACAGGATTTAGTAACGATTGTGCCGTGGAATTTTATCGCAACGATCTTAAACCTTTTTATCCAGGTATATTTGATCAAACGCTTTCTTTTCAAGCCCATCAATGAGATGCTGGAAAAGCGCAGAGCAAAGGCGGACGCGCAGATCCAGGACGCTGTAAAGGCAAAAGATGAGGCTCTTGCAATGAAGGAAGAGTACGAGAAAAATATGCAGGACGCAAAGAACAAGGCGAATGAGATTCTTACAACTGCCCAGAAAACAGCGGCTGTTCAGAGTGAAGAGATGTTGAAAGACGCAGCTCTTCAGGCGGCTGCAATGAAAGAAAAGGCAGAGGCTGACATTGCCCAGGAGAAGAGAAAAGCTGTCAATGAGATCAAAGGCGAGATCGGCGGCATGGCAATGGAGATCGCAGGTAAGGTGATCGAGAGGGAAATCAGCGAGGAAGACCACGCGAAACTGATTGATGAGTTTATAACGAATGTAGGTGAGGCATCATGACCCGGACTGCCAGATTATACGGCGGCAGTCTGTACGACCTTGCCGCAGAGGAGAAGCTCTCAGATGTGATTCTGGAAGAGATGGAGGAGATCCGTAAGATATTCAGGGAAACTCCGGAATATCTTCATCTTCTCGGCGAGCCGTCCATTCCAAAAAAGGAGAGGACGGAGCTGATTGAAAAGGCTTTCGGAGCACAGGCAGAGCGCTATCTGGTAAATTTTTTAAAACTGCTGTGCGATAAGAATCTTATCCACGAATTTGCAGGCTGCTGTGAGGAATTTACCCGGCGGTATTATGCAGATAATAACATTGCGGAGGCTTCTGTCACAAGTGCAGTGCCTCTTACAGACAGGCAGATGGAGCTTTTAAAAGCGAAACTGGAAAAGATGAGCGGAAAAAAAGTAAAGCTGGTGCAGAAGACGGATTCTTCCGTACTGGCGGGTCTGCGTGTGGAATTAGAAGGAAAACAGCTTGACGGAACGGTGCAGAGCCGTCTGGACGGCATTTCCAGGAAACTGAACGAAATAATTGTTTAAAGGATGGAATGGAAACATGCAATTAAAACCTGAAGAAATATCCAAAGTCATCCGCAGCCAGATCAAATATTACGATAACGCGATCCGCCAGAATGAGACAGG
>URHH01000122.1 GCA_900547615.1 uncultured Blautia sp. | reverse complement strand
AATAGCTTGTTTCAGTGCGCCATTTTTCGGCTGTTCTCTACTTTCTTTCACACTATCCTCCTTTCTGTATCCATTATGCCTCCGGTTTCTGTAAATGACCAGCAGCCATGCTTTGCATCGTGCTGTTTTCCCATGCAAAGAATCTTTGCACAGGCGAAAATACGCCATTTCTCTTATAATTTTACTTCCAGCTGACAGTCAAACGGCTCTTCTTCCACATGCTCCTTTTTATACCATTTCGCCTCAACGCAGCCCATGCGTTTATAAAACGCCTGGCTTTCCACAGCGGAATGAGCAGAAATATAAAGTTTCTCCGCTCCTTTTTCCTTTGCCCATCTTTTGGCTTCTTTAAATAGAGCCGTTCCGATTCCTGTCCCTCTCATATCCTGAGATACATGAATGGCAGCCAGGTCTATATATTTATTTTCCCCGCCGAATATTTCCGGAAGAACAGCGGCAAAGCCTTTTAGTTTTCCCTCATAAAAAGCTCCATAAACAACCCCTCCTGTTCTGACTGTATGTTTCAGGCACTGAATCAGCAGCTTATAATCCTGCTCTGTCCAGTCATCAATAAAAGGGGCGTCTTTTATAATCCATTCTCCATCTTCTTTTCGCCAGCATTTTGTAACAATCTGCCGCCTGATAAAATCACGAAACAGTTCCCGATCGATTTCATGTTCCTGTAAACTGCGATACTTCATTTTGTTTCTCCCTGCGGGACTGTCGCACTAAATAATTAGTGCGCAGTCTCTTCTTTATTTTTTATCCATTACTTTTCCATTGATTCTGCAATTTCCCTTATTTTTTCAATAGAATAACCTGTGTATTTTTTAATCTTCTCTATGTCTTCTCCTTCCTGGATCATCATCTTTGTAAGGGATAATTTCTCTTTTTGCACACCCTGTTCGACGCCCTGTTCGATTCCTTGTTCGATTCCTTGTTCAATAAGCGCCTGACTTAAGTTACACATATTTTTCACCTCACTCTCCAGTTCTGCCGTCATTGCAATATGGAAATCCTTATGTAATCTCTGCTTTTTTTCATTCGGTGACAACGATGAAGAAAACAGCACATTCAGCAGATTTAAGATTTCATTTCCGCTCTCTTCTTCCGCATCGCCAAGATGTAAAACAATCACTTCCATCAAATCATATGCTTCTGAATGCACATCGGATTCCCCCATTATTTTATCTTCTATTGTATGATACCGAAAAATACCGTTTTTTCGCTTTTTTGCCGGATCCGGACAAATCCAGATACTGTATACTTTCTGAAGTTTTCCATAGTCTTCCCCCGTAAATACTGTCCCATATTGTTCAGAAATCATTCTGGCACAATAATAAAAACCACGGGTAACCAGGGGATACCCCGGCGTATCATCGACTTGTATTTCCAGATTTACAATAAGCTGTACAGGCTCTTTGCTTCCGGGAAGCAGGGCTTTAAAGCGAATATCAAAATATACCGTCCGCTCTTTCATAGATCCTGCCTCTGTATTAAGCCCTTCAATCCGGGTATCTCCGTCAAGATCATCTGTGCTCTTCTCATCTTGATGAACTGCATGCTGCGAGATCTCCGCCTTCCCTTTTAAACAGTTTTCACAGATAAACTGAACACTATACTGGGAAAATTCTTTTGTACAGGACTTTAAAATCCATGCAAGCACCGCCTTGTAGCTTAATAATTTCTTTGCACATTCGTCATATCTGGCTTTGTCTGCCGCCATATCGATTGCCTGTGCCAAATTTGTCTGCCGTTTCACATTTCCACCTCCGTATAAGATTTTTATCCTCCACTTATGCAATATTCATATAATAAGTGTTTTCTCTTAAGTAAGTGGAAAACAGCAAAATTATGGCTGTCCTCTTAGTATCATTTTAACAAATCATTCAAAGGCTGTCACCCGCTTTTTAAATCAGCTCCATATTAATAGATTTCTCCCGAAACCCGCATTTCACATACATCTCATAGGCAGCTTTGTTTTTTGCATTTACCTGCAATTCCACTGCATCGTAATGTCTTTCCTCTTTTATCTGCTTTGATTTTTCGAAAAACAGGTGCCCGATTCCCCTTCCACGGTACTTCTCGTCTACTGCCATGCTGTCGATAAAAATTACATTTCTCGTAACATGTGACGGATTTTCTATATGCCGCAATGCGATTCCCATAATTCCAACTACAATCCCGTCTGCCTCGGCAACAAAAAATGTGCCCTCTTTCAGAATCCCGGCAAACTTATCCGCCGGAATCATCTTCTCATTTGTTTTATATATATCAGGACGCCATTTCACGTGCATTTCCTGAACCTGCGCCATAATATTTACCACCGCTTCATAATCTTTCATTTCTGCGTTTCTTACGAAAGCTTTCATCTGTCCGCACCTCCTGTTTTATCATTTCGTAAATATTTTTTAAATGCCTTATGCGCGTCCCAGTGTACATCTTTGAAAAACCAGATTCCCCAGATAATATATGCGGCTACCGCCATATAACTGGTGAAAAAATATGACAGAATTGCTCCGACAAGCATAATAGCCGACCATATAAAGCTGGAATTTCTTATATCTTTCACAATCCATGCCTTATCGTACCATTCCTGCTCTTTTTCCGGAAGCGTATTAAACCCGGAAACAAATTTTGCTCCCCTCTCTTTTAATACGGCAAATACGATACCAGTCAGTAAAAATCCCGGAACCAGAACAATACACAGCCAAAATCCTACGTTCATAACACTCATTCCCCTTTCAGATTTTCATCTAAAATAATCATCTCTCCATTTTTCTCCACAATCCCCGGCTGTACCACAACCAGTTTCTGCTCTTCTGTCACCTCAAGATACTGGGAGGCATATCCCCATACGCGGATCTCATCTCCCTCTTTCAGTTCCAGTGCCTCCTCTACAACTCCTTCTTCATTTAATTTCTGATTTGCAATACAATATAACTGACCGGTGGTATCCTCTGCAATATAAAGGGAAACTTCCCAAGAAATAGGCGTTCCTGCTATTTTTTTATATTCTCCGCTTTCTTTTCCCCATACCGTGCCTTCGCTGTAAAAACCAACGCTTAAATTTTCATCATATCCTTCAATAATCCCATTAAAATCATTTGCAAAAGGCTCTATCTCTTTCTCTGTTTTTTCCTGATACGCTGCCACCTGTCTGTCCGCATTTTTCTGTTTTTCCTCCTTCGGCTGATAGTCCTGATACTCAAAAATGTTGTCTGAGCAAATGTTGATTCCTGTTGCGTCCCCAAGTAACGTTACCTTAAAAATATCAAGTACATCGTCGTCCACAGTGCGTGAAATATTGATTCCTCCCGCGGAATTTATCTCATATCCTTCTACATCTGCAAGCGCTTCTTTTAACGCCTCATCTGACATGGCGCAATGAACGCCGTTCAGAGTCACAAAAAAATCCGGATTCTCGGTGTCCTTTTTCGCAGAAAATCCCACCTCAATGATTGTTCCCTCTTTTGCCGGTTTCCCTGATGTCGAATCATCATTTACAATCCATACTTTCAGTTTTTCCTCTTCTTTTGTAAACTCACCGGAAATTCTTTCTCCCGGCTGCAGAGAAACGTCTTCCGCCTGGTACGTTTCTGTCTCCAGCGTCCAGCCATCTTCTATTAACTGAGAGGCTTCCAGCGGAAGCGTATAATATTCTCCGTCTAAAACAAATTCCGGTGTGCCATCATTTTTCAACTGAGAAACTATCGTCTCATCTGTACATGTTTTTTCCTGTCCTGATGAAGCAGGATCCTGTGCCCTGGTTTCATATCCTAAAAACACGCTCCCTGTCAATACACAGCCTATCACAAACGCAATCCTCTGTTTTTTCATACCTTTTTACCCTCTCTTTCTCCATTACTTTTATTTTGTTTTTTCTTCCTCTCACGGGAAGGAAACATCTTCTGATATGCCTGCTCCGCTTCAGAAATATCATTCGTAAGCAAATACCAGAGTTTTTCCTTTGAATCCTTTTTTTCCGGGAATAATTCTCCGTATCTTTCTGCGATTTTATCAGAACAGATAGCAGGAAAATCAATCCTGGGAATCTGAGACAATACCTTCTCCAATTCTTCATTCCGCTTTCCATGCAGATGAAGATACGTTGTTTTTGTGTCAAATCTTTTTCCGTCCAGATACCTGCATTTTATGCAAGAAACCTTTCTTCCTGAATAAGTATAAACAGTAAGCAAAAGCTTTCTGGAAATCAGCATTCCTTCCAGAATCGCCCAGTTTTCGCTGAGTAAAACAGGCATATATTTTTGCAAATCTTCGTTTTCAAAAGAAACCGGTTCAAATCTTTCCCCTTTTAACAGAGTCTGCAGTTCTTCCCCTGAAAAAATTTTATTAAGAACAGGAATGCAGTGATACGGTGTCAAAACGTAACGCCATACTTTCTTGGCTGTAAAAACTGCAATCAAAAGAAACAAAATAATGTACGATATATCTTCCGGTTTTTGTTCCTGCAAAAATGTAACAATTCCTGCGAAAACCACAAACAGACAGAACAGCCATGCACCTGCAGCCAGTATCTTTTTCAGAGGAAAAAAGCAGATCCATTCCGCTTGTCTCAGTTTCCGTCTGCATAATTCTTCCTGATTTTTTTCCAAATCTCCGGCTTTAAACACCAGGTTTCGGGTAATCGTTCTTCCAATCATAGATGGAACATTTGCAAATGCGAACATTCCGCCAATAATCACTGTCATAATCCACACCATAGCGGAACCGGGAGTAAAAAGCAAATTCAGCCACCAGGAAAGAAACAGCCATAATATCAGCATTCCATACCGTTTTTTCTTTGTTTTTATCCGATAAATCCCATATATACAAAAAACAAGAAGAAACCCCGCAAACACGCTGTGAAGAAACCAGCGGGGGCAGAACAATACATCACTTCCTGCAGCAATGATGAGCTGGTATTGAAAATATTCCATTTTTCCGAACAATCCCATATAATGACAGATTCCTACATAAAGAGCCAAGGCTGTTCCCACAACACACAATAATATGGTCAAATATTTTTCTTTTTCACTGAGCGCTTTTTTCTCCATCTGTGTCACCTCATCTTCCCATATCATTTATGCAGTCTTCATATATCCGTTCCACAGCATTTTCCAGGCTGATCTCTTTATCCAGAGTTTTTTCCGGTATAATTCCAAGATAATCCTTTTCCCTCCACCATCTTCTCATGTCTTCTTCTCCAAAATCATTACAATTTGGCTTTGTCTTATGCCGAATCAGAGTTTCTTCAAATGGAATGTCATAATAGTACGCCAAAATATGATTTCCATATTCCTGCAAAGCTGTCTGAAATAAATTATCATAGGCATCTGCCGGCAAAACACCTTCCAATATTGTAATTTCCGAATGCTGTTTTCCATATTTTAGAAGTTCAATCATCAATGGCTGCGATTTCTCAATTCCCTGCGGTCCCCATACATGGAGCATCTCCATACGCACCATATCACTGGAAATCAACATCGTATTTGGACCGAATTTTCCCTGAAGCAATCTGGCAACTGTCGTTTTTCCGCTTCCAGAGTTTCCTCTTAGTATAATTAATTTCTGCAACTATTTTCTCCTTACTATTCACAAATTTCTCTTATCTTCTACTTCAAAATTTCCATAGCTCTTTCAAATTTATCTCTGCAATATTTTTTACTTTCAACGGATAATTTTTGAAAGCTTCTTGTCAATTTATCTCTTACAAACTTTTTACCCTCTTCTACATTCATTCCTCTTTGAGCGTAAGCTAAATAGAGTAGATCTGGTATACTCTCAAAATGAGAAAGAGCATCTGCGTCTGCAACACATACCTCTTCTAAACTATTTTTTTCAAAATTTAAACTTCCTCTATGATTTCTGATACAGTTCTGTACTAATGCAATTTTATTTTCATCATATCTATATTCTTTTAAAATGCTTTCTGCCATTTCAGCACTATATATATGATGCAGTTTATAAAGATTATAATCTGTAATTGAAGCAATATCATGAAGCCACGCAGCGATCATAACAACCTCTTTATCTGCACCGTATTTATCCGATAAAACTTCTGCATTCTTAACTACTGACGCAATATGATAATAACACCCTATCCCAAATTTATTTGTCTGCTTCTGGCATCTTTCCCATATTTCTTCTTGAAGTTTTTCCAATATATCCTGCCGCATAATACACCCCGTCCTCCCATGACAAATCTGTTTTCTCTTTCCCTGATTATACCACACTCATTTTCCATTTACAAAAAAACAGGCATGAAGAAATTTCTCTCTCCACACCTGCTTACCGGCAAAACAGATGATACCCGCAAAGAAGGCACATAGTTCCTGCCACAATTATGATCACACTGTCGGAAATCAGCATTCCGATCACCATTCCAAGACCAATAAAAAACAGTATCAGTCCAAAAAATCTTCCCACTTTTCCTTTTCCATTTTTCTTTTCTTACTTTAGTATATGCAGGAAAAGGAGTTATGAGCACTATACTTCTGTTTCAGAAGGGTTTCCGGATTCTTTTGCTCCCGGAGCGAATCGGTTCACAAAATCAGGAACCATATCCAGAACCTTTGTAAGACCGTCCTGGTTCTTTACATTCACAAGCTTTGTTGTTCCATTCTGGATCACAAGAACTGCACAGGGCGTCATTTTTCCGCCAAGACCGCCTCCGCCGTTGTTCTTTCCCTGACCTTCAAATGCGCCGGCTCCCACGCCGAAAGACACGTCAACCAATGGAAGAATAATGGTATCTCCCACATGAATGGCATCTCCCACCACGGTTTTTGCAGATACAAAGCTGTCCATTCCCTGAAAGAGGGACGCTACTGTCTCTTTGAAATTGTTTTCTTTCTCCATAATTATGCCTCCTTATGCTTCCATCGGTTTATCATGTATTTTACATTTTTATTAAAATAAATCTCTGCTGCTGTTTTTACAAGAACAACGCCATAAATCCTGCCCTTCATCTTTATATTGCCTTCCAGAATATTTCTGTCTGTCTGAAAAAGCGGCATGACCTGAATGCGGTTTTTATGAAAGGGAATGGACATTCCCAGAAGCGCCACGATTCTTCCCGTTATGGAAGGATCCTCAAAACCAAAGGTAACATTTCCTTCCACCTTTACCGGCAGAATATGACGAATCAGTTTTTTTATATCTTTCCAGCAGAAGGATATTGCTTCTTTTATTCTCGGATTGGAAAAAAAACCCTTCCACCATTCTATTTTAACACAGGTTCTTTTGATTGTTAACCGGATTTTTCGGATTTTGGCAGGGATACTTTTTATTTTCTCCATAAATCCCTTTAATAAACCCGGCTTTTTCTTTTCCGGCTCGCTTTCCTGAATTTCTTCTCTTTTTTCTTCTTTTTCTTTCGCTGCCTTTTCCTGTATTTTTAGCATCTCAGTCTTTTCCTTAGTTTCTGTAACGGAAGGCAGTTCTTTTTCTGCAGAAATATTTTCATCTGAAATTTTCTCTTCCGGGCGCGCTCTCTTTCCTGACGCTTTTTTCTTTCTTCTCCTGAATTTATCAGCAGAAATCCCGAAGATCCGAAAATCGGTCTTTGTTTCTTTATTTTCATAAAAAAGCCGGAAGGTAATCCCACG
>URHH01000121.1 GCA_900547615.1 uncultured Blautia sp. | reverse complement strand
TAAAGAGGTAGTAAAATTTCCGGAGATAAGAAAAGCAGAGTTTAATAAAGATTTTTATTTTGGGTTTTATTGTACCAAATATCAAAAACAGGCAGAACGGTGGGCAATACGACATGGAAAAGCAGGATATGTAAATAAATATGAATATACGCCAGACGATAATCTTAACTGCCTTATATTTGAAAAGATGACAGAAGAATGGTTGGATTTTGTGGTCGCCTGCAGATATGGAAAATCACATAATTATGATATTGTAGAAGGTCCTATGGCAGATGATACAATCTATAATTATATTCAAAATTTTATAGACGGGAAAATTTCAAGAGCAGCATTCTGGGAACTGGTTAAATTTAAGTATCCTACGCATCAGATTAGTTTTCATACGGTTTCTGCTCTTGATACATTACAATTTATAGGAAGTGAGCTGGTCTATGGGAAGAAAAAATAACAATGATTTGTTTTTTGCATGCAGTTTGATTGAATATATAGGAAGAAAAGTAAAAAGGACAAGACGAGAAGTAGTAGATTTTCTGGGAAAAGAGCGGATTGAAAGAATTTATGAATATGCGGACGTATTTCATTGCGAACCGATAGAAAAGGTAGCAAAGGAATTCATAGAGGAAAGTAAAATAAATGCAGGAACCTTTGATAATGAAGCTGCGTGTGAATATACGATTCCTGATTATTGGGATATTGGAGAAGTGTACGAGCGCCTTATAGAGGATTGTTACGGAGATGAGGAAATTATAAAGGGAATATGGGAAGTATATCATTCGTGGATAGATGAACATATCTCAGATTACAATACCGATTTTTACTACCAATCCAGAGATTATATAGCAGAATGTTACAGGAAAGGAGAGATATTATGAGAAGAAAGGAGAGTTGGGGATGGGCGTAGGAGTAAAAGTACGGGTATGGGGAGATTATGCTCTTTTTTCAAGACCGGAAGTGAAAGTGGAAAGATACTCGTATGATGTCATGACACCTTCAGCGGCAAGAGGGATTCTGGAGGCGATTTACTGGCACCCTGGAATGCGATGGGTGATCGACAAAATATATGTAAAAAAACCGGTACGATTTACAAGCGTAAGAAGAAATGAGGTGAAAAGTAAGGTTTCATTAAATAATGTTTTGCAAGTATATAATGGAGCGAAAAAGCCTCTTTATATCAGCAGCAAAGAGGAAATTGTACAGCGAGCTTCGGTGTTGCTGACAGATGTGGAGTATGTAATAGAGGCGCATTTTGACATGACGGAAAAAGCAAATGAAACAGATAATCCCGGAAAGTTCAAAGATATTATAATGAGGAGGTTAAGAAAAGGAGCCTGCTATCATATGCCGTACTTTGGCTGCAGAGAATTCCCTGCACATTTTGCTTTGTGTGAAGAGGAAACAATTACAACCTGCTATGATGATGTGCCGGAAAAAGATTTGGGAATTATGTTGTATGACATGGATTATTCGGATAAGGCAAATATACGTCCTATGTTTTTTCGGGCAGTTATGAGACATGGGATTTTGGATTTAAGAGACTGTGAGGTGATACGATGATATTGCAGGCATTGACAAGATATTATGAAGTTCTTGCCAGAGATGAAAAAGTATCACGGAAAGGCTGGTGTACTGCTAAAGTTTCCTATGCTGTTAATTTATCAAAAGAGGGAAAAATAAGAGGCATTTTTTGTTTGAAAACAGAGGAGACAAGAGGAAAGAAAACTATTATAGTTCCGGATTCTATGCGGGTTCCGGAAATGGTTTCCAGGTCTTCCGGTGTAGCTGCAAATTTTCTCTGCGACAATGCAAAATATTTTCTGGGAATTGACAGAGAAATGGAAGATGATAATAAAAAACGCCGTGCGCTAGAGTGTTTTCATGCTGCCAGAGAAAAACATTTACTTTTATTAGATGGTGTAAAAGGAGAAATGGCACAGGCGATCCGACTTTATTTTGAAAACTGGGAACCTGAAAAAGCGGCAGAAAATGAAGAAATAAAAGAGATATGGGACGACCTTACGGACGGAGGAAATCTTATATTTTGCATGGGAATGAAATGGGCGCAGGAAGATGCTGATATTAAGAATGCCTGGGAGGAAAGCCAGAAAAAAAGCGGAGAAGAGACGGAAGGGATTTGCCTTGTTACAGGACAAAAATCACCTATTGCCAGAATTCATAAGACGATAAAAGGAGTTCCGGGAGCGCAGTCAAGCGGAGCAGCGCTTGTTTCCTTTAATGCGCCGGCTTTTGAATCTTATGGGAAGGAACAAAGTTATAATGCTCCTGTTGGAAAATATGCAGAATTTGCCTATACAACAGCATTGAATTACCTTCTCTCCCAAAAAGAATATACATTTCTTTTAGGTGATACTATGATGGTATTCTGGGCAGAAAAAGGAGAAGAAATATACCAGAAAACCTTTTTAGAATTTTTAAATCCAGTGGAAGATAATGAAGATAAGTTAAAAGATATTTTTGAAAAATTAAGGAAAGGCAAATCCATTGTAGTAGAGAATATAAATTTAAATGCTGATGAAACATTTTATATTTTAGGGTTAGCTCCTAATGCAGCCAGATTATCTATACGCCTCTTTTATCGAGATTCTTTTGGAAACATACTGGAAAATATCTCGAAACATTATAAGAGAATGGAGATGGTTCGTCCGGCCTGGGAAACGAGAGAATACCTTGGACTATGGCAGATGATGTGGGAGACAGTAAACCAGAAAGCAAAAGATAAAAAGCCTGTTTCAAATATGGCTTCTATGGTAATGCAGGCAGTCATATCAGGAGGAAGGTATCCGGCAAGTCTTTTTACAGATACTTTGATGCGCATTAAAGCAGAGCAGGGAAAGATAAGCTGGGGCAGAGCCGGAATTATAAAAGCATATTTAATAAAAAACTGTAATTGGAAGGAAGGAGAAAATTATATGGGATTAAATGAAGAAAGTGAAGAGACAGCATATGTGCTGGGACGACTGTTTTCTGTACTGGAATGTATTCAAATAGAAGCAAATCCAGGAATAAAATCGACAATACGGGACAGATATTTTAATGCAGCCTGTGCAACACCGGCATCAGTTTTTCCAATTTTAATTAAATTAAAAAACAGTCATATTAAGAAAATAGAGCGGGAAAAAGAAAGTGCAAAAAGATATTATGAGAATCTTTTAATGGAGATTATTGGGAAACTTGGAGAGGAATATCCAAAACGTTTATCTCTGGAAGAACAGGGAAAATTTACCATAGGGTATTATCATCAGATGCAGAAAAAGTATGAAAAAAAGGGGGAAAAGACAGATGAAAGAAACGATTAAAAACAGATATGAATTTGTAGTATTATTTGATGTGGAAAACGGAAATCCAAATGGAGATCCAGATGCGGGAAATATGCCGCGAATTGATCCGGAAAGTGGATTAGGGCTTGTAACAGATGTCTGCTTAAAAAGAAAAATAAGAAATTATGTTGAAACAGTAAAAGAGGGAGAAGAAGGATTTAAGATTTACATCAGAGAGGATATTCCCTTGAACAGAAGCGACCGTGAGGCATGTGAAAATCTTGGAGTAAAAGAGACAGACGATAAAAAGGTTACAGAGGCTTTAAAGAAATTGAAGAAAAGCGATCCGGAAACAGATATAAAACTGCGGGATTATATGTGTGAAAATTTTTATGATATTCGGACGTTTGGCGCAGTCATGACTACTTTTGTAAAAGCTTCTTTAAATTGTGGACAGGTAAGAGGACCTGTACAGATTGGTTTTGCCAGAAGTATAGACCCGGTGATCAGTCAGGAAGTAACGATTACGAGAGTTGCGATTACAACAGAAAAAGATGCCGAAAATAAAAGTACAGAAATGGGAAGAAAAACGATAGTTCCGTATGGATTATATAGAGCGGAAGGATATGTTTCTGCCAATCTTGCACGTAAAGTTACAGGATTTTCGGAAGAAGATTTGGAGCTGTTATGGGAAGCAATTATAAATATGTTTGAACATGACCATTCGGCTGCAAGAGGAAAGATGGCAGTCAGAGAATTAATTGTGTTTAAGCATAGCAGTGAGCTGGGAGATTGTCCGGCATATAAATTATTTGATGCTGTGGAAGTGAAAAAGAACGAAGGCATTGAGTACCCAAGAAAATATCAGGAATATTCTGTTGAAATCCACAAAGAAAATATTCCGGATTCAGTAGAAGTAAAAAGGATGATTTGATGGATTATGAAGAAGATAAATATTTAATGTTATCAGGGATTCAGCATTTTAAATTTTGCAGAAGACAGTGGGCACTTATACATATTGAACAGCAATGGGCAGAAAATGTTCATACAGCAGTAGGGGAATTGCTTCATAAACGAGTGCACGATCCTGTATTGAAAGAAAAACGAAAAGGACTGATTACGGCAAGAGCACTTCCAGTTTTT
Source organism: uncultured Blautia sp. (assembly GCA_900547615.1). Lineage (GTDB taxonomy): Bacteria > Bacillota > Clostridia > Lachnospirales > Lachnospiraceae > Blautia_A. The sequence goes on along the minus strand of URHH01000121.1, from coordinate 3,242 downwards.
TCAAGAAGTCTGGGAGTAAGCGGAGAGTGTGATGTTGTTGAATTTTGTCCGTGCGAGGAAGGAATTCAGCTTCGGGGACATAGAGGAACATTTTCTGTTTATCCTGTAGAGTATAAAAAGGGAAAACCAAAGCTTACGGAAGAGGATAAGTTACAGCTCGCAGCACAGGCGATGTGTTTGGAAGAAATGTTTTCAACAGAAATTTCAGAAGGGGCAATTTTTTACGGGGAAACAAGAAGAAGGGAATCTGTTGAGATTACAGAAGAGCTTCGGACAGAGGTAAAAGATATGTTCCTGGAAATGCATCAGTATTACGAAAAAGGGTATACGCCAAAAGTAAAATACAGCAAATCCTGTAATGCCTGCTCATTAAAAGATATTTGTATTCTGAAGCTTGGAAAAGCGGTTTCCGTAAAGACATATTTGAATCAGCGGCTTGAGGAGGAAATAGAATGAAAAAGTTATTAAATACTTTATACGTTACTTCTGAAAATAGTTATCTGTCGCTGGATGGGGAAAATATTGTTGTTTTTGAAGAAAAAACAGAAGTGGGCAGACTTCCTCTTCACAATCTGGAGGGAATCGTTTCATTCGGTTACAGAGGAACAAGTCCTGCTCTTATGGGAGCATGTGCAGAGAGAAGCATTTCCCTTTGTTATATGACGCCGCAGGGAAAATTCCTGGCTCGTGTTACAGGAAAAACAAAAGGCAATGTATTGCTGAGAGAGCAGCAATATGCAAGCAGCAAAAACGAAGAAATAAGCCTTGATATTGCCAGAAACTGTATTATTGGAAAAGTATATAATGCAAGATGGGTATTAGAAAGATCAATACGAGATCATAGCCTTCAAATTGATGTAGACAAAGTAAAAAATGCTTCAGATAAACTGAAAAATTCTTTGAAATATATACAGAGCTGTCAGTCAAAAGAACAGCTGAGAGGGTATGAAGGAGAGGCAGCAGCTGTTTATTTCGGAGTGTTTAATGAATTGATTTTGCAGCAAAAGAAAGATTTTATTTTTGGTGAAAGAAACAGAAGGCCACCTCTTGATAACGTCAATGCACTTCTTTCTTTTGTGTATACATTACTTACCAATAGTATTACCTCTGCTTTGGAGAGTGTAGGTTTGGATCCATATGTAGGTTATCTTCATACAGAACGTCCGGGAAGAGCATCTCTATCATTGGATTTGATAGAAGAGCTTAGGGCAGTTTTGGCTGATCGATTTGTTCTGTCATTAATTAATAAAAAAATGGTTAATGGAAAATGTTTCATTCGAAAAGAAAATGGTGCAGTACTAATGAATGATGAAGCCAGAAGAAAAATATTGACAGAATGGCAGAATAAGAAGAAGGAAACGCTTACACATCCATATTTACAGGAAAAGATAGAATGGGGAATGGTTCCATATGTTCAGGCAATGTTGCTGGCAAGATACCTCAGGGGAGATTTGGACGGTTATCCTGTCTTTTTATGGAAATGAGGTGAGGATATGCTGGTTTTGATTACTTATGATGTGAATACGGAAACAGCAGCAGGTAAAACTCGTTTAAGAAAAGTTGCAAAACAGTGTGTGAATTATGGGCGAAGAGTACAAAATTCAGTATTTGAATGTTTATTAGACGGTGCGCAATGTGTAAAATTAAAGGCAATATTGTCCGATATAATTGATGAAGAAGTAGATAGTCTGCGCTTTTATTATTTGGGCAATAAATATCAGACCAAAGTTGAACATATAGGGGTGGACCGGGGCATCGCACCAGACAAAATTTTAATTATGTAGATGTATTTAAGGTGCGAACTATAAGTTCACATAAAAATACTGGGAAATTCGCACCAGAAAAAATGTACAAAATGAAGTAGATTGAAAAAACGTAGAGCAGTATAAAACGAAAGTTTTGCGTTAAACAAAAAAATATTGTGTATTTTGCATAAAAAAGCGAAGCTTTATTTGTGCAAAAATGCTGTCACTTCCCGTGAGGGAAGTGTGGATTGAAATCCATTTGTCGTTTATGTACGGATTCGGGGAAAAGTCACTTCCCGTGAGGGAAGTGTGGATTGAAATCTTAGACGATGGGCTCTATCACGCTTTATCACTCGTCACTTCCCGTGAGGGAAGTGTGGATTGAAATGCCATCTGCGTTATAGGACAGCGCAAGGCAGCCGTCACTTCCCGTGAGGGAAGTGTGGATTGAAATTTAAGTGGCTTTTTGCGCTTATGGGAGGATTTTGTCACTTCCCGTGAGGGAAGTGTGGATTGAAATTTTATACACCCTTTACAACACTGCTCCCGGCACAGTCACTTCCCGTGAGGGAAGTGTGGATTGAAATGAGCGATAGACGGCTCAGACACTACAGCGGCAGGGTCACTTCCCGTGAGGGAAGTGTGGATTGAAATCATATATCCGTTCGCATGGGCAAAAAGGAAAAGCCGTCACTTCCCGTGAGGGAAGTGTGGATTGAAATTCAGGATTGACGAGGACGAAGACGAAAATATATGTCACTTCCCGTGAGGGAAGTGTGGATTGAAATTCTCAGCGTCCGTATTATGAGATCATTATGGCTGTCACTTCCCGTGAGGGAAGTGTGGATTGAAATTGCACACAAGAAGAAAGAGAGGTGATTACGGTGGTCACTTCCCGTGAGGGAAGTGTGGATTGAAATCTAGGCGTCAAATAATTTGCTAAGCTTTCTTTCGTCACTTCCCGTGAGGGAAGTGTGGATTGAAATTGCATCAAAAAATATTGGCGCACGGTATTTTACGTCACTTCCCGTGAGGGAAGTGTGGATTGAAATTTTTTACTCTAAAAGCTGTCACTTTAATCCTGTCCGTCACTTCCCGTGAGGGAAGTGTGGATTGAAATTGCACATCTCCCCAGACTCCCGCTGTATCAAGGCGCTGTCACTTCCCGTGAGGGAAGTGTGGATTGAAATTGTGTCAGTTATTTTAAAATATCCGAAGATACTTGTCACTTCCCGTAAGAGAAGTGTTGGATTGAAATTTTCGCATCGGTTGTAAGCCTGGGCATTACATGTAGTCACTTCCCGTAAGGGAAGTATGAATTAAACTTTTAAATCTTTCGATGCCGCCAACATCTACCCGTCAGTTCCTGTGACTTATTTATTTTTCAGATATTTCTGTAAAACTATATTCTATCATAAAATCTGGGCAAAATATAAAGATAACTATAAATGAGCAAATTTGAAAAATTGCACAAAATTATCCTGCTAACTTCATAAA
>URHH01000120.1 GCA_900547615.1 uncultured Blautia sp. | reverse complement strand
CTGCCTCTGTCTCAGAGTCGATCAACTGATATTTTAAGGAAGAACTTCCGCAGTTAATTACCAATACATTCATGATTTTACTCTCCTGATTTTAAATATTTTTCTTATTTGTCTTCTGCCTGGCACTGTACAGCTGTGATTGCAACAACACCTACGATGTCGTCTGCGGAGCAGCCGCGGGACAGGTCGTTTACAGGTTTTGCAATACCCTGTGTTACAGGACCGTAAGCTTCTGCTTTTGCAAGACGCTGAGCCAGTTTGTATCCGATATTACCTGCATCAAGGTCAGGGAAAATAAGTACGTTTGCTTTTCCTGCAACTTCGCTTCCCGGAGCTTTGGACGCGCCAACGCTTGGAACGATCGCAGCGTCAAGCTGGAATTCTCCGTCCAGTTTCAGTTCCGGGTGCTCTTCCTTTGCGATTCTTGTAGCTTCTACTACTTTGTCTACATCTGCGTGTTTTGCACTTCCCTTTGTAGAGTGGGAAAGCATTGCAACAACCGGCTCTTCCTGAACGAGAAGCTGGAAAGATTCTGCTGAGGAAGCTGCGATAGCTGCAAGTTCTTCCGGATTCGGGTTCTGTACAAGACCGGAATCACCAAATACAAATGCGCCGTTTGCGCCGTACTCACAGTTCGGAACAACCATAAGGAAGAAAGCGGATACCAGTTTTGTTCCCGGTTTTGTTTTCAGGATCTGTAAGCATGGTCTTAATGTGTCTGCTGTGGAGTGGCACGCACCGGAAACCATACCGTCTGCATCGCCCATTTTTACCATCATAACACCATAGTACAGGTACTGATTTAAAAGAATGTCTTTTGCCTGCTCAGGTGTCATGCCTTTTTTCTGTCTTAATTCTACTAATTTGTCAATATAACCCTGTGTTTTGTCAGAAGTTGCAGGGTCTACGATTTCTGCGCCGGAAATATCAAATCCGCCTTCTGCAGCACTCTTTTTAACAGTTTCTTCGTTTCCTACAAGAACGACTTTTGCAATGCCTTCTTTTAAGATTTTCTCTGTGGCGTCCAGAGTTCTCATATCCTCTGTCTCCGGCAGTACAATTGTTTTTACATTTGCTCTTGCTCTGTCTTTCAGTACATCAATAAATCCCATAGTTAAATGGCTCCTTTCTATTTCACCCTTTGCGGGCAGCACTCATAGCTGTTAATATTATACCCCTATACTCCTTGTATTTCAAGCGTTCAAATGCTAGAATATGCCATAAGAAAGTATTTTTTGAGGTGCAATTATGAAAATCGCGGGAATTATAGCAGAATACAATCCTTTTCACAAAGGGCATGAATATCAGATAACATATACGCGGGAACATTTCGGAGCAGATTACGTTATCGTTGCCATGAGCGGAGATTATGTACAGAGGGGAACTCCTGCTCTTCTTCCAAAGCATATCCGGGCAGAAATGGCATTAAAATGCGGCGCAGACCTTGTTCTGGAGCTTCCTGTCTCTGTATCCACTGCAAGCGCGGAGCTTTTTGCAAAGGGAGGGGTACAGCTTTTGGAAAATCTTGGAGTTGTGGATTTTCTCTGCTTCGGAAGCGAATCCGGTTCTGTATCGGAATTAAAATCTCTTGCTGCGGTTCTCACAGAAGAACCGGAAGAATATAAGCAGGTTCTGAAAAAGCACCTCTCTCAGGGAAAAACATTTCCTTCTGCAAGAGCGCTTGCCTTGCAGGAATATATCAAAACCGCTTCCTGCGATTCTCTGAAACACGCGGAAGAAATCCTGCTCTCCCCCAACAACATTCTCGGAATTGAATACTGTAAGGCGCTTCTCCGGATAAAAAGCAGCATAGAGCCATGTACCTTAAAAAGAGAAGGCGCAGGGTATCACGATACCTCTCTTTTTAATCAGAACCCGTCTGCCTCTGCAATCCGAAAGCATTTTCTCTCTTCTGAAAATAACTTAAAAGATATGGAAGAGGCTCTTCCGAAAGAAGTATTTCCTGTTCTTTTAAAAGCGTTTACGGAAAACGCTTTTGTAACGGAAGAAGATTTGAGCCTCCTTCTTCACTACCGCCTTTTAGAAGAACAGAAACCGGAGCTTTTTCTCGATGTGTCCCCGGAGCTTTCCAGACGCATCTGCAACACAAGAAACAAATACCAAAGCTTTTCTCAATTTGTTTCTCTTTTAAAAACAAAGGAGATGACGCAGACCAGAATCCAGAGAGCGCTGCTTCATCTTCTCCTTCAGATAAGAGAAACTCCGGAAAATATTCCCTTTGCCAGAGTTCTCGGATTTCGAAGGGAAAGCACACCTCTTTTAAAAGAAATCAAAAAAAGAAGCTCCATTCCCCTTGTGACAAAGGTTTCCGACGCTGCAAAAATCCTTGCAGAGCCGGATCAGAAGCTTCTTTATGAAACGGTTTTCGCCTCCAATGTATACGAAAGCGTTCTCTGTCAGAAAACAGGAAAGCCATTCTGCCATGAATTTGAAAAACAGCTTGTAATTCTCTGATAACAAATTTTTTGATTTTTTATATTGTGATCAGTTTCCGCATTCGATGCTGATTTCATTAAACTTTGCCAGAATGTCATCTATGGAAACTGCAGCCTTTTCCGCTCCTGCGCAGTCCATGACATTCTGTCCCTGATGCATCATAAGAATCCTGTCTCCGTACTCTACGGCATATCGAAGATTGTGGGTCACCATAATGGCAGTGAGTTTTTTTTCTTTTACGATCTTTCCGGTAAGCTCCATAATGATCTCTGCTGTTTTCGGATCAAGAGCTGCCGTGTGCTCGTCCAGGATTAAAAATTCGATAGGCGTCATGGTGGACATGAGAAGCGCCATTGCCTGTCGCTGCCCTCCGGAAAGAGAACCCACCTTTACGTGCATTTTATCCTCAAGCCCCAGATTTAAGGGCTTTAAAAGCTCCTGATAATATTCCGTACGCTTTTTACTGACACCTCTCTGCAGTCCGAAAAATTTTCCTTTATGGTCTGCGAGAGACATGTTTTCAAGAATCGTCATGCTGGGACACGTTCCAAAAGCAGGATTCTGGTATACTCTTCCGATTTTTCGGTTTCTCTTATATTCTTTTTCATTTGTTATATCTTTTCCGTCCAGAAAAATTTTTCCGTCCTCCACAGGAATACTCCCGCAGATAATATTCAGCATGGAGGTTTTTCCGGAACCGTTGCTGCCTACAACAGACACAAATTCCCCGTCTTTTACTGTAAGATTATAATTCTCAAACAGACACATTTCATTTACTGTGCCGGGATTATAGTATTTATAAATATTTTTCAGCTCAAGCATGATTTTTCACCTTCTTCTTTCTCTCCATACTGATAAGAAGCACGATCAGAAACAGAACGGCTGTGACAAGCTTCATATCCATCGGTTCAAAATTTCTCATGGCAACCGCCGTACACGCCTTATAGAAAACAGAACCTATGAGGACAGCCGTTGTCGCCTTCATAAATCTTAAATTCCGGAAAAAACCGGTTCCTATAATTACACTTGCAAGGCCGATCACGATTGCTCCTGTTCCCATAGAAATTTCAAATACTCTCTCCTCCTGACAGAAGATACAGCCGGAAAGGGCAATCAGCCCGTTTGCAATGGCAAGCCCTAAAATCTTTATATTTCCCTGGTCTTTCGCAAGAGATGTCACAAGTTTTTCATTATCCCCTACTGCCCTTAAAAGAAATCCGGATTTGCTGCTCATATAAAAATCGAGAATCAGCTTTGTTATTACTGTCAAAACAATGATAACGAGAATTGTAATATACGGAGCTATGTTTTCCGGGATTGTTTTTTCCAGAAAACTGTTTTTAAAAATCGTTTCTTTGGAAAACAAAGGAACATTGGAAGTTCCCGCAATCCGGAGATTGATCGTCCAGAGCGCTGTCATCATAATAATTCCCGAGAGAAGATCCCTCACTTTTCCTTTTACGTGAATCAGTCCTGTACACACTCCGGCAAGAGCCCCTGCAAAAAAAGCAGCAGGAAGAGTCAGGTAAGGATTTACCCCTCTTCCGATAAGGGCTGCTGTTACCGCAGCCCCTAAAGGAAAGCTTCCATCTGCTGTAAGATCCGGAAAATCCAGTATTTTATAGGTAATGTAAACTCCAAGACCAAGAATCCCGTAAATGAGCCCCTGTTCCAGAATCGTAATCAAAAAATCCATGTCTCTTCTCCCTTATCCGCCTTATTTTTCAGAAATTTCCGTAAAGCTTTCTGCCGCAGAATCTTTTAATTCTGATGGAATTTCAATTCCCAGGTCTTCTGCTGCCTTTTCGTTTATATAAAGGCTTGCCTCTTCAATGGTTTCATAAGGAACCTCTGAAGCTTTTTTCTCGCCCTTTAAAACCTGCGCCGCCATCTTTCCCGTCTGACGTCCAAGCTCCACATAATCAAGCCCTTCCGCTGCAAGACAGCCGATTTTCACCTGCTCTATCTCGCTTCCAAATACCGGAATCTTTGCTTCATTTGCCATTTCAAGAATCGCAGGAAGAGAACTTACCACCGTATTATCTGTAAGATTTGTAATGCAGTCCACCTTCTCGAGAAGCCCCTGCGCTGCAAGGGGAATATCTGCTGTCGCGGTAATTCCCGCCGTTTCAATGGTAAAATCATACTCTTTTGCAAGAGCTTCGTATTCTTTAATTGCAGATTCGGAGTTTGCCTCACTTGTTGTATACAAAATACCGATCGTTTCTGCCTCAGGAAGCATTGTGCGGATCATTTCAAGCTGCTGCTGAATCGGAAGCTTATCGCTGGTTCCTGTAATTTCCCCCACAGGGTTTCCTTCTTCATCTGCAAGCTCTGCAGCAAGCGGATCTGTTACCGCTGTGTAAATAACCGGGATTTCTTTATCCATAGCCGCATTAAAACAGCTCTGTGCGCTTGGCGTTGCAATGCCGCAAAGCAGATCTACATCAGAGGAAACAAAGCTGTCGGAAATCTGTCCCGCTGTTCCCATATCTGCGGCTGCATTTTTATATTCCACAGTAAGATTTTCCCCTTCTACAAATCCCTCTTCTGCAAGTCCCTCAAGAAAACCTTCTCTGCAGTTATCAAGAGAACCGTGTTCTGCAAACTGCTCGATTCCAATGGTGTAGGTTTCTTTTTCTGCATATACCGTAGATGAAGATGCAAGAGCTGCTGTTACAATACCTGCTGTAATCACTTTGTTCATAATTGTTTTTTTCATGGCTGTTTTCTCCTCTCAAATGAAATATTAAAATGTCTCTCCGGAATATATGCCAATTCCGGCTTTGTCTGTGAGAAGAAAGAAATCCGTCTGCAATATGGAGGAAACTTTTCTGCGGCGATTTTCTTATAAATACAAAAACCGCCTCAAGCTAAATGCTTGAGACGGTAATAAGAATCTTATTATCGCGGTACCACTCAAATTGACAAAACGTCCACTTTCTCATGTACAAACATACACTCCTGATTGGTAACGGGTTCGGTTCCCGTCAGCGCCTACTTCCTTATCCGGGTTGGGGCTGCCCTCGAAAGTCCATTCAACAATCAGCTTCATACGGAATCACACCAGTCTCCGCTCTCTGGAATGTCACTTAATTGTTTACTCCTCTTTCTCATCGGTTTAACTGTTTATTACTTTAGCACGAAGATGTCGTTTTGTCAAGGATTAATTTTTAAAGCTGTGAATTGGCGCAGGGATTCTTCCGCCGCGCTCTACAAACGCATCACAGGAGAACGGATTTACCGGCATAACAGGAGCATATCCTAAAAGGCCGCCAAATTCTACTGTCTCGCCAACGCCCTTTCCGATTACCGGAATCACGCGGACTGCCGTCGTCTTCTGGTTGATCATTCCGATTGCAGCTTCATCTGCAATGATACCGGAAATTGTGGTGGCTTTTGTGTCTCCTGGAATGGCAATCATGTCAAGTCCTACAGAGCAGACACATGTCATTGCTTCCAGTTTTTCAAGGCAGAGCGCACCTTCATTTACGGCATCGATCATTCCCTGATCTTCGCTTACCGGAATAAATGCGCCGCTTAAACCGCCCACTGCTGTAGAAGCCATAACGCCGCCTTTTTTCACCTGGTCATTTAAAAGGGCAAGAGCTGCAGTTGTTCCCGGAGCGCCTGTTCTCTCAAGACCGATTTCCTGAAGGATTTCCGCAACACTGTCTCCGATTGCAGGAGTGGGAGCAAGAGAAAGATCCACGATTCCAAACGGTACGTTTAAGCGTTTGGAAGCTTCCTGTGCAACAAGCTGTCCCACACGAGTTACCTTAAACGCTGTTTTCTTAATTGTCTCGCAGAGTGTCTCAAAATCTTTTCCTCTTACTTTTTCAAGAGCAGTCTTTACAACACCCGGTCCGCTGACGCCTACGTTAATGATGCAGTCAGCTTCTGTCACACCGTGGAAAGCGCCCGCCATAAACGGATTGTCGTCCGGTGCGTTGCAGAATACCACAAGCTTTGCACAGCCGAGAGAATCCTGATCAGCGCTTGCTTTTGCTGTTTCCAGAACGATTTCTCCCATAAGCTTTACTGCGTCCATATTGATTCCTGTCTTTGTAGAGCCTACGTTTACAGAGCTGCACACTCTCTCCGTCTCACAGAGAGCCTGCGGAATGGAGCGGATCAGAAGCTCTTCTGCCGGAGTCATTCCCTTGCTTACAAGAGCAGAATAACCGCCGATAAAGTTGACTCCCACTGTTTTTGCCGCTCTGTCAAGAGTTTTTGCGATCGTAACAAAATCTTCCGGAGTTTTACATGCCGCGCCGCCTATTAATGCAATAGGAGTAATGGAAATTCGCTTGTTTACAATGGGAATCCCAAATTCCATAGAGATTTTTTCCCCTGTCTCCACAAGGTCTTTTGCACGTGTTGTAATCTTGTTATAAATTTTTTCGTTAAGTCTGTCAAGATCACTGTCAATGCAGTCAAGGAGACTGATTCCCATTGTGATGGTACGCACGTCCAGGTTCTCCTGCTCGATCATTTTATTTGTTTCGTTTACCTCGAAAATATTAATCATTGTCTTTCTCCTACGTTGAATTTTTAGATCCTGTGCATTTTATTGAAGATGTCCTCATGCTGACATCTGATTACAACACCAATTTCATCTCCCAGTGCGGAAAGTTCTTTGGAAAGTGTTCCGTTATCTTTTTCAGACGCAGTTGTATCTGTTACCATCATCATATTAAAGTATCCCTGTACGATTGTCTGTGTAATATCCAGAATATTTACATTCTGTTCCGCAAGATATGTACAAACCTTTGCGATAATTCCTACTGTGTCGTTTCCTACTACTGTGATAATTGTCTTTTTCATCTGTGTTTCCCTTTCTATACTGTAATCACTTCTGATATGCAATCCCTTTTCGCCACCTGGATTTTAAAGTCTCTGGGCTTATAAGGGTTATCGCCTAACATTACTTCTGCGCAGACTGTCTCATACGCCAGTTCTTCATAATTGTTTTCTCTGCTTAAATGCCCGAGAAAAACAGCTTTCAGATTGTCGTGAAGAAGACGGCAGAGAAGCTTCCCTGCATTTTCATTTGAGAGATGTCCTCTGTCTCCCAAAATCCTCTGTTTCAGATAATACGGATATTTTCCAACCTGCAGCATACGAATATCGTGATTTGCTTCCAGAAGAAGCGCATTCAGATTCTGGAGGTTTTCTACTATGTACTCATTGTATTTCCCCAGGTCTGTTGCAATGCCCA
>URHH01000119.1 GCA_900547615.1 uncultured Blautia sp. | reverse complement strand
CAAGGGAAAGAGCGCGCTCAAATACGGCTGGAGAATGTGCTGTCAGACCGATGTGTCCGATTTTTCCCGCCTCTTTTGCCTCCATAAGAGCTTCCAGTGCCCCGCCTTCTCCGATCACCTGATCAAGTTGCTCCATGCTGGGATTGTGCACCTGATATAAATCAATATGATCGGTTCTTAAATTATGAAGACTTTTTTCTATATCTGCTGCCATTGCTTCTTTTGTGCGCGCCATGCTCTTTGTTGCAAGAACAAACTGATCGCGGATCCCTTCAAGTGCATAGCCGAGATATTCTTCACTGACGGTATAGCCTCTTGCCGTATCAATATAATTCACGCCTTCTTCTGCAAGACGCTTCATTAATTTTTTTGTGCCTTCTGCATCAATTTTCTGGATCGGAATTCCGCCGAAGCCCATACGTGAAATTTTAAGCCCTGTTTTTCCTAATATTCTGTATTCCATAACATTCCTCCAATAAAAAAACTGCCACCGGCGCAATGCCGATGACAGCTCTGACTCCCATTATACACGGGAAAGATATTCGCCTGTTCTTGTATCGATTTTCAGTTTGTCACCCTGGTTTACAAATAACGGTACCTGAACCTGTGCGCCAGTCTCAACAGTTGCCGGTTTTGTTGCGCCCTGTGCAGTATTTCCTGCAAATCCAGGCTCTGTCTCGACTACCTCAAGTTCTACGAACAGAGGCGGCTCAATGGCAAATACGTTTCCGTTGTGAGAACAGATTTTTACAACCTCGTTCTCTTTTACAAACTTCAGAGAATCGCCAACCTGATCTTTTGTAAGAGCAACCTGGTCATAAGTTTCTGTATTCATGAAGTTGTATAACTCTCCATCATTGTACAGATAGCTCATGTCCACACGCTCAATACGTGCCTGCGGGAATTTCTCAGTCGGACGGAAGGATTTCTCCAGAACCGCTCCTGTGATGATGTTTTTATATTTTGTTCTGACAAATGCAGCTCCCTTTCCAGGTTTTACATGCTGGAATTCAACAATCTGACATACATTTCCGTCAATTTCGAGTGTGATACCGTTTTTGAAATCACCTGCTGAAATCATAATTATATTTCCTCCTTATTGTACACTTCACTATGAGTTATTCTATAATACCCGGGAAGATTTTTCAACTACTTTTTTGTATATGCCACTACTTTTTCTTCAATTTCCTCGATCAGACCCTCAAAAGGCTTTACACCTGTTTCTACCTGAATGTCTGCAAAGCGGGCATACACCGGATCGCGCTGTTTTAAAAGCTTCTTAATCTTATCTTCCTGGTCGCTTCCTTCTATAAGAGGATTGTTGCTGCCCTCAAGGCGTTTCTTAAGAACTGCGTAGGAACCTTTCAGATAGATGACAGTACCAAGCTCTTTTAAATATTTCTGATTCTGCTCCTGAACAGGAAGTCCTGCCCCGAGAGAAATAACCTTTCTCTCCTTATCTTCGATCAGATTTTTTATGGCAAATGTCTCCAGAGCTCTGTAAAACGGTTCTCCAAACCTTTCAAAAACCTCTTTGACAGACATATTAAACTTTTTTGTAATGATTCTGTCCACATCAATAAACGGCAGATTCAGGTCTTTTGCCAGTCTTTTTCCTACTCTTGTCTTACCTGAACCCATAAAACCAATTATGACAATGTGGTTCATGAATTTCCCTCCTCTTTCCTGTAAAAGTACAGTACAATTTTTTCAAGATAGCGTTTCAGGACAATCTGGATTTCTTCCTTTGGATGAATCGGCTTTACAAGAATATTACGGATTCCTGCCCTTTTTGCTCCGTATACGTCCGTAAAAAGCTGGTCTCCTATAAAAATCGTATTGCTTCTGTCTGTTCCCAGCATTTCCATTGCTTTTATGTAATTTTTCACAGAAGGCTTGTGGGCATTCTCAATAAACTGCTCTCCCACTGCCTCATTAAAAGAGGATACCCTCTCTATCTGATTGTTTGACAGAAAACAGCAGTGAAAGCCAATCTCCTTTAAATGAGCAAAAAGAGCCTTTGCCCTGTCGTCTGCCGGGGCTCCGTGAGGTACAAGCGTATTGTCTATATCAAACAAAAGTCCCCTGTAGCCTTCCTGATACAATCTGCCGTAATCAATTTCATAGGCGGAATCTCTGTATTCATCTGGAAAAAAACATCTAAACATAATTTGTCAGCCCTCGTTATCCTGTTTCAGATATGTCTCCATATCTGTGATTTTTTCTTTCATAAGATCATATCCGTGCTGATAAAAAGCAGCCAGTTTTTCTTCATCCCTCTCTGCTCTTCCCACGGGCTCCATCTCCGGACGGATTACAAAAATATGACCTTCTTTTTCCCACTTCTCAATTAAGTCCAGCGTTCTGTTGTAATTTCGGTAACGGTTTAAGAGAGTATTGAGAAGATTTGGATATTCCCGGAATGCAGCCACATAGAGGGCTTTGCTTTTTCCCGGCTTTTCTTTGCGGTATCCATAGTTTCTTGTAAGAATCACTACGTTTTTCCGGTATCCCTTTTTCATTGCGTGAATTACAGGTATGGAATCTGCAATTCCCCCGTCAAGATACATTTCTCCGTCAAGCTCCACCATCGGACTTACAACAGGAAGGCTCGACGAAGCCCGGCAGATATTCATAAGCTTCTGCCGGTCTTCTTTTTCGGAGAGGTACTCTGCCTCTCCTGTATTACAGTTTGTCACAACAAGCTCACATTCTGTATTCGACTGAAAATACGTATCAAAATCAAATGGGAAAATTTCATTGGGATACCTGTCAAAAAGCATATCCATATCGAAAAGGCTTCTGTTTTTAATCATATTTCCCATACTGATATAGCTGTATTCCTTATCTTCCAGAATCATGCACTGCCGTGTCCGTCCTCTCTGTTTTGAGACAAAATCCACTGCATTGCACGCGCCTGCAGATACTCCTGTCACATAGGAAAATTCCGTACTCTCCTCCATCAGATAATCCAGGACACCGGCAGTAAACACACCTCTGTTTCCACCGCCCTCCAGGATAAGTGCTGCCTGATTTTCCTTCTTCATATTATGAAACCCTTTCTAACGATCCTCAAGCGGCACATAAGCTGCAGGTGCGAGCACATTTTTATATGCAGGACGGATGATCTTATCTGTGTTGATAAGCTCTTCCATACGGTGTGCGCTCCAGCCTACAATACGTGCCACTGCAAACATAGGGGTAAAGAGTTCAAGGGGCAGATCCAGCATACTGTAAACGAAACCACTGTAAAAGTCCACGTTTGCGCTGACGCCTTTGTAAATTCTTCTCTCCTCTGCAATTACCTCAGGAGCAAGGCGCTCCACCATAGAGTAAAGACGGTAATCTTTCATTCTGCCCTTCTCTTTTGCCAGAGTTTCCACAAAACCTTTAAAGACTTCCGCTCTCGGGTCAGATACAGAATAAACGGCATGTCCCATACCGTAGATAAGACCTCTTCTGTCAAACGCTTCTTTATGAAGCAGCTTTTTCAGATAATCTCTTACCTCGTCCTCGTCCTCCCAGTCCTTCACTTCTTTTTTCATATCCTGAACCATGCTGACAACCTTGATATTGGCTCCGCCGTGCTTTGGTCCTTTCAGTGAGCCGAGAGCTGCTGCAATGGCAGAATATGTATCCGTTCCGGAAGATGACACCACATGAGTGGTAAACGTGGAGTTATTTCCACCGCCGTGTTCCATATGAAGGATCAGCGCAATATCCAGAATCTGCGCTTCCAGAGCTGTGTATTTCTTATCCGGACGGAGCATGCGCAGAATATTTTCCGCTGTGGAAAGCTCTTTTTTCGGATTATGGATATAAAAGCTCTTGCCCCTTACAAAGTGATTGTACGCCTGGTATCCGTATACGGAAAGCAGCGGAAATACGCTGATAAGATTGAGACACTGACGAAGAACGTTCGGCAGGGAAATGTCGTCCGGATTCTTATCGTAGGAATACAGAGTAAGCACGCTTCTTGAAAGCGCGTTCATAATATCGCTTGACGGCGCTTTCATAATTACGTCTCTTGTAAAGTTTTTCGGAAGAGAGCGCTGATTTGCCAGAAGGTCGGTGAATTCCTTCAGTTCCTCTTTATCTGGCAGCTTACCGAAAAGAAGAAGGTAAGCCGTCTCCTCAAATCCGAAACGCTTGTCCCTGATAAAGCCTCCCGTAAGCTCCTTGATGTCATAACCTCTGTAAGAAAGACTTCCTGCACAGGGGACTTCCTGCCCGTCTACGATCTTTGTTGCCTGCACATTGGAAACCTGGGTCAGCCCTGCAAGAACACCCTTTCCATTGATGTCACGAAGTCCTCTCTTTACATCGTATTTTCCGTAAAGAGACAGATCAAGACTGCTGTGTTCCTTGCACACCTCTGTCAGTCTTTCGATTTCCGGTGTCACTTTCATGTTAAATCCACTCATATTGTATTGCCCCTTTCATCTTTTATTCGGTCAGTCGATAAAGGTCCCTCCTCGTACCCTCTATGTATTTTCTGTGTGCTTTTCATCACATCTTATAACAGTATAACATTTTTTTCCTTTTCAGTCTATCATTTCTGTTTATATGAGCTTAAGAAATCGCCAAGCTTCTTTGCCGCCTTCTCAAGCTGAAGAATATTCGGAAGATATACCACGCGGAAATGATCCGGCTGATGCCAGTTAAATCCCTTTCCCGGAACAAGAAGAACCTGCTTCTCGTGAAGAAAATCAAGGGCAAACTGCTCGTCGTTTTCAATATGGAACTTCTCCACATCAATTTTCGGGAAAATATAAAAAGCAGCTTTTGGCTTCACCGCCGTAATTCCCGGAATGTCCGTAAGCGCTTTATATATGTATTCTCTCTGCTCGTAAATACGGCCGCCCGGCTGTATATATTCATTGACACTCTGGTAGCCCCCAAGTGCTGTCTGTACAATGGACTGTGCCGGAACATTGGAACAGAGACGCATGGAGGAAAGCATATTCAGTCCTTCTATATATCCCTTCGCCCTGTTTTTCGGTCCGCTCAGCACCATCCAGCCAATACGGAATCCCGCGATCATATGGGATTTGGAAAGGCCGGAAAAAGTAACGCAGAATAAATCCGGCGCAAGGGAAGCGATGGACGTATGCTGGTACTGATCCATAACAAGACGGTCATAAATCTCATCGGAAAAAATAATCAGCTCATGTTCTCTTGCAATCTGAACAATCTGTTCCAGCACGTCTTTTGGATATACGGCTCCTGTGGGGTTATTTGGATTGATGATCACGATCGCCTTTGTCTTATCTGTGATCTTTCTTCGGATGTCGTCCATATCCGGGTACCATTCGGACTGCTCGTCACAGATATAATGTACGACTTTTCCTCCAGAAAGGGTTGCCGTCGCTGTCCAGAGCGGATAATCCGGCGCAGGGATCAGGATTTCATCTCCGTTATTTAAGAGAGCCTGCATACAGAGATTAATAAGCTCGCTTACCCCGTTTCCTGTATAAATATCATTCATAGTCACGTTGGGAATCCCGCGAAGCTGGCAATACTGCATGATCGCTTTTCTTGCGGAAAAAATCCCCCTGGAGTCAGAGTACCCCTGAGAGGTGCGGATGTTGCTCAGCATATCCAGGATTACTTCCTGCGGAGCGGAAAAGCCAAAAGGATACGGGTTTCCGATATTCAGCTTCAGGATTTCTTTTCCTTCCTCCTCCATTCTTCCTGCCTCATCTACGACAGGTCCGCGTACATCATACAATACATTATCAAGCTTTGAAGATTTTTCAAATGTTCTCATTTTATCTTGCCTCCCCTTTCACGAAATCGGTATTTCATTATAATCTCACATTTGCCCCGCTTTCGCAAGTCTCAGAGCCCATGTTCAAAAAAATTTAAAAAACTCTTTTCTTTTTTAACACTTTAGTGTATAATAACGCACATAAAAAAATACAACAGTTGGAAGAGGAGGATTTATTATGTCTTATACTGAAGAGGTTTATGAAAGAGTCGTAGCACAGAATCCCGGGGAACCGGAATTTCACCAGGCAGTAAAAGAAGTTCTTGATTCCCTGAAGGTTGTCATCGACCGTAATGAGGAAGAATACCGTAAGCTTTCCATTCTGGAACGTATGGTTGAGCCGGAAAGGATCATTTCTTTCCGTGTACCGTGGGTAGATGATAACGGAACTGTACAGGTAAACAAAGGTTACCGCGTGCAGTTTAACAGCGCCATCGGACCATACAAGGGCGGTCTTCGTTTCCACCCTTCTGTAAACCAGAGTATCTTAAAATTCCTTGGTTTTGAGCAGGTTTTCAAAAATTCCCTGACAGGTCTTCCGATCGGCGGCGGCAAGGGCGGTTCCAACTTTGACCCGAAAGGCAAATCTGACAGAGAGGTTATGGCATTCTGCCAGAGCTTTATGACAGAGCTTTCCAAATATATTGGAGCAGATACAGACGTTCCAGCCGGCGACATCGGCGTAGGCGGCAGAGAGATCGGCTATCTTTTCGGACAGTACAAACGTATCCGCGGTCTTTATGAGGGCGTTTTAACAGGAAAAGGTCTTACCTACGGCGGTTCCCTTATCCGCACACAGGCTACAGGCTACGGCGTTGTCTATATGCTGGACGAGATTGCAAAAGCACATAACGATTCCATCAGCGGAAAAACTGTTGTTGTGACAGGTTCCGGAAATGTTGCGATCTACGCAGTTGAAAAAATTCAGCAGCTCGGTGCAAAAGTCGTTGCAATGAACGACTCCAACGGATTTATTTATGACCCGAACGGCATTCAGCTCGATGTTGTAAAAGATATTAAAGAAGTAAAACGCGGACGTATCAAAGAATACGCAGAGAGAGTGGAAGGTTCCACTTACACAGAAGGAAAAGGTATCTGGAATATTAAATGTGACGTTTACCTTCCATGTGCAACACAGAACGAGCTTGACCTTGACGGCGCAAAAGCGCTTGTTGCAAACGGCTGCAAATATGTAGTAGAAGGTGCAAATATGCCTACTACTCTTGAAGCAACAAACTATGTGATGGAAAACGGCCTTTACTTCATGCCTGGAAAAGCTGCAAACGCAGGCGGCGTTGCAACATCTGCTCTTGAGATGAGCCAGAACTCCATGAGACTTTCCTGGACCGAAGAAGAAGTTGACGAAAAGCTTCACAATATCATGATCGATATTTTCAAAAAAGTAGACGACGCTGCAAAACGCTACGACCTTACAGATAATTATGTAGTCGGAGCAAACATCGCAGGCTTCGAAAAAGTAGTTGACGCAATGAAAGCACAGGGTATTGTCTGATCTCCTTCTTAAAATCTCCCCGGAACAAAATTCCGGGGAGATTTTTTATTTCTTTCTGATTTTTATTTTTCAGTACAGAATCTCACTTCTTTTCCTTCCAGGATCATATTCGTCGTTCGGACTGCACACATTTTTCCGCACATGGAGCAGGTGTGTCTGTCTGACGGCGGTGTGCTCTCAAAATATCTTCTCGCCTTCTCCCCATCCAGGGAAAGACGGAACATTTCCTCCCAGTCTACCTTATGTCTCGCCTCTGCCATTTTATTATCCCACGCTCTGGCACCTGGTACTCCCTTTGCAATATCTGCCGCATGAGCCGCGATTTTTGACGCGATGATCCCCTCTTTTACATCTTCCAGATCCGGGAGACGCAGATGCTCCGCCGGTGTGACGTAACAGAGAAAATCAGCTCCGCCTGCTGCCGCAATGGCTCCTCCGATTGCAGACGGAATATTGGCATATCCCGGGAGAGAATACG
>URHH01000118.1 GCA_900547615.1 uncultured Blautia sp. | reverse complement strand
GAGCAGGTGCAATTAAAGAAATTAATGATTGCGGGAAGTCTGGCAGCAGGTTTTTTTATCGCGTTAAGCAGCAGCCCTGCAGTTGTAGTTTCCGTATTTGCGGCAGGTATGGCTCACGGAGCGGAGGAAGTTTTGATGCTTCGGATAGAAAGTGAAAATCAGAAGGTGTTTTCCAGTGAAATACGTGCTACAATGGTATCAGTAAGCAGTATGATGTACAGTATTTTTATGGTGATTTTAAGTCCGCTTACCGGGTGGGCAGTAGAAAGATTGTCAATAGAGACAGCTTTTGCAGGTCTTGGGATTCTTGTGGCAGGCGTGGGAATGATTTTGTGCTGGAAACCCGAATCCAGTGTTGACAAACACTCCCGAAAACTATAATCTAAGGTTGGTACTATACTTATGGAGGAACTATAATTCATGAACAGAATATTTTTAGCGAAAAACAGAGAGCGCATTCTTGCGCAGTATGAAGAACTGAAAAAAGCCCTTCCGGAGCGTATGGCGGAAGTGGATAAGAAAATTTCTGAATGGGAGGAAAATACAGCTCTGGCATGTAAATATATGTACATTACAATGCCGTACAGCGACATTGCAAACTATGAGCCGGAGATTTTTAAGGATTATGGAGAAAACGCAGTATGGCTGTGGGAAAACAGAGAAGACGTAAAAGAGCTTCCGGAGGAAATCTTCTTAAACTACGTGCTTTACTGCCGCGTAAATGAAGAAGAAATAGCGCCGTGCCGTACCTTTTTCCGTGAGCAGATGGGCGAGCGTGTTCTTTCCCTTCACGGAAAAGCGGCAGCTCTCGAAGTAAACTACTGGTGCGCAGAGGAAGCAACATACCACTGCACAGACGAGAGAACACTTTCTGCGATCACCGTATACAGAAGAGGAAACGGAAGATGCGGCGAGGAGTCCGTATTTACGGTAAATGCAATGCGAAGTGTGGGAATCCCGGCAAGACAGGTATACGCGCCGAGATGGTCTCACTGTGACGATAACCATGCCTGGGTGGAGGTGTGGTGCGAGGGAGACTGGTATTTCCTGGGAGCTTGCGAGCCTCTTCCTATCTTAAATAAGGGCTGGTTTACAAACGCTTCCTCACGTGCCATGATGGTACATTCCAGATGCTTTGATACAACAGGATTTGATGAGGAAAACATTGACCGCGAGGGAATGGTAGCTGTCTTTAACGAACTGAAACGATATGCAGCTGTAAAGAAAATCCAGGTTCAGGTTGTGGACGGAGAGAAAAATCCGGTTTCCGGAGCGAAAGTATACTTCGAGGTTCTTAACTATTCCGAGTTTTCTCCTGTGGCAGAAGCAAAAACAGATGAAAACGGATCTGTTTCCCTTACAACAGGTCTTGGAAGTCTTCATATCATGGCTGTATACGGCGATAAGTGTGCAGAAACATATATGGATACAAGAAACAGCGATACCTGCGTAGTTTCCTTTGCGGAAACAGAAGTGCGTGAGACATGGCAGGAAATGGATATGATCGCGCCGGTAGATACGCCTGTAAACACAGATACACCAACTGAGGAGCAGACAAGAATCGGAAATATCCGTCTTGATGAGGCAGCGGCAAAACGTCTGAAAAAGACAGAAAACTGGGAAAATCCGGAAAAGGCTGTGTTCCTTGGAAAAGAGGATCACAAAGAGCTGAGAAAAGAAATGCTTGCTGCACTCACAGAAAAAGACCAGACTGATTTCGTGAGCAGTGTTCTGGAAGAACATCTTGCACTTGCTCTTCCTTATGAAAACACAACAGATCATGAGACATTTGTAAAATATATCCTGAATCCGAGAGTAAGAAATGAGATCCTCAAGCCGTACAGAAAAGAAATCCAGGAGGCGTTTACAGAAGAAGAGAAAGATCTTTTTGTGAAAGAGCCGAAAAAACTGTGGGAAGCAGTAGACAGACGTTTCTCTTCCTGTGCAGATAAGGAGAGAAGCAGCATTATCACAACTCCGGCAGGCTGTCTCCGCACAGGAATTGCGAGCCCGCTTTCCAAAAAAATCTTCTTTGTGGCAGCAGCAAGAACTCTTGGTATCCCGGCAAGACTGAATCCGAGAGACGATGCAATGGAATATATGGAAAATGGAAGCTTTGTGGCTGTTCTTCCTGAGAGTGAGAAAAACTGCCGTCTTGTATTAAAGGGCGGAGAGGGAACCGTATGGAAATACTTCCTGAACTGGTCTATCGCAAGATTTGTGGACGGACGTTTTGTATCTCTTCAGCTTGAAGATGCAAAATGGGAGGACGGAAAACTGGCTCTCGGTCTTGATGCGGGACAGTACCGTATCCTTACTTCCAATCGTCTTCCGAACGGAAATATTTTTGCAAACCGTTATTATGTGGACATTGCAGTGGGAGAAGAAAAAGAGGCAGAGCTTGTTCTGCGCCATGCTGACCTTGAGGATATGCTGGAAAACATTGATATTCCGGATTTTGAGCTTTGCAAAAACGAGCCGTCCGAAGATGTGGAAAAAGTCAAAGCGTCTGTTCTTACAGAAAAAGGAAAACACATTTCATGTTCCTGGAAGAAAGCCGCGAGCCAACAGAGCATATTTTAAATGAGATGATCGAGCAGAAGGAAGCATTTGAGAAGCTTGGCGATACTGTGATCTTTGTCGTTCGCACAGAGGCTGCGTTAAAAGATCCGAACATCGCAAGAGCGCTTCGCACCTTCCCGGAGATTCAGGTGTACTACGACAGTTTCAAGACTCTTATTGAGACACTTGGAAGACGTATGTATGTAGACCATGAAAAACTTCCTCTGATTATTGTGACAGACGGAAAGTTAAATGGGATTTATGCGACAAGCGGTTATAATGTAGGAACAGGAGATATGCTTCTGCGTCTTATGTAATGAATGAATAACAAAGGGAGATGGCTGACAGGCCATCTCTTTTTTGATCAGTCCTGGATGAGTGAATTTATGAAATATGACAAATGTCCGCTATATACGGACGCACCCGCAGAAAGACTGCTAATGCATAGTTTTATAAAATAATGAGAAATTATAAAAAAGCGAAAAGTTGTCAGATAATGGGGGGGGGGTAACATTGCATAATTAAAAGCAAAAAATGGATTGCATTTTATGTGGAAAAATGATAATATATATTCATGAGAACTGAAGAAAGTGCAAAATAAACACAGGACATATGTCCGTAACAGAAAGATACTTATTTTTGCACAAACAAATTCTAGGAGGACCATGTATATGAAAAAAAGACTCACATGCATAGTGTCAGTTGCACTTGCCGCTACTATGGTAGTCAGCTCCGCAGCTCCTGTCTATGCAAAGAAAAAGAAAAAGGAAGTAAAATTAACAGAGGCTGGAACTTATCCAATCGTTCCGGAAGGGGAAGAGCTTACCTTAACCTGCTTCACTATGACAATGCCTAACGTTGAGAATCTGGAGACAAACGATTTCACAAAGTATCTGGAAGACTTAACAGGTGTTCATATTGAATGGGTAACAGCAGGTCGTGATGACTGGGAAGAAAAACTGAACATGATGTTATCCTCCGGCGACTATCCGGATATGCTTCTTGGCGTTTCTCCAGACCTGGCTAAATTCGGTGTAAAAGAGCAGATCATCGTTCCGATGGACGAGTATCTTAATGAAGATCTTATGCCAAACTACATGAAAATGTACGGCGATCAGTTAGATTTAAGCCGTGAGACAGACGGACAGATTTATTCTCTTATTGCTGAGAACGACTGTTACCACTGCTCTTATGGACGTAAAATGTGGATCAACACAAAACATCTGGAAGAGATGGGCGTGGAAATGCCGACTACTACAGATGAGTTCCTTGAAGTATGTAAGAAATTTAAAGAATACAAACCGGACGGAATTGCTGTTGCAGGTACTGCTCCTGGAAAAGGATGGTATTCCGAGTTTGAGAACTTCCTGATGGGTTCCTTTATCCTTCCGCCAAGTAGCTCCTATACATTAGGTGTACGTGATAAAACTGCTGTAACATGGGACGGAGAAATGGTATGTGTTGCAACAGACGACCGCTACAGAGAATTCCTGAAATACGCAAATACTCTGTACAACGAAGGCGCTCTCTATGATGGTAACTTTACTCAGACAGCAGAGCAGATGAAATCTCTCATCAACCAGGAAGGTGCTCCTGTACTTGCGTTTACATCAGGAACAATTTCCGATATGATCGATGTTACATCTAATCCGGAGCTTTACGCTCAGTATGAGGCAATGTCTCCTCTGAAAGGACCAGATGGAACACAGCTTACAACATATTTCAGATATTTATCTATTTCTGACGGAAACTTCTGTATCACAGATACATGCAAGAACCCGGAAGCAGCTATGCGCTGGGTAGACTTCTTCTACAGCGAAACAGGTGACCTTTGCTCCCAGTATGGTCCGGAAGAAGGAAAAGACTGGGTTCTCAATCCGGAAGGTGAGTTTGGTCTGAACGGCGAGCCTGCGAAATATGAAATCCTCAACAAATATTCTGCAGAGACACAGAACCACGACTGGCAGGATATTGGTATCCGTGTAGCTCCGGCTGAATACAGATTAGGCGCTGCAACTCCTCAGGACGTTGATGTTAAGAGCGCAGACGGTCTGGAGAAACTGTTATATGACGCATCAGAGCAGAAATACGCTCCATACGGACAGACAGAAGAAAACTCTGACCTTGACGTAGTACCGAGACTGAAACTTACAAGTGAAGAGACTTCCAGCATTTCTACTGTAGCAGTAGAAATCGAGAAGCTCATCGACGAAGCTTCCACAGCATACATTGTCGGAACAAGAGACATCAACGATGATAAAGACTGGGAATCCTTCAAAGACGCTCTTGATAAAGCAGGTCTGAAAGATTTACTTGAAGTTTATCAGACAGCTTACGACAGACAGATGAAATAATTAAAAACAGACGAAAGATTCTGGGATGACCGGATCAGTTTCTGATTCGGTCATCTTTATTCTGAGAAAAGGAGGGGCAGAAAGTGAGTAAAAGATCAAAAGCGGTTACCCCTGTAAAAAATAAAGGGAATAAGATCAAATCATCAAACTGGCAGTTCTGGCTTATTATAGCTCTGCCATGTATTTATGCACTTATGTTCGCTTATGTGCCTATGGCAGGTATCCTGATGGCATTTGAAGACTTCAGCCCGAGAAAAGGATTTTTTGGAAGCGACTGGGTAGGACTTGATCACTTTATCCGATTCCTGACATCTACTTCCAGTGTGCAGGTTATTAAAAATACATTTATTTTAGGTGCGTACAACATTCTTGTAACTTTCCCGATACCGATCATTCTGGCTGTTGCCATCAATGAGGTGCAGGCGAAATTCTTCAAGAAGAGCGTGCAGATGATCACATATGCACCGTACTTTATTTCTATCGTTGTACTTGTTGGTATGCTCATGCAGATGACAGACCTTCGTACAGGTGTATTTAACGTATTATTACAGAAAATAGGTATAGACCCAATCAACTTCTTCGGAGATGCGGATCTGTTCCGCCATCTTTATGTATGGAGCGGCGTATGGCAGACAGCAGGATATTCGGCAATCATATACATTGCGGCTCTGGCAGGCGTAAATCCGGAGTTGAAAGAAGCGGCAGTTATGGACGGTGCAACACGTCTTCAGAGAATTATCCACGTAGACCTTCCGTGCATTATGCCGACTATCGTTATCATGCTGATCATGAGTTGTGGAAATATTGTAAATATTGGTTTCGATAAAGTATATCTGATGCAGAATACCATGAATGCAAGCGTTTCCGAGGTTATTTCCACCTTCGTTTATAAAGTAGGTATTACAAACGCAGATTATGGCTTCTCTACAGCGGCTGGTCTGTTTCAGTCTGTCGTAAGCCTTGTGCTCCTTGTTTCTGTAAACAAGATAAGCAAGAAGGTTACGGAAAACAGCTTGTGGTAGGAGGTAAGCATATGAATACAAAATTTAAAAATTCCAGTACGGGAGATAAGGTATTTATTATTCTCGTGTACGTGCTTCTTTCAGCAGTTATGTTGATTGTACTGTATCCTCTGATTTATATTATTTCTGCCTCTTTTTCAGATCCGCAGGCTGTAGTCAGCGGTAAAGTAATACTGTGGCCGGTAGACGTTACTTTAAGAGGATATAAAGCAGTATTTAAGAACCCGAAAATTCTTACAGGTTTTATGAACTCCTTCTTCTACATGGGTGTGGGAACTGTTGTAAACCTGATTATGACAATGCTCTGTGCTTACCCTCTTTCCAGAAAAGAGTTTACAGCAAGAAACAAGATTGCGGCATTGTTCGTATTTACCATGTATTTCTCCGGTGGTCTTATGCCATCTTACATGATTGTAAGCAAACTTGGACTTATCAATACACGCTGGGCAATGATCATTCCAAGCGCTATGTCCACTTACAACATGATTATTGCACGTACTTATATGGTAAACTCCATTCCGGACGAGCTGTATGAGGCAGCCCAGATCGACGGCTGCTCACCGTTTAAGTATCTCTTAAAGGTTATTGTGCCGCTGAGTAAACCAATTCTTGCGGTACTGGCTCTTTACTATGGTATTGCGAAATGGAACAACTACTTTGATGCGATGCTGTACTTAAATGATGCAAGTATGCAGCCTCTTACGATTGTATTAAGAGAAATCCTGATCCAGAACCAGATTGACCCAACCATGCTGACCGATGCTTCGGCGCTCTCAAAATTACAGGGTATGACGGAGCTTCTGAAATATGCGGTTATCGTAGTTGCATCTGTTCCTGTACTTGCTATTTACCCATTCGTTCAGAAATACTTTGTAAAAGGTGTTGCGATCGGTGCGGTTAAAGGATGATACGAAAAAAAATAATGCTGTCTGCGCTGCTGTTTCCGGCGCTTTCTGCAGGTGTATATAAGGAAGTGCCGGCAGCGGAGAAAAAGAACCTGGTTGTTTTCCAGGAACTTGAAAGTGAAGAGAGCAGAGCGACTTATGAAGAGATTCTTGCAGAGTATACAGAAGAGACCGGGGTGGAAATCCAGTTAAAGGCATACTCCTCTTCCGATTACAGGAAAGAACTTGAGGCTGCTGTTGCAGAAGGAAATGAGCCGGACGTATATACAGGAAGCCTTGAGGATATGACAGAGGATTTTAATAACGGGCAGCTTCACAATTTTCTTTATCTTTACGATGAAGAAAATCCGTATGATCCGGGAGAAAGCTGGAGCAGCAGTCTGCCCGTTCCCGTAAAAGATAAAATGTATCTTTCCAATAAAGAGATACCAGGTTATCCTTCTTCTTTTGAGACAGTGAGGATTCTCTGTAATAAGGAACTTTTTGATTCTGCCCATGTGGAAATTCCACAGACATGGGCAGAATTTTTAGAATCCTGTAAAAAACTTACGGATTCCGGGATTACGCCTCTTGCCTTTCCAGGCAGCTCATACAGGGAACCTGCATGGCAGTGGTTTTTAAATTCACTTGGAAATCAGACTGCGGGAAATCTGCCGGATTCTCTTGATGTCAACGAGAGAGATAAAGGTTATGTGGAATTGAACGAATTTTGCAAGGGAGTTGAGGAGGGGGATATAGATTTTCAGAAGGAATTTCTTTCCCCTTACAGACGATTTCAGGAGCTTTCCTCATTTTGGGGAGAAGACTTTGAAAATATGACCCAGGACGAAGCGCTTGAAGCGTTTCAAAAAGGGGAGGCGGCTATGGTGCTGACAGAAGGCAGTTCTATAAAAGAGATGGAAGCTGTCACAGAAGGAAACCTTTTGGCAGAAGCCATTCCTGTGCCTGTTGTCACGAAAGAGACGGACGAAAA
>URHH01000117.1 GCA_900547615.1 uncultured Blautia sp. | reverse complement strand
ATCTGAGAGGAGCTGTCCTTAGTACGAGAGGACCGGGATGGACGGGCCGCTGGTGTACCGGTTAGACTGCCAAGTCTACGGCCGGGTAGCCAAGCCTGGAAGGGATAAACGCTGAAGGCATCTAAGCGTGAAGCCCCCCTCAAGATGAGATGTCCCATTCGAAAGAAGTAAACCCCCTTGAAGACGACGAGGTAGATAGGGCAGAGGTGGAAGTACAGTAATGTATGGAGCTGACTGTTACTAATCGGGTGAGGGCTTGACCAAAAAGCGAGAAAGCGGTCAAGGGAAACAGGAACAGACTGGAGCAAGTAAACTTGCGGAAGGAAGTTCATGGTTGACCTTGGACATTTGCGAAGCAAAAGGCACTGAGCAGCGGAGCTGCGAGGTGACCGTGGGCGAGCGCAAAGTTGGGAACGCATTCAAGCATAACGCAAGGTAAAAAATTCTCAAGGAAATGTCAGCATGTATGTAGTTTTGAAGCGATAATCCAAAGTAAATGTTGGTAGTTTCAAGTAAGATTCCGGGCTTCTGCTCGGTTTTTTTATTGCAAAAAATAAAGAATAAGGAAAGGAGAAGCACAGGATGCTCAACGAAATTTTAGGGAAAGTAAATGACTGGATGTATACGTATCTTTTACTATTTTTACTGGTAGGAACAGGCATTTATTTTACAATCCGAACACGCTGTGTACAGCTTAGATTTTTAAAAGAATCTTTTCGTGTACTAAAGGAAAAAGGACAGGAAGAAAATGGAAAAAAACAGGTATCGTCTTTTCAGGCACTTATGATTTCCACCGCGTCCAGAGTGGGAACCGGAAATATTGCGGGAATTGCAACGGCTATTGCTGCAGGAGGCGCAGGAGCTGTTTTCTGGATGTGGCTTATGGCAATTATAGGAGGCGCTTCCGCGTTTATTGAAAGTACACTTGCACAGGTATATAAGGTAAAAGATAAGGATAAAGAAGAATTCAGAGGTGGACCTTCCTATTATATGGAGAAGGCTCTCGGAAAAAGAAGTGTGGGAATTTTATTTGCAATCCTTCTTATTATATGTTTTGCTTATGGATTTAACGGGCTGCAGTCCTTTAATATGTCTTCTTCTCTGGAGTATTATATTCCGGGATACAGTGAAACAATCTATCCTGTAATTGTAGGCGCGGTTCTTGCAATCGGAACGGCACTTGTTATTTTCGGAGGCGTGCACCGCATTGGATTTATTACCTCTGTACTTGTTCCTGTTATGGCAGGGTCTTATCTTTTAATCGGACTTTATACGATTGTAACGAATATTTCTGAGCTTCCGCATGTGTTTTCCATGATTTTATCTCAGGCATTTGATTTTCAGGCATTTGCAGGAGGAATGGCAGGAAGCGCCGTTGTGATTGGAATTAAGAGAGGACTTTTTTCAAATGAGGCAGGTATGGGAAGCGCACCAAATGCTTCTGCAAGCGCAGCAGTAAGCCACCCGGCAAAACAGGGGATGGTACAGGTACTTTCTGTCTTTATTGATACTCTTTTAATCTGCTCTGCAACAGCAATGATGCTTCTTCTTTCCGGTGTGGAGGGAAAAACAGGTGTTTTAGATGGAATTCCGTTTGTACAGAAGGCAGTTTCTGCAAATGTGGGAAACTGGGGAATCCATTTTATCACACTTTCTATTTTTGCGTTTGCGTTCAGCAGTTTAATTGGAAATTACTACTATGCAGAATCCAATATTCTGTTTATCAAAAATAATAAAAAGCTTCTTTTTGTATTCCGTATTACCTGTATTCTGGCAGTATTCTTCGGAGCACAGGCGGATTTCTCTATAATGTGGAATATTGCAGATATTACAATGGGCTGTATGGCGACAGTTAATATTATTGTGATCTTAATTTTGGGAAATAAGGCAATACGTGTCTTAAAGGATTACGAAAAACAGAAGAAAGAAGGCAAAGATCCCGTTTTTTCCGCAAAAGATGCCGGAATCGATAACGCGGACTGCTGGTAAAGTTTTTCAGGAGGAAATTATTATGGAAGGGATAAGGAAAAAAACGCCATTTATTGCAAAATTTTTCGGCGACAAAAAGTTCTATAAAATGGTTCTTGCCATTGCAGTACCGATCATGGTACAGAATGGAATTACTAATTTTGTAAGTCTTCTCGACAATATTATGATCGGGCGTATTGGAACAGAGCAGATGTCGGGCGCGGCGATCGTAAATCAGCTTCTTTTTGTGTATAATCTCTGTATTTTCGGAGGGGTTTCCGGAGCCGGTATTTTTACGGCACAGTATTTTGGACAGAAAGACCACGAAGGTGTCAGGCAGACTTTCCGCTATAAATTCTGGCTGGCAGTGATTCTTACGGCTGCTACCGTTGTATTGTTTCTCGGAGCGGGCGAACCTCTTATACAGATGTATCTCCAGGGAGACGGAACTGCGAAAGAAATTGCAGATACGCTTGTATACGGAAAACAGTATCTTCAGATCATGCTGATCGGTCTTCCTGCTTTTATGATGGTCCAGGTATATGCGAGTACCCTGAGAGAATGCGGAGAGACGCTGCTTCCAATGAAAGCCGGAGTAGCAGCCGTTCTTGTAAATCTTTTATTTAATTATATTTTAATTTACGGGAAATTTGGTTTTCCGGCGCTTGGTGTGAGAGGTGCTGCCATTGCGACTGTAATTTCAAGATATGTGGAAATTATAATCGTTGTCTGGTGGACACATAGGCACAGTGAAAAGAATCCTTTTGCAAAAGGTCTTTACCGCACATTAAAGGTTCCATTAAATCTTACAAAGAAGATTCTTATCAAAGGAACGCCTCTTCTCCTGAATGAGACTCTATGGGCATCTGCTATGGCTATGCTTGCGCAGTGCTATTCTGTAAGAGGATTAAATGTGGTGGCGGGAATGAATATTTCCAATACGATCAACAATGTGTTTAATATTGTATTTATTGCTCTCGGGGATTCGGTTGCCATTGTCGTGGGACAGCTTCTGGGAGCCGGAAAAATGAAAGAAGCGAGAGATACAGACAATAAAATGATCATGTTCTCGGTGCTTTGCTGTACGGGAATTGCCGCCGTCATGCTTGTTCTGGCTCCTGTATTTCCGATGCTTTATAACACAAATGCCCAGGCAAGAGAACTGGCAAAATATTTTATCATGGTAACAGCCATATTTATGCCTCAGAATGCGTTTCTTCATGCCGCATACTTTACTCTGCGCTCAGGAGGAAAGACCATTATTACTTTCCTTTTTGACAGTGTGTTTATCTGGTGTGTCAGTGTTCCTGTGGCATTTATTCTGAGTCGATATACAGGGCTTCCCGTAGTTGCTATTTATATTCTTGTGCAGGCAGCAGATATGATTAAGTGTATCATCGGATTTGTGCTTGTGAAAAAAGGCGTATGGCTTCAAAATATCGTATCTTCTTAAATTGCAGTGCCCTCTTTTTTACTGGAAAAGAGTGGCACTGTAATTTTTTAGTAAATAAAAGTAAAAAACAGTTGAATATTTTTGAAACATATACTATAATATGTAAATGCGATAGAGGGTAGAAGCAGGAGCAACTACATTTTTTTTAACCAAATATGTCCGTCTAATAAAGACAGTTGTTTTCCGGAAATGAAAAAATTATAAAAAATTCACACAATTTATAATAAAAACATTTTTTCAACTAAGCAATCCCTGACTATTGTGAGAAAATTACAAAAAAGGAGTGTATTTACTTGGCGAAATACGTAACAAAGCGAGTTCTGCTCGCAATCGCTACCGTTTTCATTGTCTGCGGTATCACATTTTTTTCAATGAATGCTATCCCAGGCGGCCCATTTGATGGTGAAAAAGCACTTTCTCCAGAAGTAAAAGAGGCATTGGAGAAACGATTTAATCTGGACAAACCGGTTCCGGAGCAGTTTGTCTTATATCTGAAAAACCTGGCTCATGGTGATTTCGGTGTTTCTGCAAAAACAGGAAGAGATATTAAGACCACGATTTTTGAATCTTTTAAGGTGTCCGCAAAACTTGGCGGAATGGCAATCGTTACCGCTTTGATTTTTGGATTGATTTTTGGAAGTATCGCAGCTCTTACAAGAAATAAGCTTCCAGACAGGCTGATTATTTTCTTTTCAACGTTGTTTACATCGTTGCCCAGTTTTGTATTTGCTTCGCTTTTGTTGCTGATATTCTGTGTGACGTTAAAATGGATTCCTGTATGGAGCCCGAATAATCCAAATTACCTTCTTCCGGTAATTGCTCTGTCAGCATATCCGATGGCATATATCACACGTCTTACAAAGACAAGTATGCTTGATGTTATGGGGCAGGATTATGTTCGTACAGCGAGAGCGAAAGGTGTGGCAAAGATCAAAGTGATTTTTAAGCATACTCTTCGTAATGCTCTGATTCCGGTTGTTACATATGTGGGACCGATGACTGCTTCCATTCTTACAGGAAGCCTTGTTGTGGAGAAGATCTTTACTATCGGCGGTCTTGGTGCAAAATTTGTGGAAGGTATCACAAACAGGGATTACCCTATGATCATGGGAACAACAATTTTCCTGGCTGTTCTGATGGTAACTATGAATCTGATTACCGATATTGTCTATAAGGCGATCGACCCGAGAATTAAACTGGATTAAGGAGGAAATTACGTGGATAACACCAACAAAAATCTGGATACTATGCCAAAGAAATCCCCGCTCAGTTTCCAGATCGATCTGAAAAAATTCGAGAAAGCTACAGAAGAAGAAAAACGCCAGCAGGACGTTATGAGCGAATCAACGTCCTTTTTAAAAGACGGTCTTCGTAAATTAAGTAAAAACCCTCTTGCAATGGGGAGTATCATTGTACTGATACTGATCATCGGAATGATCTTTATCGTACCGCATGTAGTACCATATTCTTACTCTCAGATTATTACCGTAAACGGAAGAAGAGATAAGACTGCAGCAAATATGGCTCCATTTGAATATTCAAGGCTGGAGCAGAAGTATATTGACGAGGGTGGAAAAGTATTCCCTCATATTATGGGAACAGATGAGATGGGACGTGATTACTTTGTACGTGTTATATACGGAACAAGAGTATCCCTTGCGGTTGGTCTTTTTGCAAGTATCATCGTTCTTTTCATAGGAGTTCTTTATGGAAGTATTTCAGGGTACTTTGGAGGAAAGGTTGACCTTGTAATGATGCGTATCGTGGATATTATATATTCGCTGCCGGATATGCTTATGGTAATCCTTTTATCCGTTGTTCTCCGTGAGGTCCTGAACGTGGATAAAATTCCGTTCCTTCAGAAGCTGGGAACAAATATGATTTCTCTGTTTATTGTGTTTGGTCTCCTGTACTGGACAAGTATGGCGCGTATGGTGCGTGGACAGATTCTTACGATTAAACAGAACGAATATATCCTGGCTGCAAAGACAAGCGGCGCAAAAGCAGGGCGTATTATCCGCAAACATATTCTGCCGAACTGCATCAGTGTTATTATTGTTTCCGGAGCATTACAGATTCCATCTGCGATTTTTACAGAGAGTTTCTTAAGCTTTATCGGACTTGGTGTCCAGGCTCCAATGCCTTCTCTTGGTTCTCTGGCAAATGCAGGACGTGCTGGTCTTACTGCTTATCCATATAAGCTTGTTTTCCCGGCTCTTATGATCTGTCTGATTACACTGGCATTTAACTTACTGGGTGACGGCCTCCGTGATGCCTTTGACCCGAAACTGAGGAGGGACTAAGATGAGCGAACATTTACTTTCAGTCGTAGACTTGAATACCTCTTTTAAAACAGAGAGAGGAGAGGTAATGGCGGTAAACGGCGTTTCCTTTAATCTTGATGAAGGAAAGATCCTTGGAATCGTAGGAGAGTCCGGTTCCGGTAAAAGTGTTACTGCATATTCTATCATGCAGATTCTTGAGAAAAACGGAAGCATCAGAAAAGGACAGGTTTTATATAAAGGACAGGATATTACAAAGTTTTCGGAAAAACAGATGCGTGATTTTCGTGGAAAATGCTGCTCTATTATTTTCCAGGATCCCATGACAAGTTTAAATCCTGTATTTACTGTGGGAAATCAGTTAAAAGAAGCCATTGAGCTTCATACAGAGCGCAAGGGAAAAGAGGCAATGGCTCGAGCTATTGAGATGCTGACACTTGTTGGTGTAAATGAGCCGGAAAAACGAGTAAAACAGTATCCGTATGAGTTATCAGGCGGTATGCGTCAGCGTGTTATGATCGCAATGGCTCTTGCATGTGAGCCGGATATTCTGATCGCAGATGAGCCGACAACAGCTCTTGACGTAACGATTCAGGCACAGATCCTGGAGCTGATGCAGAGCCTTCAGAAAAAACTGGGCATGGCAATTATTATGGTAACACATGACCTTGGCGTTATTGCAGATATGTGTGATGAGATTATTGTTATGTACGGCGGGCGTGTGTGTGAGAGAGGAACAGCGGAAGATATTTTCTATCGTCCTTCTCATGAATATACGAAAGGACTTCTGAAATCCATTCCGAGTGTGGACAAAATGGGAGAAAGGCTTGTTCCGATTTCCGGAACTCCGATCAACCTTCTGAATATGCCTAAAGGCTGTGCATTCTGTCCGCGATGTGAAAATGCTATGAAAATCTGTATAGAAGAGGTTCCGCCGGAAATGCAGATGCCGGACGGTCACTTTGCTTCCTGCTGGATGAATGTAAAGAAACAGATGGAAGAGCAGCATGAGGGAGGAAACCATGAGTGATATAACAAATAAAAATGAATATCTGGTTCAGGTAAATAATCTGAAACAGTATTTTCCAATAAAAACCGGATTTATGAGAACAAGCCCGTTAAAAGCGGTAGATGGCGTATCTTTCAATATTAAACCGGGCGAGACACTTGGACTTGTAGGGGAATCCGGCTGTGGTAAAACAACAGTAGGACGTTCTCTTTTAAGATTATATACGCCAACGTCAGGAGATGTATTTTTTGACGGACAGAGAGTGGATAAGAACAGCATCGGACATATGCGTAAGGAAATGCAGATGGTGTTTCAGGATCCGTATTCTTCACTGAATCCACGTATGACAGTAGAGGATATTATAGGAGAGCCTCTCGATGTACACAAACTGTACAATGGCAAGGGTGAGAGAAGAGACCGTATCCTTGAGCTGATGGAACTGGTGGGATTAAACGCAGAACATGCCACACGATATGCACATGAGTTCAGCGGCGGTCAGCGTCAGCGAATCGGTATTGCGAGAGCGCTTGCTACTAATCCGAGATTTATTGTGTGTGATGAGGCAGTCAGCGCCCTGGACGTTTCTATTCAGGCACAGGTTATCAATATGTTTGAAGATTTACAGGAAAAACTGGGAGTTGCTTATCTTTTTATTGCCCACGACCTTCTTGTTGTACATCATATTTCAGACCGTATTGCAGTTATGTACCTGGGAAGAATTGTAGAGATCGCAGATGCAGATGACTTAAACGAGAATCCGGTTCATCCGTACACACAGTCTCTTTTAAGCGCGGTTCCATATCCGGATCCGAAAATGGCAAAACAGCGTCAGAGGATCATTCTTGAAGGAGACGTTCCAAGTCCGCTTAGAATGCCGACAGGCTGTGCATTCCGTACAAGATGTAAATATGCGACAGAGCGCTGTGCACAGGAATGCCCGTCCCTTACTGACAGAGGAAACGGACATATGGTTGCCTGCTTTAATAAATAAGAGAATACAATTTGCCCTGTAAATGCAGGGCGTTGTAGAATAAAAGACAGAAAACTGTCGAAAATCCATCTAAAGGAGGAACATATTTATGAGAAAGAAACACTTAGCACTTGCTATGGCGGCAGCT
>URHH01000116.1 GCA_900547615.1 uncultured Blautia sp. | reverse complement strand
AATGTGCGGCGGTAAAATTTGCCGCCGCTCTTTTCTTTAGGAGGAAATTATGGGACAGACAGTTCTGGAAATGAGAGGAATCAAAAAAAGCTTTTCCGGTATATACGCGCTCAGTGGAATTGATTTTTCTCTGGAGCTTGGAGAAGTTCATGCTCTTCTAGGGGAAAACGGAGCCGGGAAATCTACATTGATCAAGGTACTGGGAGGAATTCATCAGCCTGACTGCGGTACGATTAAAATAAACGGAGAAGAAGTTAAGATACATAATGTGCCGGAGGCAAGGGAAAAGGGGATTGGAATTATTCATCAGGAAATTGTTCTGGTTCCGTATCTTACAGTTGCCCAGAATCTTTTTCTCGGAAGAGAAATTACAAAGGGTGGAAAAATAGATATGGAGGAAACGATAAAAAAAGCTCAGGAAATGATAAATGCTCTCGGCGTGAAGTTAAAAGCAGAGGAATTTGTGGAAAATCTGACAATCGCGCAGCAGCAAATGGTGGAAATTGTAAAGGCGGTATCTTTTAACGGGAAAATTATCGTAATGGACGAACCGACCTCTTCCCTTTCCAATGAAGAAGTGGAACAGCTTTTTGAAATTATCGAAAACTTAAAGAAAAAGAAGGTAAGTATTATTTATATTTCCCATCGTATGGAAGAACTTTTTCGAATTTCGGACAGAGTGACGGTAATTCGTGACGGTGCTTATGTGGGGACGAAAAAAACGGCGGAGACAAATCCAAATGAACTGGTAGCTATGATGGTCGGACGCGATCTTCAGAATTTTTATGTGAGAGATTACAACGACCTTACAAATGCAAAGACGGCTCTCGAAGTAAAAAATCTTACAGGCGAGGGCACATTTGAAAATATTTCCTTTAAGGTTCGAAAAGGAGAAATTCTGGGATTTGCAGGACTTGTAGGAGCCGGAAGAAGCGAAACAATGGAGAGTATATTCGGAGCCAGAGAGTACCAGTCAGGAGAAGTATATTTAAATGGGGAAAAGAAAAAGTTTAAAAATCCTATGGAAGCATTAAAGGCAGGTCTTGCCCTTGTTCCGGAGGACAGAAAAAAACAGGGTCTTGTTCTTGGAAACAGCGTGGCGTTTAATCTTACCCTGTCATCGCTCCATTTTTATATGAAAGGGCTTTCCATCAGTGAGAAAAAACGAAAGAAAGTCATTGACGAGTTTTTTTCGAAGCTGAAAATTAAAGCGGCGTCCCCTGAGATTGAAGCCGGAAGTCTTTCCGGAGGAAATCAGCAAAAAGTCGTTCTTGGTAAATGGCTTGCTACAAGACCGGAGGTTCTGATTTTAGATGAACCTACAAGAGGTGTGGACGTAAATGCAAAATATGAGATTTACCGCACAATCAACGAACTTGCAAAAGAGGGAATTGCGATTATTATGATTTCCAGTGAACTTCCGGAAATTATCAATATGTGTGATAATGTGTGTGTCATGAGAAACGGAAGATTAGTAGGCAAACTTGGAAGAGAAGAACTGGGTCAGGAGGAAATTATGAAATATGCAGCAGGAGGAGTGGAATGATATGAGTGGAAGTAAAAAAACATCTGTGAAAAATAATCCGTTTCTTGGGGTTTTTATAAATAATAAAGGAATTCTCTGTGTTCTTGTTCTTTTATGCGTAATTGTTACATTTGCAACGGATAAATTTCTGACAACGAATAATATTGTATCTGTATTGAGACAGATTTCTATCAATACTTATATTGCACTTGGCATGACCTTTATTATCATTCTGGGGCATATTGACCTGTCAGTGGGCGCCATCGTAGCAATGAGCGGAACATTGACGGTTGGTTTTATTGTAAATCAGGGAATGCCTATGGGACTTGCTATTTTGCTTGGAATACTTTTCGGCGTGATCGCAGGGTTTATAAGCGGTTCTGTTGTCGCATATTTCCGGGTTCCGGCATTCATTATCACAATGGCAATGATGAATATCTGCAGGGGAATTCCCTATGTATATTCAGGAGGACAGTCTACGCGAATTAACAATAAGTTTTTTGCGGAAATCGGAACGGGTTATCTGTTTAATACAATTCCTCTGCCCGTTGTGTATATGGTAATCCTTATTGTGCTTTTTAGCTTTATGTTAAGTAAAACAAAATTCGGTACATATATTTATGCTATTGGAGGAAACCGTGAGGCGGCAAGGCTTTCCGGTGTTCCTATTAAAAAAGTGGAAATTGCAGTTTTTACTCTCTCCGGATTTTTGTCTGCATTTGCAGGTCTTGTACTTTGCTCCAGAATGTATTCAGGACAGCCGTCTGTGGGAGATGGTTATGAACTGGACGCCATCGCTGCGTGTGTTCTCGGAGGAACTTCCATGTCCGGTGGAAAAGGACGAATCAGCGGTACTGTAATCGGAGCAATGGTAATTGGAATTATTTCCAATGGATTGAATCTGATAGGAGTAAGTTCCTACTGGCAGTTAATTGTAAAGGGTCTGATTATTGCATGTGCAGTTTTGCTTGACGCACAGAAGGATAAGATTTCCTTCAGGAAAAAACAGCAGATAAAGTGAGGATAAGAATATGAAAATTTTCAGAAAAATGTCATTTGCAGATTCAACAGGAGATGCCATTCCTTTTTATCATAATGGGCAGTACCATATTTTTTCTCTGACACCGCCGCCTGGGACGACTGTTTATCCTGCGAGACTTCGTACAACCTGGAGTCACTGTGTTTCCGATGATCTTGTACACTGGAAAGAGCTTCCGGCAGCTCTTTATCCGGGAGAGGGAGATGAACCGGATGCCTCCGGCGTGTGGACGGGCTCTGTAATATATGGAGAGGGAAAGTATCACGCTTTTTATACAGGATATTGTCTGACGGCAGAGTATCAGCAAACGATTTGCCATGCAACAAGTGAAGATGGCATAACCTGGACAAAGGATCCGGGAAACCCGGTGATTACGCCTATGATCGAGTTTTATGAAAAACTGGACTGGCGCGACCCGTACGTTTTTTATAATGAAGAAGATAAAAATTACTGGATTTTAATTTCTGCAAGAAAACTGGATATGCCGGTTACAAGAAGAGGCTGTATTGTACTTTATCGTTCCAAAGACCTTGTAAACTGGGAATATTATGGACCGATCTACGCCCCGGGACATACGAATTGTCCGGAGTGCTGCGAAATGTACAAAATCGGAGAGAACTGGTATCTTTCTTATTCCAGATTTTCAGAGTTTGTAAATACGATTTACCGTGTGTCAAAATCTCCTTTTGGACCCTGGAGAAAGCCGAAAAAGGACGGAATCGGAGGAAGAAGATTTTATGCCGCAAAATCAATGGAAGATGACAATGGCAGAAGATTTTATTTTGCCTGGGCACATGACAGGGCAGAAAGAAGCGACAGAGGAGAGTGGTACTGGGGAGGGGCGTTTTGTATCCCTCACGAGGTTGTGGCTACAGAAAATGGAGAACTCGATGTAAAAGTGCCGCAGGAATATGTTGAGGCATTTTCTGAACCGGTAATTTGGAAATATTTGCCTGTTATGGGGAATAGCAGACAGTATGGAAATAATGCTTTCGAATTGGATTCTGTGGGCACATGTACGTATGGCTTTCTGGAACATAAGGAAGAAAGCTTTCTCTTTAAGTGCAAGATTCTTCCAAGGGAGGTATATGACCATTTTGGAATCCTGCTGAAGTCGGACAAAGAAGCAAGCGGCTGTCTTCTTCTTGAGTTTGATGTTGCAATGAATCGGGTGTCTCTTCTTTCGCTTCCTATGGGCACAGACCCGTTCTGGGAACAGTCCTGTCAGGCGGTTCCTCCGGCAACAGAACCGGGACCAGATGGGATTCGTGTCTGTGAAAAGCCATTTCTTATTAAGGAAGGAGAACCTGTAGACATTAAAATTTTTGTGGAGCATGATATGGTAGAAATTTTTGCAGGAGAGCAGATTGCTTTTACATACCGCATTTATGCAAAACCTGAATATGAGATTGGTATACTTGCTCAAGATGCGAAAGTGGAAATATATGATGTGGAAATAACGAAATAATCAGATACCGCACAGGATTGGAATGTGAAAAACCGATTTTGTGCGGTGTTTTTTATCTGACAGTATATACAAAGAGAAATACCCGGTAGGGGAGCTACCGGGTATTTCGAGGGGAGTATAAATAATTAAATAAGGGGTTATGTAAAAAAAATTTTTGAAGGGTAAATTCTTTTTACAACAACAATTATAATATAAACTGGAAAAAAAAGCAATAATATTTTGCTGAATATTCTCCTGACTTTTTGACATAATAACCAGTGTAAGGAACAAAATTATTGTATCAGGAGGGCTATTAAAATGGCAAAAAATTACGAATCTGAAAACAAAAATTTAAGAACAGCAGCGAATTCCAATAAAAACGAAATGAACGAGCAGAATTCCAGAAATGCGAAAAATGAGCAGAACAGCCGCAACTGCAATTACGGCAAAAATGCACAGGATAAAACAGAAAATTCCAAAAACAGATACTAAAACAAAGAGGAGGGCGGCGTAAAGCCGTCCTTTT
Organism: uncultured Blautia sp.; assembly: GCA_900547615.1. GTDB lineage: Bacteria > Bacillota > Clostridia > Lachnospirales > Lachnospiraceae > Blautia_A. The sequence continues at coordinate 3,403 of URHH01000116.1, read as the reverse complement.
TTCTGACGAATTGTTTTGTACTTCCTGCTTCCACAATGCTGTGCGCATCATATAATAGATAAAAAAGGAGTTTTTCATGTTTCGGGTGGAAACGATTTCAGCAAAAATGCTGGACTATTATGTGAATCGGGCAGACGCTCTTATTATAGATATGCGAAGAGAAGAGGAATATCGTGCCGCTCATGTGAAGGGGGCAGAAAATATTTCTTATCAGGAAATAGAAGAGGGTTATGCTTTTCCAAAAGATAAAATCCTTGTTCTGTACTGCGAGAGAGGCGGATCCAGTTTAAAAGCTGCAAAGCTTCTCGGGGCAAAGGGATACAGAACAAGGAGTGTAATCGGCGGATTTGCCGCATATAGAGGAAGAAATCTTGTAATTTCCCGTTAAGCATGATAATGTAGTAAGAAAGTAATTATTCAGAACAGGAGAGAAAAATAATATGAAATACATGTTTGCATCAGATGTACATGGTTCTGCATATTTCTGTCGGAAAATGCTGGAGGCGTACAGAGAAGAGGGGGCGGAGCGCCTTGTGCTTCTCGGAGATCTGCTTTATCACGGACCGAGAAATGATCTTCCAAAGGAGTATGCACCAAAAGAAGTCATTGCCATGTTAAATGATAAAAAAGATGAGATTTATACAGTGAGAGGAAACTGCGAGGCAGAGGTGGACCAGATGGTGCTGGAGTTTCCTGTGCTGGCTGATTATTGTGTGCTTGTAATTGAGGGGAAAACTTTTTTTGCGACTCACGGTCATGTGTATAACACAGACCATCTGCCTCCTCTGAAAAAAGGCGACATTCTGATCCACGGTCATACTCATGTCTTAAAAGCAGAAAATATGGGAGATTATATATGGCTGAATCCTGGTTCAGTTTCGATTCCGAAAGAAGGAAATCCGCCTACATATGCAGTTTTGGAAAACGGTCTGTTTGAGATCAAAGATTTTTACGGCAATGTTGTGAAGAGCATTCAGTTATAAGACAGGGAGGAAAAAGAGATGGAAAAATGGGAACTGATTGCGCCCTGTCATTTTGGACTGGAAGCAGTATTAAAAAGAGAAATCCTGGATCTGGGATATGAGATCAGTAAAGTAGAAGACGGAAAAGTTACATTTCTTGCAGATGCGCAGGGGATTGCAGATGCAAACATGTTTCTCCGTACAACGGAGAGGATTCTTCTTAAAGTAGGAGAGGTGAAGGCAACTACATTTGAGGAGCTGTTTGATAAGACGAAGGATCTTCCCTGGGAAAAATTTATTCCCTCAGACGGGAAATTCTGGGTGGCAAAGGCAAACTCTGTAAAGAGCAAGCTGTTCAGCCCCTCCGATATACAGTCTATTATGAAAAAGGCGATTGTGGAGCGTTTAAAAGGCGTATACGGAATTTCCTGGTTTCAGGAGGACGGAGCAAGCTTTCCTATTCGTGTGGCGTTTATGAAAGACGTTGCCACCATTGGAATCGATACTTCCGGCATTTCCCTTCATAAAAGAGGATACCGCCAGATGACGGTGAAAGCGCCGATTACGGAAACTCTGGCATCTGCCCTTATTATGCTGACTCCGTGGAATAAGGACAGAATCCTTGTAGATCCTTTCTGCGGAAGCGGAACTTTTCCAATCGAGGCGGCTATGATGGCTGCGGATATTGCGCCGGGCATGAACCGTTCTTTTCTTGCGGAGGACTGGAAACATCTTGTCCCGAGAAAATGCTGGTATGAGGCTCTTGAGGAGGCACAGGACAGGGTAAACTTAAATGTGGATACGGATATTCAGGGATTTGATATTGATCCGGAGGCTCTGCGGGCTGCAAGGTCAAATGCAAAAATGGCGGGCGTGGACAAGCTGATTCATTTCCAGCAAAGACCTGTAAAAGAATTGCGTCATCCCAAACCTTACGGATTTATTATTACCAATCCACCTTATGGAGAGAGACTGGAAGAAAAAGAAGCGCTCCCAGCACTTTACAGAGAAATTGGAGAGAGCTATAACCGTCTTGACAAGTGGTCTATGTATTTAATTACTTCTTATGATAAAGCAGAGCTTGATATTGGAAAAAAAGCGGATAAAAACAGAAAAATTTATAACGGTATGCTGAAAACATATTATTATCAGTTTCTCGGACCGCGTCCGCCGAAAAGAAACAAAGGAGAGTGAGAATGATATGAGGAAAATTATTTTTGCAACGGGAAATGCAGGAAAAATGAAGGAAATCCGTGAGATCTTAAAAGATCTTGATGCAGAAGTGCTTTCTATGAAGGAAGCAGGCGTGGAAGCTGACATTGTGGAGGACGGAAAAACATTTGAAGAAAATGCGGTTATTAAGGCGAAAACTGTATGTGAACTGACAGGAGAAATTGCTCTGGCAGACGATTCCGGTCTGGAGATTGATTATCTGAATAAAGAACCTGGAATTTACTCTGCGAGATACATGGGAGAAGATACTTCTTATCGCATTAAAAATGCAAATCTGATCGAGCGCCTGGAAGGCGTACCGGATGAAAAACGTACCGCGCGCTTTGTGTGCGCTATTGCAGCGGCTTTTCCGGATGGAACTGTAAAGACAGTAAGAGGGACGATGGAAGGCCGCATTGGCTATGAAGAAGCGGGAGAAAACGGTTTTGGCTATGACCCGATTTTCTATCTTCCGGAATATGGCTGCTCCTCCGCAGAGCTTTCTATGGAAGAAAAAAATAAAATCAGCCACAGAGGAAAAGCGCTCCGCGCCATAAAGGAAGAGCTCTTATGAAGATTTTGGTTGTAAGCGATACCCACGGAAGAGACAGAGAACTGGAAAAGACGGTGGAGAGAGAGGCGCCTTTTGACAGACTGATACATTGCGGAGATGTAGAGGGAAGAGAAATTTTTATAGAGGCGCTGGCCGACTGTCCCTGTTGTATTGTGGCGGGAAATAATGATTTTTTCTGTGATTTGCCAAGAGAGCAGGAGATTATGGTAGGCGGCAAAAAGGCTCTTGTGACACACGGGCATTACTATGGAGTTTCCATAGATTTAAGCGGAATTGCAGATGAAGCAAGGTCAAGAGGCTGCGAGATCGCATTTTTCGGACATACGCATAAGCCGGTTATTGCACAAAAAGATGGCGTTCTTGTGATAAATCCGGGAAGCCTGTCATATCCCCGCCAGTCAGGGCATAAATCAAGCTATGTTGTTTTGAATACAGATATTCGGGGAAATGTAGAAGCGGAAATTAAATATCTTGATTAAAAAGAAAACTGCAATTTATAACTATAATAAAAGGCATCAAAAAAACACCGGGAATATAATCACGGTGTTTTTTTCTGATGCGGAAGATGGGACTTGAACCCACACGAGCGCATTGCTCACAAGATCCTTAGTCTTGCTCGTCTGCCAGTTCCGACACTTCCGCATATCGCATTTCT
>URHH01000115.1 GCA_900547615.1 uncultured Blautia sp. | reverse complement strand
CCCAGCCTCTCTTTCCTCCCGGCTTCTCTGCATAAAAATCCTCTCCGCAGTGAGGAGAATCAAAGTAATGGAATTCATGAGCCAGAATTTCCCCCAGCTCTTTTTCCCCCAGCACTTCCCGCTGCTGCTTTAAGGAAATATAACCGAATCGTCCAAGCTTTCCTGTATGGTAAGCCTTCCCTTCGATAATTCCTGCCATTTTATGGGGAATCCCTTCCATATCTTCCAGTTCCTCATGAAGATAGAGGAATCCTCCGCATTCTGCAAGACAGGGCATTCCCCCTTTGATTGCTTCTTTCACTGCACTTCGCATGGAACTGTTTTTTTCCAGTGTCTCTGCATAAAGCTCCGGGTAGCCTCCGTACAATAAAAGCCCGTCCAGATTTTCCGGAAGCTTTTTCTCATGGATCGGGGAAAACCATACAAGCTCTGCTCCCATACTTTTTAAAAGACGGAAATTGTCTTCATAGAAAAAGCAGAACGCCTCGTCCTTTGCCACGCCGATCCGAAGAGGTCTGGGGCTTTTGTATCCGTATGCTTCCTTTTCTTTTAAGCAGTTCTCCGACACAGAAAGCTCTCCTGCTTCTTCTGCAAGAGCAAGGATCCCGTCTATATCAAGAGTTTTTTCCAGAATTTCAGAAAGACGAAGGAGACGTTCCTTCAATCCTTCGATTTCCTCCGGAAGCACAAGACCGAGATGGCGGCTTTCAATGGTACAGTCTTCCACCTTCGGCACATATCCCAGAACGCGAACGGGAAGCGTTTCTTCTACGAGGGCTTTCATTCGCGGATACAGCATAGGGGACATCTGATTAAAAATCACCCCTTTTATGTGGCTGTTTTCCTGAAACTCCAGAAAACCTTTTATGTACGCTGCAAGAGATACGCTCATTCCCTTACTGTTTACGATAAGAACAACCGGGGTGTCTGTAGTATCTGCCAGGTCATAGGCGCTTGCCTTACTTGTATTTCCGCCCACGCCGTCATAATATCCCATCACGCCTTCCATCACAGCAAGATCGCAGTCCTCTGCGTTTTCTCCGAGAAGATACCGCGTCATCTCCTTTGAAGTGAAGAAAGTATCAAGGTTTCTTGATTTTGTTCCGATCACCCGGCTGTGGAACATAGGGTCTATGTAATCCGGTCCGCATTTAAAAGATGCCGGACGTAAGCCTCTGTTTACGAGAGCCTGAAGAAATCCGCAGGTGATCAGGGTTTTTCCGCTTCCGCTTGCTCCCGCTGCAAAAAGAATCCTGGGTATTTTCATAGAGAAGCCCCCCTGCATGTAAAAATGTAAATGGGATTTTCTCCCATCATCATGTGATAACGTCCCACTTCCTTTGAACGGGAAACAGAGAGCTGAACAATATCCCTCTCCTGAAAACCAAATTCACGAATGGCTTCCATTGCCTCCCCCACTGTCTCAAGGGTAATGCAGTTTATCACAATTTTAACCTCCTGATTTTTCTCAAGAAGAAGTCTTATAATATCTTTTAAATTCCCGGAAGAACCGCCGATAAACGCATGTGTTGGAGCCGGAAGCTCCTCCATTGCCTCAGGCGCGCATCCTCCCACGATTTCCAGATTGTCTGCTGCAAATTTCTTTTTATTTTCCAGAATGAGCGCAAGGGCGTCTTCCTTTTTCTCTATTGCATACACCCTGCCCTGATGGGCGCGAAGAGCCATTTCCACAGCAACAGAACCGGTTCCTGCCCCTACATCATAACAGACGGAATCTTCAGAAAGTCCAAGCTTCATAAGAGAAACTGAGCGAACTTCTTCTTTTGTCATAGGCGCTTTTCCCCGGATAAAACATTCGTCCTTGATTCCATGAGTAGAGAAAAACGGCTCTGCCTTTTCGTTATATGCACAGACAACACAGAGCGCGTCCCCCTCATAAGAAACAAGCTCCTTTGCAGGCTTTACAAAAACTTTCTCTTTTTCATAAGAAAGATTTTCTCCCACATAGAGAAGCACCTCTCCCATTCCGTAATATACAAGCTTTTTGGCAAGAGCGGAAATCCCGTCCTTTGTGCCGAGAATGGAAAAGACTTTCGTATTATGGCGTATGAGAGCTACAAGATTGCACCTTCTTCCGTGTGCGCTTACGATTTTTGCATCGTCCCAGGAAAGCCCTGCCTTTGCCATAAAATAAGAAACAGAAGAAATCCCGCAGATGACCCGGGTATCTTCCCCAAGTTTCTGAAGAAGTTTTTTTGCTCCGCTGTAAAAACCGACGTCACCGGAAAGAGCGATCACAATATGTTCATACTGCTCGTGTTCTTTGATGCAGTTTAAAATCTTCTCACTGTCGTATTCATAAATCACCGTATGATGGGGCATTTTTACAGAATCTGCAATCCGTCCTGCCCCGATTAAAAGGTCTGCCTCTTCTAACGCTTTCCTTCCGTCCAGGGTAAGCGTTCCTTCGCTTCCCATGCCGATCCCGAGAAGGGTGATCTGAGGTTTTAAAGAAAAACCAAACCTTTCAGAAAGCCACTTTTTACATTCCGGAAGGGACAGTCCCTCTTCTTTTAACGGTCTTCCGATAATGACAGGAATCACTCCGCAGGAAAAAGCTGCCTCTATTTTTTCCTGAAATCCCCCTGCCTTTCCGGTGTCTTTTGTCACAAGATAGCGGCAGTGAAACTGGCGGAGCATCGCCTCATTCAGCTCCCTTGAAAAAGGTCCCTGCATTCCGATCAGATGCTTTCCCTCAAATCCTGCAGCGCTGCATTCCTCCATAACTGAGGGAAGGGACAGAACTCTTGCATAAAGGCGCTCCTTATAATCCTTTACTCCGAGGAACTTTTTCAGTTCCTTGCTGCCTGTTGTGAGAAGGACGTTTCCTTCCGTTGTATTTAAAAACTCTGCGGCAGCTTCCGTACTTTCCGTATACTGCCTGCCCTGCCTGCTTTCCCTGCTCCCGCAGCACTCTCTGATAACAAAATCCTGTTTTTTCACAGGCGCTTTTTATGTTCTCCGTAACCTCTGCCGCATAAGGATGAGTAGCGTCCAGAACAAGCTTCGGCTCTTCTTTTTGAAAAAACTCTTCCATTTCTTCTCTGTTTAACCGCCCTGTATGAATGTGAAGATACGGCGTTTCTGTAAGAGATTTTCCTCCGTATTCTGTAGCTGCGCAGGCACATACGTAAATCTCATGTTCAGAGAGAAAACGGCACAGCTCATACCCTTCTGTTGTCCCTGCAAACACTATGACTTTTTCCATGTTCTCCTCCGGCTTACACGCCCTTATATCCTCTCGGTGTCACCATTTTTCCGCCGATTTCCTTTGTCTGGGAGTTTCCGATAAAGACGGTAGTAAACATATCCACTTCTGTGGCACGAAGCTCTTTTAAGGTCATAACCTTTTCGCATTCTCCCTCCCTTGCAATATGTCCCACAATGCCGCAGATGGTATCCGGTGATTTGTGCTGCATCATAAGATCACACGCTTTCTGCAGATAATCATGGCGTTTTTTGCTGGACGGATTATATAAACAGATCACAAAGTCCGCCTCTGACGCGCAGAGAAGGCGCTTCTCAATTTTCTCCCAGGGGGTGAGAAGATCGCTTAAACTGATGAGACAGAAATCATGGATCAATGGAGCGCCAAGAACAGCCGCTCCCCCTGTTGCCGCCGTCACTCCCGGGATAATGGCAAGCTCTGTATCCGGGTAATCTTTTCCCACCTCGTACATAAGTCCTGCCATTCCGTAAACTCCTGCATCGCCGCTGCAGATCATGGAAACTGTCTTTCCTTTTTCCGCTTCCTCAAAAGCCAGAACACAGCGGTCTACTTCTTTTTTCATCGGGGTTGTCATAAATTCCTTATCTGCAAAATACTCTTTTACAAGGTCTACATATACCGTATAACCGATGATCACATCGCTGTCGTTTAAGGCTTTGATCGCTTTTCCTGTCATCTGGTCGTAAGCCCCGGGGCCGATCCCAACTACATATATTTTATTCAAAACGTATCCTCCAATCTCTTAATGCAAGGGCGGTTGTCACGCCGTTTTCCCCTGTTTTTTTCTGAATGAGAGTTCCTTTTCCTGCACCGAGAACTGCGCTTCTCTCGCACACATTGTCCACTCCTGTCACAGAATGGACAAAGGAAGAAGGCGTAAATTCTCCCGGTGCTTCTAAAAGCTCCTCTCCTGTATAAGTAAGAAAAGGAATTTCCCACTCTCCGGAAAGAGAAAGAAACGCCTCCTCCTCTTTTTTTATATCAATACTTGTAAGGCAGGCAACCGCCTCTTGATAGATTTCCGCCGTTTTTAAAGCTTTTTCCGCTGCCTTTCTTACACTTTCTGTATCTTTTCCTTTTCTGCAGCCCATGCCGAGAACTACGGCAGGAGGCACAATGGAAACCGTCTCTTTAAAAGGTTTTCGGTTCTTATAAATTGAAACCGAGACCCCTGTCTCCGGCAGATTTTCTTCTGTTCCTTCACAGAGAACAAGTCCTTTGGGAAGCTCTCCCTCCCAGGGAAAATCACTGAAAAAACCAACGCTTTTTCCGGCAAGAAGAGCTGCGGAAACTTCTTTTGCTGCCTTCATATTTAAAATCTCACAGCCATTTTTCTTTGCAAATACATCTACGGCAAAGCGGTTGTGAAGGTCTGTTGCCGTTGTGACAACCGGCTCTGCTTTCAGGATTTCTGCCGCTTTTAAAGTAAGCGCATTGGCTCCTCCAAGATGTCCGGATAAAAGAGAAATGACAAATTTTCCGCATTCATCAATTACAAGGACAGCCGGATCCTTCGTTTTTTTCTGTATATAAGGAGCAATGCTTCGAACGGCAATGCCGCAGGCTCCCACAAAAATAATGGCGTCAGAGTCAGAAAAACGCGTTCCTGTCCACTGTCCTGTACTTTCCTTTATCCCTTCCGGAAGGTAACGGCTTTTCCCCTCAAGAGTCACGGTATTTTCTCCGCTTTCAAGTCCTTCTTTTAAGCGCCTTCCTGTCTCCCAGCCTGTAAGGCTGAAACAGATGATGGCAATTTTCATTTTGCTGCCTCGCGAAACTCTGTGGTAAAGCCCGGATCATACAGCTTGGAACGCTCATAATGCGCTGTGTTTACCGCATCTCCGATGATCATAAGCGCTGTTTTTGTAATATTGTTTTCCGCTGCTGTTTTTGCAAGCGTGTCTACGGTACAGATAAATTTCTTTTCGTCTTCCCAGGTTGCTTTATATACAATGGCTGCCGGTGTGTCCGGACGGTATCCGCCTTCCACGAGACGTCTGCTTAATTCCTCAAGCATGCCCGTACTTAAAAATACGACCATTGTGGCGTTATGGGCAGCAAAAGACTGAATACTCTCTTTGGACGGCACAGGAGTGCGTCCTTCCATACGTGTAATGATCACGCTCTGAGAGATTTCAGGAAGTGTGTATTCCAGATTTAAAGCGCTTGCCGCTCCGCAAAAAGAGCTGACTCCCGGACAGGAATCATAGGAAATTCCCTTTTCGTCCAGAATATCCATCTGCTCCCGGATTGCCCCGTAAATACAGGGATCTCCTGTGTGAAGACGAACGGTTGTCTTTCCCTCTGCCTCCGCTTTTTCCATTACGGAGATTACTTCCTCAAGAGTCATTTTCGCACTGTTATAAATAGTGCAGATGTCTTTTGAATACTCCAGAAGCTTTGGATTTACAAGGGAACCGGCGTAAATAATTACGTCAGCCTCCTCAAGATACTGTTTTCCTCTGATTGTAATTAAATCCGGCGCTCCCGGACCTGCTCCCACAAAATGTACCATTATTTTATTCTCCTTCCTCTACAATAATCAGTGAATAATATCCGGCGCTGTCCGGAATTTCCTCTACGCTTTTATATATTTTCTCTTCCGGCATTCCGCAGTTCTCCACCATCATTCCCTGGGAACCGGAGGAGAGGATTGCCTCTTTTACGGTCTTCATTTTCTTGCCCGCCTTCATAAACACCTTTGTACCGGGAAGCTTTAACGCCTCCTCCACCTGGTAGGAAGCAGGAATCACATGAAGCATCTGCGCCTTCTCTACAAGACCTGTATTCAGCTTTGCGGAAACGGCACAGAAAGAAGTAATTCCGCTTATAATTTCCGTAGGATACCCCATCTCTTTGATCCGCTTATGTACGTAAATATAAGTGGAATATACCGTCGGATCTCCAAGCGTTAAAAATGCCACATTCTTTCCCTCGTCCAGCACTTTTTTTACAAGAGCCGTTCCTTCGCTGTGATATTTTTCAAGAAGCTCCGGAGCTTTTGTCATAGGCATGGGAACGGGAAGAAGAGTTTTTTCTGAAAGCTCCGGATACGCCCCTTCCACAATTTTATATGCCACTGTTTCCTTTGGCTCTTCCCCTGGAAGCGCGATCACATCTGCTTCCTTTATTAAGCGGAGTGCTTTTAAAGTAAGAAGCTCCGGATCTCCCGGTCCCACTCCGATTCCGTATAATGTACCTTTCATAATAACCTCCATTACTGTTCTCTGATTCGCTTTATCAGCTCTTCTGCATCTTTTGTCTGCCCCAGATACCCATGTTCATTAGAGAAGACAACAGCACCCAGAAGAATCTGTTCGTAGGAGCGGTGATTCAGATAAAACTGAATGCGCTCCATAATCTCTTTCATTGTTTTTTCCAAATATCCGTATTCTTTTAATATGGACAGCGCATCGTCCGTTGTGCCTGCTTCCAGAATTTCTCTTGCACAGGAAAGAGGCGCTCCCGCCCGGATTCCGTTTGCGGCAAGAACCTCCATTCTGCCGTCTGCGCTGTGAGAATGGGTATTCATGATCCCGGCTGCAACCTTCACAAATTTTCCGATATGCGCCACAAAAAGAATGCCTTTCACGCCCATATCTACTGCCATATCAATGGTTTCGCCCACATAATTGCTACACTTCATATTTTTCTCAAATGGAAGATCTGCCTTTTCTCTTACGTACTCTGCCCCGTAATTTCCCGGTGTTACAAGAAGATACTTTTCACCCTGGGCACAGTGTTGGCGCATTTCCACACGAATGCTTTCAATAAGAGCTTTTTCACTCATGGGTTCCACGATTCCTGTTGTGCCTAAAATAGAAATTCCTCCTACAATGCCAAGGCGGGGATTAAAAGTCTTCAAAGCGGTTTCCTCTCCCTCCGGCACATAAATGGTAAGCTTCAAACCGCCTTTATAATGATAAAGAAGAGCGGCTTCCTCCGCCTGAGAAAGGATCATAGAACGAGGGACGGGATTTCTGAGAAAGTCCGGGCTTCGTCACACGCCCTACACCCGTTCCTCCGTCAAGCACGATACCCGGCTCTTCTGTTTTTTCTGCCCTGGCGCAGATTAAAAGCCCGTGGGTCGTATCCGGATCGTCTCCTCCGTCTTTTCTTACTCCGCAGCTTACCCACTTTTCTTCTCTTTTGATTTCTTCCAGCGTGAGAAGAAGAGAAATCCCTTTCGGCGTCATAAGCCGTACTTCTTTTACTTCTTTTTTTCCCAGGAGCATTTCCACTGCGCCCCTGCAGGCTGCCGCTGCGCAGGAGCCTGTTGTGTAACCGAAACGCAGTTTTTTCTGCCCCCGGATCACATAATAATTTTCCAATCCACTATTGCCCATACTGCTCCTTTATAAACGGGACATAACAAAGAAGCCCGCTTCCTATAGCATAAAAAAAAGGAATCTGTCTGACAACAAACTCCTTTCCTCTGCCTCTGTTTTGATTCAGCGAAATATAAGAAAATCTTCCGGTTGCCGCAGAAAATTCCCTCTCTGAAAAAAAGCATCCGGTATCTGACTTTTACAGTAACGGACTTGTGCAGGACTTCCACCCACTTCCCGAAAATGCCTTTCCTTTTTTTGTAATTCGACTTTTATTATATAATCATATATGGAAAAAGTCAATTTAATCCCTTGAGTTTCCGCAAACTGTAATTGAAAAATGAATATGGCTACCCAGAGTGCCAA
>URHH01000114.1 GCA_900547615.1 uncultured Blautia sp. | reverse complement strand
AGTGGCGTAGTTGGTAACGCGCGACCTTGCCAAGGTCGAGACCGCGGGTTCGAGTCCCGTCTATCGCTCTCAAAAAGACTTTCCGATAATGGAAAGTCTTTTTGTTTTTATACACACTCTAAAATACGATTTATTTCTTTTGCCACGCCATTTTCCTCATTGCTCTCTATAATTTTCTCTGCCAGTTTTCGTACAGCAGGAACAGCATTCTTTACTGCACAGGAATGAGCAAATTCCCTGAACATTCTTTTATCGTTTTCCCCATCTCCAAACACCATTACTTCCTCATAGGGAATATCATAAAACTGTGCTGCTCTTTTCAGCATTTTCCCTTTTTCCGCAGCCGCTGCTGTGATTTCTACATTCCATATAGCAGATGAAGTAACAGAAAGCCCCTCCTGTTCCCTCAAATATCTTTTCACTTTTTCAAGCAAATCTATATCCTCAGAAAATACAAAGAATTTAAGTATCTTTAAACTGTGATTTATAATCTGAGCACAATTTTGAAATTCAAATGCCGTATTACATAACTTTGTATCTGTAGAAAAATCTCCATTACCTGTATTTACTTCAAAATCAATTCCAGCATCCAATAAATATTCCATTATCTTTTCTGCCAAGGACATGTCTATAGCTTCCTGATAAATCACTTTTCCAGATGAGGTTCTAAATTCTGCACCATTCAACAAAATATACTCTGCCTCTATTCCAGCCGCCTGAAAAATCCGATGCGCCATATTCCATGACCTTCCTGTTACTGTCATAAAATATTTTCCTGCTCTCTGCGCTCTTTTTACTACGTTTGCTGTCTCATCTGATATTCGGCTCTCCTTATTCAAAAGTGTTCCATCTAAATCACTGGCAAAAATTTGAATCGTCATTTCTTACGTTGCCTGCCTTTCCCTGTCTATTCTGATAAAATGAAACGAAAATACATGAAAATCTTCTTTTATCAGAGGAACACTGATTCCAACTTCCATCAACTCGTCACCGCCATATATTTTCCCACTGGATTTTTCCTGGTAATCTCTGTCTGGCATTAAGCCACTCACACGAAACCGCCCATGAGAATATAATGGGTTAAAAAACTTTTGAAAAATAAAGATTATACATTCTTCACCATCATTTTTTATTGATGACCAGCTTACATAATTTTCATTTGGTATTTCATTCCGGTAAAATATAGCTTTTTGCAGCCAGCTTCTTTCCTTTTTATATTCTTCAATCTGCTCTGTAATTTGCAGACACTCTTCTTCTGTACATTTAGTCAAATCCAACTCATACCCTAAATTAAACAGCCTTGCAACCTGGTATCTTGTATTTAAAGAAGTAGTCCTTCCAGTCTGATGATTGGGGGCAATGCTTACATGAGAGCCTGTCACTACCGGAGGATATATAAGGCTGTATCCTGACTGAATCTGAACCCTGTCAAAAGCATCGGTATTATCACTTGTCCAGATTTGAGGCGCATAGTACAACATTCCCGGATCAAATCTGGCTCCGCCGCTGGAACAACCTTCAATGAGCAAATCCGGATATTTCTTTGTAATCCAATCCAGAATTTCATATAATCCCAGAATATACCGATGGCTGATTTCTCCTTTTCTTCCATGCGGTAAGCACAAAGAATTCACATCTGTAAGCGGACGGTTCATATCCCACTTTATATAGTCAATCACACCATCTTTCAAATAAAAATCCAACACATTTATCAGATATTCTCTCACTTCCTGTCTCGATAAATCCAACAGGTATTCATGTCTGCCTTCTGTCATATGATAGCCAGGAACCTGCAATGCCCAATCCGGGTGTTTTTTATATAATTCACTGTTTTTACAAACTGCTTCCGGTTCAAACCATAAACCAAACTTCAACCCTTTCCCATGAACCAATTCTGCAGCTTTCTTTATTCCGCCCGGAAGCTTTTTCTCATTACATTTCCAGTCTCCCATAGAAGTCCGGCTGCTGTTATCCGCCCGAAACCAGCCGTCATCGAGCACAAACAGTTCTGCCCCCAATTTTCCGGCAAGCTCTGCCTGCTTCTCAATCCTTTCCAACTTCACATCATAGTACATAGCTTCCCATGAATTTAGAAGAACAGGACGCTCTTTTTTTGCAAATCTGGCAGGAATCAAATGATGCTGATACAGCCAGTGAAAGTTTTGACTCATACCATTCAGACCTTGCGCACTGTAATTTAAAATTGCTTCCGGTGTGTCAAACACCTCTCCAGGGGCAAGTTTCCAACTGAATGTATCCGGGTGAAGACCTATCTGTGCGCGAATATTTCCAAATTGGTCTACTTCTGTCTGGGCCAGAAAATTTCCACTGTATATAAAATGAAAACCGTACACATCTCCTGTGTTCTCTGTCGCCTTTGAATGAACAAGGGCGAAAAAAGGCTGATGCTGGGGGCTGCTGCTTCCTCTTACACTTTCAATCTTCTGAATCCCATGATGAAGAGGAAAACGATTGATATTTCCCTCTTTTGCATGTGTTCCATATAAAGACAGAAAATCATAAAATCCATCTGGTAATTCAAGGGAAATACTCTGAGAATTTTGAATCACCAGTGTTTGATTCCCTATATTCTCCACTCTTTGATGTCGGGCAATCATTCCCCTGTCTGTGAACACCGAATAATAAAGATATAGCCGGATTCCTGCCGTGTTATCTTCACAAATAATCTCCAGTGTTTCCACTTCATCTTTATTCCCAAACGTGGCAGGAAGATTGGGAATCTCTTCTTTTCCTTTCAGCGTTCTCCATGCTTTAAATGAAAGCTCTGAAAAATCTATTTCTGATTCCAAGGTGACGGCGAATGCCGGAATCCGGAAATCGCCGTGCCCTCTCGTTGGATACTCAAAAGGAAAATCATCAAAAGATACATTCGGAATGCTACAGTCATGCTCTGTATTATAACCTCGCTTAAAATAGTAATTTTCTCCGCATCTTCGGTAACTTCGAATTGCTTTTCCAAAATACCGATGGACTAAATATTTACCATCAATTACTTCCATTACATAACTGATAGCCGAATTTCTAATATGTACAATCGTTTGATCTTCCGAGAAAAGAATACTCATTATTAATTCTCCATTTTTTTGTTAAAACCAAAAAACCAGGTCAGTAAAAACGCAACTGTAAAGGAAACCACATTTACCAGCAAATAAATGGGAAGCTGCTCATTTAAGTACAGCAATGTTCCCGGAATTCCTGTAATTGACATTCCTGTTGCACGTAAATTCAGAATAGAAGCCAGGAATCCACCAACACCTCCTCCAATCATAGACATAATAAATGGTTTTACAAATTTCAGATTAACACCAAATACTGCTGATTCTGTGATTCCAAGCAATGCTGACACGCAAGAAGGATACGCTACCTGTTTTGTCTTATTTGATACTGCTTTTATTGCTACTGCAAGTACTGCTCCTGCCTGAGCAACATTACCGCAAGTTCCAATTGAATTCAGATAATTCCAACCATCCTGTGCCAACATACTGATTTCCAGAAAATTTAAAATATGGTGAATACCGAAAATTCCCAGAAGCTGTCCAAAACAGCCATATAAGAATCCACCAATTCCCATCGGTAAAAAAAGCAGTTTTTCCACCAGCCATAATACTCCGTTTTCTACATAATGAAGTATTGGTCCAATTCCAAAAAGTGCAAAAACAATTCCTACTAACAATGTTACAAATAGTGTCACAATTAAGTCAATTGCATCTGGAACATGTTTACGAAGCCATTTTTCAAATTTTGCAGTAATAATTCCTGTTGCAAATGCCGGAAGCACCGAACCCTGATAGCCAGCAACCTTAATAAATCCAAAGAAAACAAGCGGTTCTGCCTCTCCTGCACCTACAGCGTAAGCACTTGGCAGACTTGGACTTACCAACATCAGTCCAAGAACAATTCCAATAACAGGGCTTCCGCCAAAATTACGGAAAGTAGACCAGCATACTAAAGCCGGAAGGAATGCGAACGCTGTATCTGTCAAAATTTGTGTAAATGTCAAAAGAGACTGGGGAATGCTATCTGGTGTCAGCCCAAATACACTTAACACTGCTTCCTGTGTCAGAAGCCCTCTAAGTCCCATAAACAATCCAGTGGCAACCAACACAGGAATAATCGGAACAAACACATCTGAAAACATACGAATGGCTCTCTGGAAACGGTTTCCATACACAGCTTTCTCCTTTTGTTCTGATTTCCCTCCTGTTTCAGGACTTCCGGTAACTTTAATTACCTCATTATAAACACGATTTACTAATCCCGTTCCCAGAATAATCTGATATTGACCGGAATTAAAAAACGAACCTTTTACCAAATCTAATGCTTCTACACTTTTAACATTGATTTTTTCTTTATCGGCTACAATAATTCGTAGTCTGGTAGCACAATGTGATACAGAAACAATATTATTTTCTCCGCCAATAAGCTCAACAATTTTTTTTGCCAACTCTCTTTCACTCATAATTTCTGCTCCTCCTTCTTTTTGGTAGTTTTTATTTCTCTAATTTCAACTTCCAAATCTGTTGTCGGATTATTAATAATAATCTCTGGTATTTTACCTTTCAGAAAAATACGTGCTGAAAAAACAATCTGTCCTCTATTTACAAAAATTTCCATACTGGAATAGTCCGACCATACTTCCAGTTCCTGACACCTGTCTACTGCAGCCGTTTTTATTTCCATCGTATTATCGACCCAGCTCCTCCGCGCAAAAATTAATTTCTTCTCTTTCGAATTATAATCTATTTTCATCTCTCCTTGATAAAAACAAACATTCAAATTCTGCTTTTCATTTTTCAGATTTAGCTTTAGAAAAAATGCTTTTGTCTGTGTCCTGATTTTACATGTTTCATCTTCATAAACAGGGTTCATCTTTCTGCCTAAAAGGTTATATAATTCTCTGACCGGCTTCTGGCACAATTTATCATCTTGTATAAACAATTCTCTTGGCATTGTCAGACAATGTATACTGGACTCCGTTCTTGAAAATACTTTTTCCTGCTCATTTTCCATACGAGACATCCATGCAAACAGAATCCTCCTTCCGTCAGGACTTAAAAATGTCTGAGGCGCGTAAAAATCAAATCCAGCGTCCATAAGCTGAAAATCCTCGTCCAGATTATCCCCCTGAAAGATTTCATTTTCTTCATCAAATATACCCAGCTTATATGCGGAAAAACTATAAATGGACTCATCTGCTGCATTATCCCGTTTTTGCGGATTAAATAACAGTACATATCTTCCGTCTAATTCAAAGAGATCCGGACATTCAATCATCTCATATTTTTTTGATGATGCAAGCATCTTTCGATAAGTCCATGTTTCTCCATCATCTGATTTACACAATGCCAGTGCGCCTTTTCCACTTTTCTGCTGTGCGCCTATTACCATATAGTATCCGGAATGCTTTCCTAGAAATACTTTCGGATCACGAAAATGCTGGGAATATTCTTCCGGGGTTTTCAATATAACCCCTTTCTTTAAATATTTTCTTCCATCTTTCGTTACTGCAAGACATTGACTGCTTTTCCGTTTTCCATTTTTTTTGTTATTTCCGGTATAAAACAGATATAATTTGTCTTCAATCACATATCCACTTCCAGAATACACACCATCTTCGTCATATTCCTGATCTGGAAGAATTGCACTCCCCTCAAATTCCCACTCCAGCAAATCTTTCGAGGTAAACAATCCCCATTCCTTATATGAATGATTTTTCTCAAAACGGTTCCATTGAAAAAAAACGTGATATTTCCCATTAAACCAGGACAAACCATTTGGGTCGTTTAAAAGCCCCCTGTCTGGTTCTAAATGATATTGCTGCCTAATCAATTCTGACATTCACACACTCCTTCCTTCTTTATTTATCCGGCGCCTTATAGCTATATTAAACAATATTTTTTTAAATTTTCCTATGGCAATTCGAAAAGAAAATATGGAAAAATCTAACCTTTTATATTAAAATAAGAATCATGAAAGAATATAAAGAGACACATCATTCTCTGATGTATAAATCCAACTCAGATTTATCCCTTTATAGTGCAGGTTATGAAGAATGTGCCTCCGGATACAGTTACGGACCAAAAATACGCTCCTATCACTTAATTCATTTTGTGCTCTATGGAAAGGGGGAATTACATATCAATGAGCACATATTTCATCTTTCAGCCGGAGACGTTTTCCTCATTCCTGCCGGAAAAGTATCTTACTATAAAACGTCAACAGAAGAACCTTGGTGTTATGCCTGGATTAGCTTTTTAGGAATTAATTCACAAATGTATTTGTATCAGCTCATGACCTCAACAGATGATGTTTATATTATCCACCATCTGGATACTTTAAAATATCAGAAATATATTTTTGATATTATTTCCTTACAGGACGCATCTACCAGCAGCTATTTTCAGGCAAATGGGCTTTTATTCCAGATTATGGCAATGCTATTTAAGGATATAAGTTTTGAGGAAAGCCGCTGGGGAAAAAGTTCTGTTGTCGATGAAGTCAAATATTATCTTGACATCAATTACGCTGAAAAGCTAAAACTTCAAGATGTAGCAAAATCCTTCGGAATACATCCAAATTATCTTACCAGAATTTTTCATAATAAATATGGAACTTCTCCAAAACAATATATAATGGATTTAAAATTAAAAAAAGCCCAAAGACTTTTGACAACCACCGAATTATCTATATCTGTGATTGCCAATTCCCTGGGCTTTGATGATCAACTTGCTTTTTCAAAAATATTTAAAAAAGAATTTTCTTTTTCTCCTTCAGAATTTCGGAAGCAAAGCCGAATTTCATCTGAGACTTTTTGCCAATAATATGTTTGAATCGGAGCTGACACGCTATGATTTAGGGTCAGCTCCTTTTTTCTTTCCCCATCAGATACAAATATCCGTCCTCCAGAGTTGCCTCCTCCTGTTTCGCCGTTCCTTCCAGGCGCTCCTCACTTATGACTCGCACCCGGATTCCTCTGTCTGTATACTGTTTGGAAGAAATATGATATTTTTTCTCTAACTCCCGGATTTCTTTTTCATTTTCTGCCTCACAGCTCCACACATGTCCCCTTGCCTCTTTCACAAGCTGCCTCATACTTCCGGAATAAAGAAACTCTCCCTTTTTCATCACAGCCAGACTGCTGCATGTTGCAGCCAGGTCTTCCACTACATGAGTGGAAAAAAGTACCGTTCTGTTTTCTGAAAAATCCACAAGAAGATTTCGGATACGAATGCGTTCCTCCGGGTCAAGCCCGGTAGTCGGCTCGTCTACGATCAAAAACTCCGGTTCGTGAAGAAGCGCCTGCACAAGTCCCACTCGTCGTTTCATACCTCCGGAAAGCTGGCGCATTTTCTTTTTCCTGTGTTCCGTCAGACCTGTTTTTTCAAGATAATAAGAAATTTTTTCCCGGCACTGTTTTTTCGGAACTCCTGCAAGATTTCCCATATATTCCAGACATTCCTGCACAGTAAGTCCCGGATATAATTCAATTTCCTGTGGAAGATACCCTATTCTTCTCTGGATTTTTTCATAGTTTCCTTCGCAGTAAAGCATTCCGTCAAAAGAAACACTTCCCTCAGAAGGTTTCAGAACAGTCGTAAGAACGCGCATCAATGTTGTTTTTCCCGCTCCATTTTCTCCCAGAAGGCCATATACTCCCCTAGGGATTTCCAGATCCGCATGATGGATTGCTGTCACTCCGTTTTTAAAGGTTACCGTCAGATTTTTTATGTTAATACTCATATGCTCAGCCCCTTTTCCTGATCAGGCGCCTCAGTACCACCGCCAAAAGAATTGTACCGAAAAGCCACAAAATTTTTCCCAATATCCAGCTCAGATTTCCTGTATCCTCTATCTCCCGGAAGGTATAGGAAAACGGATTCCAGATTCCCATAATTTTATCTCCGTATGTAGAATTCACCACAATCCAGAAAACAAGACAAACACCGGCTCCCGCCCACATATTTCGAAAAATACAGGCGATCACATTTGC
>URHH01000113.1 GCA_900547615.1 uncultured Blautia sp. | reverse complement strand
AGGTGTGACGAATGCCGTTTTAAATATGGTTCTTGTGATTGTATTTCACATGGGAGTGTCCGGCGTTGCCATTGCAACTGTTGTTTCCCAGATGATTTCCTGTATTCTCGTGCTTCGCTGTCTGTATAAAACAGAATCAGCTTACCAGCTTCGTTTTTCAAGGCTTACCATGAAATGGGTGTACATGAAGCAGATTTTCCTTGTAGGAATCCCGGCAGGAATCCAGAGTACAGTCATTAACTTTTCCAATGTACTTCTGCAGTCCTCGGTCAATTCCTTTGGCTATGTAGCGATGGCAGGATATACGGCTGCCAACAATATTTTCGGATTTTTATATGCTGCGGTAAATTCTGTTACCCAGGCGTGTATGAGCTTTACCAGCCAGAATTTTGGTGTGGGAAAATGGAAGAGAATGGATAAGGTTCTTGTAAACTGTATGGTTCTTACAGTAGGTGTTGCGCTTGTTCTGGGCGGCGGAGCGTATGTTTTCGGACCGGAGCTTTTAAGAATTTATACTTCTGATCCAGAGGTTATAAAGTGCGGAATGGAAGTGCTTCTTTATACGACAGTGACGTATTTTATGTGCGGGCTCATGGATCTCTTTCCGGGAGCGCTTCGCGGAATGGGACATTCTGCAGTGCCCATGCTTCTGTCTGTTATCGGAACTGTCGGAACGAGAATCGTATGGATTTATATGATCTTCCCGGCACACAGAAGCCTTGATGTGCTTTTTATTTCTTATCCGGCGTCCTGGATCATCACGATCATTATGCAGGTAATCTGCTTCTGGATTGTGCGAAAAAGACTTTATAAGAAACTGAAAAGCTATTAAAGAGAGGGAAAATTATGGATTTCAAACGCAAAGTAAAACAGATTTTATTGCTGGTTTTGGGACTTGCCATTGCGCATTTTGGAGTGACTTTATTTATTCAGGCTGATCTTGGGGCAGATCCTTTTAATGTCCTGATTCAGGGGATTTACAGAAGTGTATTCCAGGCAGCAGGCATTCACTGGAGTCACGGAGCAACACATATGCTTGTATGTTTTTTAATTATCATCGTACTTTTGTTTGTGGATAAAACCTACATAAAAATCGGAACCCTGATCTGTATGTTCCTCGGCGGACCGATTATTGACATGTTTACTGTTCTTCTTGGAGATTATATTAATAACAGTCTTTCTTTTGCAGTACGTGTTCCTGCTCTTGTTGCCGGATGTGTGATTCTTGCAATGGGAATGACGATCGTCATTAAATCAGAAGCGGGGACAGGTCCGAACGATCTTGTGGCAATCGTGTGGAGTGACAAATGGCATAAGCCTTTTGGGCTGATTCGAATAGTGACAGATTTCTGTTTTGTTGCAGCCGGATTTTTACTTGGGGGAACGTTTGGAATCGGAACGATTATCTGCGCTTTTGTTGTGGGACCGGTAGCTCAGATTTTTATGCCGTATGCAGAAAAAATATGTAAACGGGTACTTGGATAAAAGTATCGTGATTTTAAGATGGCGAGAGTTGAAGAATCACAGATTGCCGTAGTTTATGATGAAGTGAGGCTGTGCCGGTGTGCTTACCGGTGCAGCTTTTTTCTTCTGTTCTCTGCGGCGCAGCACACTTTTTGCAGCTTTCTGCACTTTAACGCATAAATGCGTTGACATATTAGTGCCGCAGGGGTTACAATGAAATACCAGTACGAATAATATTAAGGTGAAACAGACCTGATAAGGAGGAAGATTATGAGAAAGTTAATGACCGGCGATGAAGCCATCGCAAGAGGCGCATATGAGGCAGGGGTATCTTACGCATCTGCATATCCGGGAACACCCAGTACGGAAATTCTGGAAAATCTTTCTACATATGAAGATATATATGCAGAATGGGCTCCCAATGAAAAGGTTGCGATGGAGTCTGCGATCGGAGCGTCCGTGGCGGGACTTCGCAGTATGGTGTCCATGAAGCATGTGGGAATGAATGTTGCGGCTGATCCTATGTTTACCTGGGCGTATATGGGCGTAAATGGAGGAAATGTAATTGTGACGGCGGACGAGCCGGGTATGTTTTCCTCCCAGAATGAGCAGGACAACAGAAATTATGCGAAAGCTGCCAAAATTGCCATGCTGGAGCCGTCTGACAGCCAGGAATGTATCGATATGGTAAAAGCTGCCTATGAGCTTGGGGAAAAGTTTGACACACCGTTTATTATCCGAATGACAACGCGTGTCTGTCATTCCAAATCGATTGTGGAATTAAAAGAGAGAGAGGCAGTTCCTGCAAAGAAATGGGAGAAAAATCCGGGGAAATACGTCTGTCTTCCGGCAATCGCAAGAAATTTAAGAGTGAAAGTGGAAGAGCGTCTTGAAAAGCTCGCGCAGTACAGCGAGACAAGCCCTTTTAACAGAATGGAAATGGGAGATACAAAGGTCGGCGTCATTGCTTCCGGAGTATGCTATTATTATGCGAAAGAGGTTTTTGGAGAAAACGCTTCCTATTTAAAACTGGGCTTTACCAATCCGCTTCCGGCAGGTCTTGTAAAAGAATTCTGCTCTAAAGTAGACAAGGTATATATTCTGGAGGAAAACGACCCTTACATAGAAGAATTTGTCCGTCAGCAGGGCTGTGACTGTATCGGAAAAGATCTTTTCCCGGCTTATGGAGAGATGACTCCCGATGTGATCCGCGCCTGCGTCACAGGTGAAAAAAATAAAACAATAGAGTTTGACAGAAGCAAACTGATCAGCCGTGCGCCTACTTTCTGTGCAGGCTGCCCGCACAGGGGGCTTTTTTACCGCCTCGGAAAGAGAAAAGACATTATGATAAGCGGAGATATTGGCTGTTATACTCTGGCAGCAGGAAAACCGTACAGCGCTATGGATTCCACTGTATGTATGGGAGCCAGCATCAGTCTCGGACACGGAGCGCAGAAGGCGTTCCAGGCACAGGGCGATACAAGAAGAGTGGTGACAGTCCTCGGAGATTCCACATTTTTCCATACAGGAATCAACTCCCTTATCAACACCGTATATAATGGAAGCAATACGGTGAATATTATTCTGGACAACCGCATTACGGGAATGACAGGCCATCAGGAAAATCCCGGAACAGGATATACGGCAAAGGGCGATGAGACAACCCTTATTAAAATCGAGGATATTGTAAGAGCCATCGGCGTGAAGCACGTGTATGTGATCAATCCCAATAATCTTTCAGAGGTAGATGAAACGCTCGATAAATGTCTTGCGCTCACAGAACCGTCCGTGATCATTACACGCTGGCCATGTGTGCTGAAAAAGTTCTCAAAAGAAGATAAAGAAGAGTTCGAGGAGCTTTTCGTTACAAAAAATAAGGTGGATACAGAAAAATGTATCGGCTGTAAGCTCTGCCTCAAAGCCGGCTGTCCGGCTATGTCTTACGACAGAGAAACAAAGAAGGTAAGCATTAATAAGGCGCAGTGCGTAGGCTGTGACGTATGTACGCAGGTCTGCCCGAAAGACGCCATTGTGAAGGAGGATTAAGCCATGACAAAAAGTATTTTACTGGTAGGCGTAGGAGGACAGGGAACCATTCTCGCAAGCAAGATCCTCACAAATGGTCTGATGGAGGCGGGATACGATGTGAAAATGAGTGAAATCCACGGAATGTCCCAGAGAGGGGGCAGCGTATCTTCTCAGGTGCGCTACGGGGAAAAGGTCATGTCCCCCGTGATCGAAAAGGGAAAAGCAGATATAGTGGTTTCCTTCGAAAAGATGGAGGCTTTGCGCGCTCTTGATTATTTAAAAGAGGACGGAACACTTGTTGTAAACAATGAGGAAATTCCTTCCATGTCCGTTATCACAGGCGATGAGGAATACCCGGAAGATGTAATGGAAGAAATCGAAAAGCATGTACAGGCAAAGGTGGTAAATGCAACCGGCCTTGCAAGAGAGCTTGGAAATGAAAAAGCGGCAAATATTATCCTTCTCGGAACGATTATCCGCTCTATGGGGCTGGAACATATCGACTGGGACGAGATCCTGAAGGCAAATATCAAGCCGCAGTTTCTGGAATTAAATAAAAAAGCGTTGAAGGTAGGTATGGACGCCATTACCTGCCAGGCATGAAAGGAGAAAGATAGTTGAAAGAAAGAGAAAAATTTGGCTCCAGAATGGGATTTATTCTCGTCTCTGCGGGCTGTGCAATCGGTCTTGGAAATGTGTGGAAGTTCCCTTATATGGCGGGGGAATACGGAGGAGCGGCGTTTATCCTCATGTATCTTCTGTTTCTTTTGGTTCTGGGGCTTCCCATTCTTGTGTGTGAGTTTTCTGTAGGCCGCGCCAGCAGAAAAAGTACGGCAAGAGCATTCCATGAGCTGGAGCCAAAGGGTTCTAATTTCCATAAATTCAGTTACATGAGCATGGTATCAAACTATGTTCTTATGATGTTTTATACAATGGTTGCAGGCTGGATGGCATACTACTGTTACCGCATGGCAAAGGGAGAATTTTCCGGCGTCACAACAGAGGCAGTACAGCAGGGATATGACAAGATGCTGGCGTCACCGGGAATTATGACAGGCTGGATGATCGCTGTTGTCATTCTCGGATTTTTAATCTGCTCACTGGGCGTACAGAGAGGCCTGGAAAAAATCACAAAGGTAATGATGACCTGTCTTCTTGTGCTGATCGTTGTTCTTGCAGTACGTTCCCTGACACTTCCGGGGGCAGAGGAAGGCGTGCGTTTTTACCTTGTTCCAAATATGGACAGCATTCGTGAAGTAGGACTTGGAAATATGATTTTCGGGGCTATGTCCCAGGCGTTTTTTACTTTGAGTATCGGCGCCGGTTCTATGACGATTTTCGGAAGTTATCTCTCAAAAGACCGTTCGCTTGCAGGAGAATCTGTTCATATTTTAATCCTTGATACGTTTGTGGCAACAATGGCAGGGCTGATTGTAATTCCTGCATGTTTCGCATATGGAGTAGAGCCGGGAGCAGGACCGGGACTTGTGTTTATTGCCCTTCCAAACGTGTTCAACAAAATGGCAGGGGGAAGATTCTGGGGAGCTATGTTTTTCCTTTTCCTGTTTTTTGCAGCCCTGTCTACTGTGACGGCAGTATTTGAAAATATTATTTCTTATGGAATAGATCTTTTCGGCTGGAGCAGAAAAAAGGCAGTTATTATAAACCTTGTGGGGATTCCCCTTCTGTCTCTTCCGGCAATTTTAGGATTTAATGTTTTATCCGGCTTTATGCCTTTTGGAGCAGGTTCCAACATTATGGATCTGGAGGATTTTATTGTATCGAATAACATTCTTCCTCTCGGTTCCGTTGTATATGTTATGTTCTGTGTCTCTAAATATGGATGGGGCTGGGACAACTTTATAAAAGAAGTAAATACAGGGAAGGGCTTAAAATTCCCGGGAGGAATCCGTTTCTATATGCTGGTTGTCATTCCGGTTGTCATTGTAGTCATTTACCTGAAGGGCTACTATGATAAATTTGCAGGACAGGGAGCGGGAACTCTGGCGGCATGGATGGCAGTATCCCTTGCTGTACTGGCATTAATTGCATGGTTTATTTTTGGTGGAAAGAAAAAGAAAGCAGAAAAAAGGTAGGAGGGAAAAATCATGATTTCAGAAAAAATGAAGCCTTTTGTAGAGAATAATTCCGCAATCCGTATGATGTTCGAGGAGGGAAACCGCCTTCGTGCAAAGTACGGTGCGGAAAATGTGTTTGATTTCAGTCTTGGAAATCCAAGCGTTCCGGCGCCGGACTGTGTGCGCCAGGCAATTATTGAGCTTGTAAATGAAGAAAATCCAACGACACTTCACGGCTATATGAGCAACGCCGGTTTTGAAGATGTGCGCCAGACCATTGCGGAATCTTTAAACCGCCGTTTTGGAACTGCCTTTCAGGGAAAAAACCTGATCATGACAGTGGGCGCTGCAAGCGGGCTGAATGTGATTCTGAAAACAGTTTTAAATCCCGGGGACGAAGTCATTGTATTTGCACCGTACTTTCTGGAATATGGCGCATATGTGAGAAATTATGACGGCGTTCTTGTGGAAATCTCTCCGGATACAGAGACTTTTCAGCCAAACCTTGTGGAGCTTGAGGAAAAAATCACGTCAAAGACAAAGGCAGTGATTGTAAATACCCCTCATAATCCCACAGGCGTTGTTTATTCCGAGGAAACCATTCAGAAGCTTTCTGCCATTCTGGAAAAGAAACAGAAAGAGTTCGGAAGCGTGATTTACCTGATTTCAGACGAGCCGTACCGTGAGCTTGCATACGATGGCGTGGAAGTGCCGTATCTTACAAAGTATTACGATAATACAGTTGTCGGGTATTCTTACAGCAAATCTCTTTCCCTTCCGGGGGAGCGCATCGGTTATCTCGTGATTCCCGATGAGGCGGACGGAAGCGAGGAGCTTCTTTCTGCGGCAGCTATTGCAAACCGTATTCTGGGAAGCGTAAATGCGCCTTCTCTTATGCAGAAGGTGATCGCAAAATGTGTGGACGCAGAAGTAGATGTAGCGGCTTACGATAAGAACCGTCAGGCTCTTTACAATGGATTAAAAGAGCTTGGATTTTCCTGTATTAAACCTCAGGGAGCCTTTTATCTCTTTGTGAAATCTCCTGTGGAGGATGAGAAGGAGTTTTGTCAGGCGGCGAAGAAGTACAACATTCTCATGGTTCCGGGAACTTCTTTCGCGTGTCCGGGATATGTGCGCCTTGCTTACTGTGTTTCTTATGATACTATTGTAAATGCGCTTCCTCAGTTTGCGAAGCTGGCGGAGGAATTTAGATTAGGAAAATAATGAAAAAAACAGGAAAAGTTTTTTATATATTGCCGGCAGGCTATCTGGCTGTATCCTATACAGCGCTTATTTTTCTGCTGAAGCAGGAGGTAAGTCCGTTGCCTGTACTTGCAGGGGCAGCTCTTCTTCTGGGAGTCGGAAATATGATTCAGGCAGTACTCTGCTGCAGAAAAAAACATGAGGAATTTCTGGAAAGAGCAGTGATGCTTTTGAAATATGGAATGATTTTATTTTATATGATTGTATTCGTCCTGGGTGTGGCAGTGTGGTTTATCGGAACATTTTTAGGCCCTGTGGGAATGATCGCAGCCCTGATGTTTGCCATTGTGGACTATGCGATTATGATACCGGGCATTTTCTATGGGATTTCCTGGCTCGTTCTGCTGATACGGAAAAAAGAAATATCTCTAAAAGCAGGGACTTTCCACGGAATCCTTCAGTGCCTTTTCGTGTTTGATGTGGCAGATACCATGTATCTGATAGCTGTGAAGAAGAAAAAATATCGCCGGATCACTGCAGGGATTCTGGTAATGACCGTTGCGGCAGCAGGTGTGGCAGGGGTGTATTTTTTCTGTGCGTAGGCAATAAGTTAAAAATTTCTTGACATACACTTTCTATATGATATGATAAAAGAAAACTGGATATATAAGGTTTTATCTTCGAGTAAAGGGAAGTTAAGTGAAAATCTTACACGGTCACGCCGCTGTGAGGAGGAGCTGTATTTTAACATGTCACTGAGTTTTCGGGAAGGCGAAATACAGCGATGATACCAAGTCAGAAAACCTGCCTTATATATAGGATTACGCAGGTTACGAACGATGGCCTTGTGTAAAGAAAAGCAGCTTTGTCTGCTTTTCTTTATGAACCTGCAGGTTATTGTACCGACAGGTTCTTTTTTCGTTCTACTACAAAGTGAGGAGAAGAAAAATGAATAAAAAACAGAAACACATTCTTATGGCAGCGGCTTTTTTTGCCCTTACCTTTGGCATTATGCCGGCTGTAAACGCCATGCACATCATGGAAGGGTATCTTCCGGGAGGGTTTTGTATTGCCTGGGGTGCTCTTTGTATTCCCTTTCTTGCAGCAGGATTTCTTTCTATTAAGAAGACATTAAACGAGCACAGAAACCTGATCACGCTGCTTGCAGTATCAGGAGCATTTATCTTTGTAATATCCTCCCTGAAAATTCCGTCAGTTACAGGGAGCTGCTCCCATATGACAGGGACAGGGCTTGGAGCGATCCTCT
>URHH01000112.1 GCA_900547615.1 uncultured Blautia sp. | reverse complement strand
CGTTGCTTCCTACACACATATGGGCGGTAAGATCGGTGTTCTTGTAGACGTTGAGACAGATGTTGTAAACGACGCTGTAAAAGAGATGGCAAGAAACGTTGCAATGCAGATTGCAGCTCTGAAACCACAGTACACAAGCGACAGCGAAGTAAGCGCTGACTACATCGCACATGAGAAAGAGATTCTTATGGCTCAGATCATGAACGACCCGAAAGAGTCCCAGAAACCGGAAAAGGTTATCAAAGGTATGATCGAAGGACGTATCAAGAAAGAGCTGAAAGAAATCTGCCTTCTTGACCAGGTTTACGTAAAAGCAGAAGATGGAAAACAGACTGTTGCTAAATACGTAGAGCAGGTTGCAAAAGAGAATGGTGCAAACCTTACAGTGAAAGGCTTCGTTCGTTTCGAGACTGGTGAAGGAATCGAGAAGAAAGAAGAGAACTTTGCAGAGGAAGTTGCAAAACAGATGGGAAACTAATTTCAGGAACAAAATGAATTTTAAAACCCTTGAAGGCTCAGAAATGGGCTTTCAAGGGTTTTCTTGAATTGTTTTATCAAGCGAATATAGGGGTACTACTCATAATGTCAAATGAAAGAATTAAAAATGCAAATGAATTGGAGTTTGCTGTGTTTTGTATTGAAAATGTTGCGGCAAAACTTGGCGTTAAAGCAGAAGTTATTTTTCAGGCATTTACTGAAAAAAGTGACATTTTGAATGGATATATTGTTCCTGAATATGAGGCGCTTCATACGCAGAGCCGTGAGTATATTGTAGATGAACTTCTATTTGTAATGCGAGAAAAAGGGGTGAAAGTATGATTTTATATCATGGTTCTTATCTGGAGATTTCCAATCCGGATTTACTCCATTCCAGACAAAATGTAGATTTTGGTCGGGGATTTTATGTTACACCTCTGTATGAACAAGCGGCGAAATGGGTGGGACGCTTTAAGCGTCTCGGAAAACAAGGAGTCGTTTCAAAGTATTTATTTGAGGAAGGACGAAAATCAGAATTAAAAGTATTGGAATTTGATTCTTATTCTGAAGAATGGCTTGATTTTATATTGAATTGTCGGAGTGGACGAGATACTTCAGATTATGATCTTGTGATTGGCGGTGTTGCCAATGATAAAGTATTTAATACAGTAGAATTGTTTTTTGATGGATTGATTGATAAAGAGGAAGCTATTAAACGTCTGCGTTACGAGAAACCAAATCTTCAGATTTGTTTCCGTACAGAAAAAGCACTGGAACTTTTGCGTTTTGGAGGGAGTGAACTTGTATGAAGGCAAATCCGATTTTGCTTCAAAAAAAATACAGTCGTATAATTGAGAGTTTTGCAAATCAAAAAGGACTTTCCCTTGATGAAGCGCTTCGTTTCTTTTACTATTCTAAAGTTTATCAGCTTATGCGGGATGGTGTTTCTGATATGCACTGTATGAGCGACGCTTACCTTGTGGAAGAGTTAATGCTGGAGTATCAGGAAAAAGAAAAAATGAAAGATCCAGAGTAAGGAGAAGTACATGAAGACGATTTTTCAAAAAGAGAATATAACAGAACCAGCACTTTTTACCCCATTTGATACAACGAAAAAAATAAAAGATTTTCCGGAAATCTGTGTTTCTACATTTTCTGAAAATATTATTCAGAAGTTTGCTTCTATGAAGAATGCAGAAAAGATAGCAGAGCTGTACACCGCAAACGGTGCATTGCCGGTTTACAAAATTTCGTATAAAGATCAGGAGATTGCTTTTTATTTATCCCGGGTAGGAGCGCCGGCGTGTGTAGCTGGATTCGAAGAAATTATTGCAATGGGGACAAAGAAGTTTGTTTTGTTTGGTTCCTGCGGTGTTCTGGAAGACGAAAAAGTGAAGAAAAATATTATTATCCCCGTTTCCGCAGTCCGCGATGAAGGGACAAGTTATCATTACATCGCTCCGACAACAGAAATAAAAGCAACGGAACATTCAATTCAAATACTTCAGAGCACATTGGAAAAATGCGGGTATTCATATGTTTGCGGAAAAACATGGACTTCTGATGCGATTTACAGAGAAACTGTTTCTGCAATTCGGGAGCGGCGGCAGGAGGGCTGTCTGACTGTTGAAATGGAATGCGCTTCAATGCTGGCAGTTTCCCAGTATAGAAATATTCCGTTTGCACAATTTCTATATGGGGCAGATAATCTCAGTTCCGAAAAATGGGAAATTCGGGATTTGCAGTTATACGGGCTTACAAATGCTGAAAAATATATGCTGTTGGCATTTGAGTGTGGATTGGCTTTATAGGCACTCAGAATAGCTGGTGTGAAGCAGGAGAAATCACAGAGAACAAATATTAAAATGTAAAATGGAGTTGCAAAATGGATTTAAAAAACAGAACACTGTCAAATTTCGCAGAACTTGTAGAAACAGGTGAATGCAAAAAATTTAAAGGAAGATTAAAAGTGGGCGTGGATCTTGGAACTGCAAATACCGTTCTGGCGGTTGTGGATACTGCAAATCGCCCTATAGCTGGAATTTCTGCACCTTCTCACGCAATTCAGGATGGAGTGATTTTGAATTACTATGAATGCGTACAACTTGTATCAAAGTTAAAAGAAACACTGGAAGAGAGGCTTGGTACGGAGCTTACTTATGCGGCAGCAGCAATTCCGCCTGGGGTATCTGAAGGTAGTGTTAAGAGTATTGGGTATGTATTGGAGGGGGCCGGTTTTGAAGTGACGAATATCGTAGATGAGCCGACTGCTGCCGCCGCTGTATTAAAAATAAGCGATGGCGCTGTTGTGGATGTAGGTGGTGGTACTACAGGAATCAGCATTCTGAATAACGGAAAAGTAATTTATACGGATGATGAAGCAACTGGGGGAACTCATATGACGATGACGGTTGCGGGGCATTATCGTATTTCCTATGAAGAGGCGGAATTACTGAAAAGACAGACGGACAGGCAGGATGAAATATTCCCTGTTATTAAAGCGACTGTAGAAAAAATGGCTTTAATAACAGAAAAGTTTATCAAAGGATATGATGTTCCGGCTATTTATGTTGTAGGTGGTTCTTCCATGTTTCGCGAATTTACGCCGGTATTTGAGAAGCGCCTGAAGCTTCCGGTCTATCAGCCGGTTCATCCGCTTCTGGTTACCCCTCTTGGAATTGCTTATTGCTGCCAGCTTCCGGATATTTCTGCGAAAAAGGCAACGAAATAAAAAAGTGATAAGGTTTTTTTCCATTTTTCAGAAAATCTCTTGAATTTTTTGAAAAACAGGGGTAAAATAATGGACGGAATAAAAACAGGGGAGCTTGTGTTTGCAGGCTGAGAGGAAGTAATCGAACTTCGACCCTTTAACCTGATGCGGATAATGCCGCCGTAGGAAGTCATTATACAGAGATTTTTTACAGGAGGCACCGTAAGGTTTGTCTCCTGTTTTATTATTTTTGACTATCTTTGAGAAAGGGGGAGCGGAGACCACTTATGTGGCGGACTGAGGGGGAGCGCCCTGAGTTTTGTATATCAGCGATGGGAAGCCGTGTTCCGGCGTGAGAGGATACCAGAAAGTATCGACCGAACTTCCGTAGTTATCAAGGGATAACTATATCTATTTTGGAAGCGTCGCTGATTACAGCCGTTTCCTGATTAACTCAAAGGAGAAAATAAATATGACAAAAATGAACATTAAAAAATTATCGATTGCCGGTGTTTTCTGTGCAGTTGCCGTTGTGGGAAGCCTGTTTTCTTTTCCTGTATTTGGGAGTAAGTGTGCTCCGGTACAGCATATGATCAACATATTGTGTGCGGTTCTCTTGGGACCGGGCTATGGAGTAGGTGTTGCCTTTGGCGCTTCTCTGATTCGAAATCTGCTTGGACTTGGAAGCCTTATGGCTTTTCCGGGAAGTATGTTTGGAGCTTTGCTGTGCGGGCTGGTTTACAGTAAAACCGGAAATCTTTTCGGAACGCTTGCTGGAGAAGTATTTGGCACAGCAATCCTTGGCGGACTGTGTGCGTATCCTATGGCAATTCTTTTTATGGGACAAAGTGCATCCGGTCTTGCTTTTTATGCCTATATCGTTCCGTTTTTAATTTCTACTGTTGGTGGAGCGGTTATTTCTGCAGTTCTGCTTTACAGCTTGAAAAAATCGAATGTTCTGCATACCATGCAGGAATCTGTTTGATAACTGGGAGAAAGAAATATGCTTGAGAATATGCTTGAAAATGTGAGGAAGAAAAATCCGCTTATTCATAATATTACAAATTATGTGACAGTCAACGATTGTGCAAACATTGTGCTTGCCTGTGGAGCTTCCCCTATCATGGCTGATGATAAGAATGAAGCTGCAGAGATTACAGAGATTTGCGCAGGACTGAATATTAATATCGGGACACTGAATACGAGAACAATCGATGCTATGCTGATTGCGGGCAAACGGTCAAATGAATTGCATCATCACGTTGTGTTGGATCCGGTGGGTGCGGGAGCGTCTAAACTGCGGACAGATACAGCAAGAAGACTTCTGAAAGAAGTGAAGTTTTCTGTGATTCGTGGTAATGTATCTGAAATTAAAACGCTTGCGTCCGGAAGCGGGACAACAAAAGGGGTAGATGCAGATGTGGCAGATAAAGTAACGGAAGAAAACCTGGAAGGAGCCGTTGCTTTTGCCAAAGCATTTGCAGAAAAAGCAGGGGCTGTTATTGTGATTACTGGTGCAATTGATATTGTTGCGGATAGTAAAAAAGCATATTGTATCCGTAACGGACATTCTATGATGGCTTCTATTACAGGAACAGGCTGTCAGCTTTCGGCTATGACGGCTGCTTTTGTAGCGGCAAATCCAGAATGTCTGTTGGAAGCGTGTGTCGCAGCTGTTTGTACTATGGGTTATGCCGGCGAGGTGGCGTATAGCAGACTTAAAGAAATGGACGGAAACGCCACATATCGAAACTATATTATTGATGCAGTTTATAATATGACTCCGGAAATGTTGGGGAAAGGTGCAAAATATGAAGTGCGATAAAAAAACAATGCTTCTCTATGCTGTTACAGACAGAGCATGGACAGGCAGACAAAGTTTATACGAACAGGTTGAAGCTGCCTTAAAAGGCGGCGCAACCTGCATTCAGCTCCGTGAAAAAGATTTAAATGAGGAAGATTTTCTGAGAGAATCAATAGAGATGGCAGCTCTTTGTAAAAAATATAAGGTTCCGTTTCTGATAAATGATAATGTAGAAATTGCAATCAAATGTCATGCGGATGGGGTTCATGTGGGACAGAAAGATATGGAAGCTTCCCAGGTTCGACAGAAAGTTGGAAAAGATATGATAATCGGTGTTTCTGCCCATTCAGTAGAAGAAGCTCTGGAAGCCGTAAAAAGTGGTGCAGATTATCTGGGTGTTGGAGCGGTATTTTCAACTTCTACAAAATCAGACGCAGAAGTTCTGTCAAGACAGGTTCTTCGGGATATTTGTTCTGCTGTAGATATTCCTGTCGTTGCGATTGGAGGTATCAGTAAAACAAATATATCTCAGCTTTCCGGCACAGGAGTGGATGGTGTTGCTCTGGTCAGTGCGATTTTTGCAGCAGAGAATATCGAAGATGAATGCTGCATGCTTCGCAGGCTGTCGGAAGAGATGGTTTTTCAGTAATAGCCGTATATGATGAAAGTGAGAAATATCAGGAGGAAATTCGCCGTCTGGCTGCTTGTTATCTGGTGGATTCTGTGCATACAAAAGATTTTTGGGAGTTTATTTCCGGTTAGGTAAGATTATAGATGTAAGGTGTGTTTAAGAAGCAGAGATTTTAAGAAAGGAAAATGCAAGTATGAATTTAAAAACAGCATTGACGATTGCGGGAAGTGACTGCAGCGGAGGCGCGGGGATTCAGGCTGATCTGAAGACGATGATCATGAATGGAGTTTATGGTATGAGTGCTGTTACAGCGCTTACTGCCCAGAATACAACAGGAGTAAGAGCAATTCAGGAGGTTACGCCTGATTTTCTGGAAAAACAGCTTGATGCCATATTTGAGGATATTTATCCGGATGCGGTGAAAATCGGCATGGTATCATCAGGTGAGCTGATCCGTGTGATTGCTGACAGATTGAGATATTACCATGCAAATAATGTGGTAGTTGATCCTGTAATGGTAGCAACTTCCGGCTCTGCTTTGATAAAAAATGATGCGGTTCAGACTCTGATTAAAGAGCTGCTTCCAATTGCTGTTCTTGTGACACCAAATATTCCGGAAGCAGAAGTTCTCTCCGGTATGGCTGTTGAAACAAAAGAGGATATGCTCATTGCTGCAAAGAAGATTGGAGATGTCCATCATTGTGCAGTTTTGCTTAAAGGCGGTCACAGTATCAACGATGCCAATGATTTGCTTTATGAAAATGGCAGATTTCAGTGGTTTGAGGGAAAACGGATCCATAATTCAAATACACATGGTACCGGCTGTACACTTTCCAGCGCCATTGCCTCTAATCTTGCGAAGGGATTTATTTTGGCGGAAGCTGTTCGGAGAGCAAAAGACTATATTTCTGAGGCGCTTGCCGCGATGCTTGATTTGGGGAAAGGTTCCGGGCCTGTGAATCACGGGTTTGAGCTTCAGGGAGAATATGCAAAATGTAAAACCCCAAAAGATTAATCGAATAGGAGGCGGTAACTAACCGCCGTCCTCTCACAGCGCCGACATCAGACTATCTAATGATTCCTATATGATAAGTCTGATGTACGGCGTTTTTCTATATCATTAAATATGCATTAATCTGTGCCACTGCATACTCTGTTTTTTGTCCAATCCACTTTGTGTAATACAATTATGCCCAGCCTTTTATAATAAAAGTAAAATTTCTTGAAGTATTATGAGATGTAGCTTATTAAGGTATCCATAAATATGTAGTTTTAGTAAATTGAAACGCCGATATGGAGCTTATCTTCTGTTTGTTCTACTATATTCAGTAAATTCCAATTTTTTCAAATCAAGCGATTCAACATAAGCGTCGATAACACGAATAGCATTATCTTTAGTAATTGAATTATCTAAATTTGTTCTGGAATTAATATCTAAAAAAAGAATTTATGGGTTGACTTTCGGACACTGGGGGGGGGTATAATAAAAGCGAAAAAATGTACCGGATAAAAATCGGGTAACAAAAGATGGAGGAAAAAGAAGTTATGAAAAACAAAGTAGTGGAAAAACTCCTTATGTTTGGTGTAAGCTCATCTGTTGCATTAAGTAGTTCTATAGGGGTAGCTGCGGCAGCTATGGATAATACAGAAGTAGAGGTCATAGTTGAAAATACAGAAGAAACCACAGCAGAGGCAGAAGAGGAAAGTAGTGAGACAGCAGAAACAGAAGATACTGAGACAGAGGAAGAAGCCGGGGAGACAGCAGAAACAGAAGATACCGTGACAGAGGAAGAAGCCGGGGAGACAGCAGAAACAGAAGATACCGTGACAGAAGAGACGCAAACAGAAGAAACGCAGACAGAAGAAACTTCCAGAAATGTATGGGTTTGTTTTGCAACAGAGGAAGGAGAACTACTTGATGATGTAGCTTGTATTACTTTGGAAGCAGGAGATACATATTTTAACACAAGTGATGTAAACGTTCCGGAAGGATACGAAGTTTGTAATATGGGTGATGTGAGTGTACCCGCAGATGTAGATTCTGTTACTATTTCTGTGAGAAAGGTAGCAGCAACAAGAATTATCAATGTAAGTCTTGTAACGGAATCAGGTGAAGTTATATCTGCAAATCAGCAAATAGAGATTGGCAGAACAGATACTGTATTTAATACTTCTTTATTAGCGGTTCCAGAAGGATATGAACTTCGGCAAACAGGAGATGTATATATTGGTGATGGAGATACGTTAAATGTATATGTAAGAAAAAAAGAGGCAGAGCAGAAATCAATTATTGTTAATTATGTATTGGAAAATGATACTAATGTAGGGACAGGTTCTGTAACTGTAGATGGAGATGCGAATTATATTAATACCAGCAGTTTAAAAGATATACCATATGGTTATGAGCTTGTGAACGTGGGAGATATTCCGTTTGAGGGGAATTCTGTAAATATTCTTGTAAAAGAAAAAGAATATACAAAAGATGTGATTGTCAATTACTGTTAGTGATTTCATGAGCTGTCACCAGATTGCTCACATCAGTTGACGCTCACTT
>URHH01000111.1 GCA_900547615.1 uncultured Blautia sp. | reverse complement strand
CGGAAGCGGAGTGTTTTCCTGTGCAATTTCAATGTCGCTTTTGAATCCCATAATTTTGTTCTCCTTTCACTTTGCAGCCGGTATAAAATCTGCAACCGGCTATAATAGCCTTCCTTTTAGCAAAAAAGGACAGTACCTGATAAGATATTCATCAAATACTGCCCAGACGGTCGGCTGAACCAGCTTCCTGAATCCCCTGTGGTTTTCTCCACTCTTTCCGTCAGTAGTCAGGAAACTTTTTGTTGATGAAATGAGTTTAGCACCTTTAGCTGGGGTTGTCAAGGAGTTGATAAAAAATTATCAAATTTTTTTGTGTAAATGTGTGAAGTGTATGAGATTTATTTAAGATTTCTTGTAAAAGGTTTATAGAAATTTTATGATTTACACAGTTACCATATGATAAATAGTATGTTAAAATAAATAAGGATGAATGAACAGTGAAATTATGAAACAAGGAGATTGACGAATGTACAGAGCAGAGTTTCTTGACATTTTAAAAACCCAGTTGTCAGGGCAGATGCACGAAGGGAAAATAGGAGCGCACCTTCGGTATTATGAGGATTACATTCAATCAAAGGTAAGAGCCGGAACCCCGGAGGAAGAAGTGATCGCGCAACTTGGAGATCCCAGACTGATCGCAAAAACGCTTCTTGATACAGATACAGGCGAAGAAGTTTACGAGGAGAGCAGGAGCTACTCGGAAAGCGATGCCGGGAACTATGGAAATCAGGAGGAAAAAACCTGGAAGAAAAAACTGGATCTTTCCACCTGGTACGGAAAACTGATCGTGATCGCGGCAGCGGCAGTCGTTATTTTCCTGCTGATAAGCGTACTTGCAGCAGTGCTTCCGTTTTTGATCGTGCTGGCAGTTATTTTGTATCTCATATCAAGATGGAGAAAACGATAAAGGGCTTTGGAAATATTCCAGAGCTCTTTTTTTGCTTCAGGAAGCTTCTGGTTTTGTTCAATCTGCACAATAAAGAACTTGAAATTTCGTGAAATATTCATGTGAAAAACAACTTGTTCGTATGAGCGTACAAGTGATACTATTTGAGTTGAAAGAGGGGGAGAGAGATGACAGAGACTGGAAAACCGAAGTATTATACCTTGATGGAACAACTGAAAAATGATATTTTATCCGGCAGAATCCAGCCGGGAGACAGACTGCCCTCTGAAAACGAACTGGTACAGGCATATTCCTTAAGCCGTCACACGGTGCGCAAAGCGCTGGGACTTCTGGAGCAGGAGGGATATGTGGAGGCTTTTCACGGAAAAGGCACGTTCTGTTCGGAAAATATGCGTCATACAAAAAAATCGGGAAATATTGCGGTTGTGACTACATATATATCCGATTATATTTTTCCGAGGCTGATCCAGGGCATGGACAATGTGCTGTCTGAAAAGGGATATAGTATTATTCTGAAAAATACAGGAAACAGCCGGCAGAAGGAAGCCAGATGTCTGGAAGAGCTTCTTCAGAAGGATATAGACGGTCTCATTATCGAGCCGAGCAAAAGCCAGATGTCATGTCGTCACGTGAACTTGTATGAGACTCTTGACAAGTATGAAATCCCATACGTGTTTATCCAGGGGATTTACGGGGAAATGAAAGAAAAACCGCATATTCTTATGGACGATGCAATGGGAGGGTATCTTGTGACGAAGCACCTTCTTGAACTGGGACACAGAAAAATAGCCGGATTTTTTAAGGCCGACGATATTCAGGGAATTGCGCGACATAAGGGATATGTCCGGGCTTTGCAGGAGGCGGGGCTTTCTTACGATCCGGACAGAGTTGTATGGTTTCATACAGAAGACAGGAGGACGAAGCCTTCTATGGCAGCTTTGGAATTTTTTCGGGAAGGAAAGATGCCAGACGGAATTGTATGTTACAATGACCAGATTGCCGTACAGGTAACAGAGACTCTTATGCGGGAAGGAATCAAGATTCCGGGAGATGTTTCTGTGACTGGCTATGACAATTCTCTCTATGCGCAGAGAGGAGAGGGCATTACTACGATCGCTCATCCGCAGGAAAGACTGGGAGAGATGGCGGCAGAGCTTCTTCTGGAAAAAATCAACCGCATTCCGGAGGAAGAAAGCAGAGTGGAACGCCTGATCCAGCCGGAACTGATTGTGAGGGGTTCTACAGAAAAACGAAACAATAAAGGAAATAAATAACATTTTTATATATTTTTAAGGAGGATTTTCACATGAAAACAGGAAGAAATTATAAGTTTTGGTTTTGTACCGGTTCACAGGATCTTTATGGAGACGAGTGTCTCAGAAAAGTAGCGGAGCATTCCAGAATCATTGTGGAAGAGCTGAATAAATCAGGTATTCTTCCATTTGAACTTGTATGGAAGCCCACACTTATCACAAATGAGCTGATCCGAAAAACATTTAATGAGGCAAATGCAGACGAGGACTGCGCAGGCGTTATCACATGGATGCACACATTTTCCCCTGCAAAATCATGGATTCTTGGTTTAAAAGAATACAGAAAGCCTCTTTGCCATCTTCATACACAGTTTAACGAAGAAATTCCATACGATACCATTGATATGGACTTTATGAATGAAAATCAGTCTGCACACGGCGGACGTGAGTACGGACATATTGTAACACGTATGGGAATTGAAAGAAAAATTATCGTGGGACACTGGGCAGACAGAAAGGTACAGGAACGACTTGCGTCATGGATGCGCACAGCAGTTGGTATTATGGAGAGCAGTCATATTCGTGTGTGCCGTGTTGCCGACAATATGCGTAATGTTGCTGTAACAGAAGGAGATAAAGTAGAGGCGCAGATTAAATTTGGCTGGGAAGTAGACGCATATCCAGTAAATGAAGTGGCAGATTATGTAAAAGATGTGAAAAAAGGCGATATTGATGCTCTGGTAGAAGAGTATTACAGCAAATACAATATCCTTCTGGAAGGACGCGATCCGGAAGAGTTTAAACGCCATGTGGCAGTTCAGGCGGGAATTGAAATCGGTTTTGAGAAATTCCTGGAGGAGAAAAACTATCA
Organism: uncultured Blautia sp.; assembly: GCA_900547615.1. Classification (GTDB taxonomy): domain Bacteria; phylum Bacillota; class Clostridia; order Lachnospirales; family Lachnospiraceae; genus Blautia_A. The sequence continues at coordinate 5,157 of URHH01000111.1, read as the reverse complement.
GGCAGTTGTTACACATTTCGGCGATCTTGGTTCTTTACAGCAGCTTCCAGGACTTGCAATGCAGAGACTGATGGAAAAAGGCTACGGCTTCGGCGCAGAGGGAGACTGGAAAACAGCGGCTATGGTCCGCCTGATGAAGATTATGACAGCAGGAATAAAAGATGCAAAGGGAACTTCCTTTATGGAGGACTATACATACAACTTTGTTCCGGGAAAAGAAGGAATTCTCCAGTCTCATATGCTTGAGGTATGCCCGACTGTTGCAGAAGGACCGGTAAGTATTAAAGTCTGCCCGCTTTCTATGGGTGACAGAGAAGATCCGGCAAGACTTGTATTTACATCTAAGACAGGTCCTGCAATCGCAACTTCCCTTGTTGATCTGGGAGACCGTTTCCGCCTGATCATCAATGATGTAGACTGCAAGAAAGTAGAAAAACCGATGCCGAAGCTTCCGGTGGGAACTGCTTTCTGGACACCGCAGCCTGACCTTGCAACCGGTGCGGAAGCATGGATTCTTGCTGGCGGTGCACATCATACTGCATTTTCCTATGACCTTACTGCAGAGCAGATGGGCGACTGGGCAGCAGCTATGGGAATTGAAGCAGTGTATATTGATAAAGATACAACAATTCGTAACTTTAAAAATGAGCTGAGATGGAATGAAATAGCTTACAGAAAATAGGAGGGTTCACGATGAGTGCAAGAGAGGCGATTTTATCAAATAAAACAGCGCTTGGTATTGAGTTTGGTTCTACAAGGATTAAGGCGGTCCTTGTAGACGAAAAGAATGAACCGATTGCTTCCGGTGGACATGAGTGGGAAAACCGCTATGAAAACGGTATCTGGACTTACAGCTTGGAGGACATCTGGGGCGGAATCCAGGACTGCTATCAGGAACTTGTAAAAGATGTGCAGAAAAAGTATGAGGTGGAGCTTACTTCTGTAGGTGCTATGGGAATCAGCGCCATGATGCACGGATATATGCCTTTTAATAAAGAAGGGGAGCTTCTTGTTCCCTTCCGTACCTGGAGAAATAATATTACAGAAGAGGCAAGCAGCGTACTTACAGAGCTTTTTAACTATAACATTCCTCAGAGATGGAGTATTGCCCATCTTTATCAGGCAATCCTGAATAAAGAAGAGCATGTAAAAGAGATTGATTATATTGCAACTCTGGAAGCATATGTACACTGGAAACTTACCGGAGAAAAGGTTCTTGGAATTGGTGATGCGGCAGGCATGTTCCCTGTTGACGTGGCGAAAAAGGATTACGATCAGTCTATGATGGACAAGTTCGATGGTCTTGTTGCTCCATACGGATTTTCCTGGAAACTTCGCGACATTATGCCGAAAGCCCTTGTTGCAGGAGAAAAAGCAGGCTGCCTGACGGAAGAGGGGGCAAAACTTCTTGACCCCAGCGGCAGGCTGAAAGCCGGAATTCCCATGTGTCCGCCGGAAGGCGATGCAGGAACCGGCATGGTTGCCACAAACAGTGTGGCGAGACGTACCGGAAATGTTTCAGCCGGAACTTCTGTGTTTGCAATGATCGTCCTGGAAAAAGAACTTTCAAAGCCGTATAAAGAAATAGACATGGTAACTACGCCGGCAGGTGATCTTGTTGCGATGGCACATTCTAATAACTGTACTTCTGACTTAAATGCCTGGGTTGGCATATTTAAGGAATTTGCAGAAGCAATGGGCATGGAAGTGGACATGAATAAGCTTTTCGGGACGCTTTACCATAAGGCAATGGAGGGAGAAGCAGACTGCGGAGGTCTTCTTTCCTACTGCTATTTTTCCGGCGAGCATATGACAGGTTTTGAGGAGGGGCGTCCATTATTCGTCCGCTCTCCTGAGAGCAGATTTACACTTGCAAACTTTATGAGAACAAATCTTTACACCTGTCTTGGGGCAATGCGTGTGGGATTAAATCTTCTGTTTGAGAAAGAAGGCGTAAAGGTAGACCGTCTTCTTGGACATGGCGGTCTGTTTAAGACAAAAGGAGTTGGTCAGCAGATTCTTGCAGATGCAGTAAACGCACCGGTTTCCGTTATGGAAACAGCAGGAGAAGGCGGAGCCTGGGGTATTGCCCTCCTTGCTTCTTATCTTGTGAATAAAGAAGAGGGCGAGACACTTGACAGTTTCCTGGATCATAAAGTATTTGCAGGAAACGAAGGCACATCTCTGGAACCGGATCCGGAAGGTGTGAAAGGTTTCCAGACATTTATGGACAGATACGTCAAAGGTCTTGGAATTGAAAGAGCAGCGGTAGATTCCAAAATATGGTAAAATGTGAAAATAATATGTAAGCAGTTGGAACTGTAACAGTACACAACAAATTGAAATCCTCTCCGGAGAAAACTGGAGAGGATTTTTCATTGCAATAAAAGGGGAGTGTGGGTATAATAAAAATATAAATTACACTAAGATAACCACTAAGATAACCACTAAGATAACCACCAAGATAACCATCAAGATGAATTTAAATACATTACAGTAAAATAGCAGGGAAGGGGCGACAAAAGAAAAAATGAAAAAAACAGTAACCATATGTTTTACGAACAATAAGGGCGGAAGCGGAAAATCTACGACCTGCTCAAATGTGGGAGCAGCAATGGCACAGGCGGGAAAAAAGGTGCTTCTTGTAGACGGAGATATGCAGTTAAATCTTTCCCTTTCCTTCTTTTCAGAGGAGGAAGTGCTGAAAATGGCAGCAGGAGAAAAGAATCTTTATCATGCCATTGGAAAGCAGAGAGATTTGTCAGACTATATTGTGCATACTCCCTATGAAAATCTGGATTTGATTCCGTCGTCTACGCAGATGAGTTCCATCGAATACGAACTTTTTACAAAATGGCAGAGAGAATTTATCCTGAAAAAATGTCTTCAGAAAATAAAAGATTCCGGTGTGTACGACTATATTTTAATTGACGCGCCGCCGACATTAGGCGGATGGGTTATGAATATTCTATGTGCATCAGATCAGGTGTTGGTACCTGTTGAGGCGAGTCCCTGGGGAATGTTCGGTCTTGCAAATATGTTTGATTTTCTGAGTGAAGTAAAGGAGATTGCGCCGGAGCTTAAAGTTCTCGGCATTGTGATCACAAAGGCAGACACAAGAAAAAATTATTTCAAACAGACATTGGAAATTCTTCATGAGATGGAAGATATTACACTTCTGGATTCTTATATAAGAGTGGACAGCGCAGTAGAATGGGCGCAGGATAACAGTCAGCCGGTTGTGGAATTTAAAAGAAGCAGCAGAAGCGCAAAGGAATATACAGCGCTGGCAGAGGAGGTAATGAATCGTGTCGTTAGGTAAGGCAAGTATTAAAAGAGCAGCGGGAGCAGAAAAGGCGGTTTCCGGAAAAACCACAGGAAAAAATGTGGAGGCAGAATCTGTGATCAGTCCCATGAATGCAGAGGAAATACAGGTGAAATTTCTTTCCGGGAAAAAAACAGATAAAAAGCCGGGAGAACCTGTGCGTGTCACAGAAGATATGCCGGATTATCTGCTGTAAGAAAGGTGTGAATTATAATGCCCCAGGGGAATCGGATTTTCGGTTCTTCCTGGGGATTTTTATGGATTTTTTTTCCAGAATATGCTACTCTTAAGAAAAATTTACGTAAAAAAGGTGAAGAATATGAAAAAAATTACCATAAAAGAGGTGGCGGAGCTGGCAGGTGTATCTACAGCAACGGTTTCTCACGTGATAAATCGAACAAGATACGTAAGCCCTGAGCTGATTGAAAAAGTAGAGAGTGTTTTAAGAGAGACAGGATATATTGATAAAGTGGCAGAAAAAAAGAAGAAGCTGAAAGTGGGACGCAAATCAGTGATCGTGTGTGTTGTGCCGAATGTCGAAAGCGCTGTTTACAGAGATATGGTATCTTTTTTGAGAGAGCGGGCGAGCAGAGAAGGATATCAGTTTTATTGCGGGATTTCCAGAGAAAATTTAAAGGAAGAGCAGCAGCTTTTGGAAAGTATTGTCAGTGATAAACGGTTTGCAGGGCTTTTTCTTGTGCCTGTCAGTGAGGAGGCTGAAAATTATAAAAAACTGATAGAATCCGGGCTGCCCTATGTGTGCATGGAGAGAAAAATCCGGGGAGAAAGGATAGATTCCGTGGAGTTTCCGGAGAGAGATGCAATGGAAAAAGGCGTCAGTTATATCATCGAATGCGGACATAAAAATATCCTGTATCTTCGGGAATTATCAGAGAGATTTACAAGAGAGGAAAGGACAAGAGGATATTTAAATGCATTTGTAAGAAATAATCTGAATGTGAATGATGCAAATATGGCAGACATTGATCTGAGGTGGGAAGAAGAAAAAATTCAGGACGTAATTGCGAAGGAAATCAGCAGAGTAATGCCTACTGCAGTTATAGCAAGTGGAAACTGGCTGACAGTACAGCTTCTGAAGACAATTCGCAATATGGGGATTCGCTGTCCAGATGAAATTTCAGTTCTCGGTTTTGGTGATGAGGCGTGGACAGAATTGATAGATCCGCCGCTTACGGCTTTGAAAAGAGATGTACAGGGCTTATCCGGGCTGGCGGCAGAAATTCTTTTTGAAAAAATAGAATTCGGATATGCAAGAACAGAGCGGAGATATGCAGAAGTAAAATTAAATGTTCAGAAGTCGACAAAGATGCTGGACAATGGACCGGGAGGGGAAATGGCAGTTTCTCCTGAAAATATCGTTCTGAGTAAAGAAGAGAAAAAAATGCTGAGAAGAGGAAGATTTCGAGTGGCGATTTCTTTTCATTATACTGGAACTGCCTGGGCAGAACTGCATGAGCAGGGAATACGTGACGAACTGGAGCAGTATGGGATTGAGGTGAGTTCTGTGATGGACGCACATTTTGATCCGGCTCTTCAGAACGTACAGTTGGAGAGTTTGATGATCCAGAAGCCGGATGGAGTAATTGCGATTCCCGCAGATGATAAGAAAACCTCAGAAATGTTTATGGAGCTTTCCAGAGTATCGAAGCTTGTTTTTATCAGTAATCTTCCGGAAAATGTGACAAAAAATCATTATGTATCCTGCATTTCCGTAAATGAATGGGAGAATGGAACAAATGCCGGACGAATGCTGGGAGAATATTTTCGCAGCAAAAAGCCGGGTAAGAAAATAAAAGCAGGTTTCTTAAACC
>URHH01000110.1 GCA_900547615.1 uncultured Blautia sp. | reverse complement strand
CCTCTTCTTCTGTCACTTTTTTTCTTGCAGCAAAAATCTGCTTTCTAATGGCTTGCTTTGTTTCCATATTTTTCACCAAGATTTGTGATGCTGCCGTCCTGCTCCTTAATGTCGATGTTGTCAAGCTGGGTGCGCAGATTCATACGAATGGTTGCGATGTATTCTTTTCGAAGAGCTGCCTGCTCTTTTTTCTCTTCCTCTGTAAGCCCGACGCTTTTTGCTTTGTGCGCCAGTGTGTTAATGCGATCAATTTTAATATTATCCATGTGTCTTTTCTCCTGTTTCTTTCTTATAAAAGCTTTTCTATATAGTCAAGAAGATAAAATTCTTCTTTTTTCTGTCCTACAAAAAGGGTTCCGTGTTTACGGCCTTCCGTGATCTTATGGATCACATGAAAATCTTTTCCATTGGCGATCACCATATCGGCGCCTGCTGCCGTTGCGATTCTGGCTGCCGTAAGCTTTGTCGCCATTCCTCCGGTTCCCACCTTGCTTCCTGTGGAAGACTTGCCCATATTTAAAAGATTCTCGTCCAGATTTTCTACTACATCAATGAAATGTGCCTCCGGATTGGTGTTGGGGTCGTCTGTAAAAAGTCCGTCTATATCGGAAAGAAGTATCAGGAGATCCGCGTGGATCAAAGCAGCAACCACGGCTGACAGTGTGTCGTTGTCTCCGAATTTCTCCACAAACTGGCTCTCATACGTGGAAATTGAGTCGTTTTCATTTACGATCGGGATTACATTTAACCCGAGAAGCTCCTCAAAAGTATTTTCTGCATTCTTCCTGTTTGTATTGTTTACCATTGTATTCTTTGTCATAAGGATCTGGGCTGCTGTGTGATTGTACTCTGAGAAAAGCTGCTGGTAGATCATCATAAGACGCGCCTGACCAACGGCTGCACATGCCTGTTTCTTTTTCAGCTCAGAAGGCTTCTTCTCCAGTCCAAGAGCTGCCACGCCGACTGCAATGGCTCCTGAGGAAACAAGCACTACGTCTTTTCCCTGATTCTGCAGATCACAGATTTCCCGTACCAGTACCTCAAGCTTACGCAGATTGATTCTCCCTGTCTGGCTGTGCGTAAGAGAAGAGGAACCGATCTTGATTACAATTCGTTTCTTATCTTTCAGTCTTTCCCGGTAATTCATCTTCTTGTCACTCCATTGTCTATTGTTCATTTTCCTATCTTACAACATTTCTCATCATTCGTCCATGTTTTTCCCGGTCTGAATGCAGATTTTAGAAAAGCTTTATACTTCCTTTACGGTTCATTCATTGAAGTTTCACTGAATGGAAACTTCGTTCTCCGTTCCGTTTAATATAATTTCCACCCAGGTCTTTCCCGGATTTAAACGGATCTCCTGACCGCTTTCGTCATAATAGCGGGTAATTCCGTCTCCCTCATCGCGCACCCAGGTAATGGGAACGGCTTTTCCTCTTGTAATAAACGTACCCGTTCCCTCGCCTGTACTGATGATATTTAAGTATCCGTTTTCATCGTACGGCGCATACTGGGAATTTTGGAGAATAATGTTGTCGCAGGTGAGCTGCTGCCCGGTTTCCAGGTCGATCTGCGGCTCTCCGTACTGATTTCTTTCATACTCTTTTGTTTCTACATTGTAAGCAAACCAGGGACGATTGTCCGTATAATTATCAAGATTTACCGTATTTGCAGAAATGCCGTTTTCCAGAAGGGTTTCCGAAGGCGCTTCTGCAAAGAGATAATGTCCGTTATAGTTTTCGCTTACATATTCCTCATATCCCTTTACCTGAATGCCGTTAAGAAGTCTTTCGCCGCTTGTGTAAGCATTATGCGGCGCTTTTCTGTCTTCTGTGCGGAAATATACAGAGCCTTCCAGCTGCAGACCGTTTAAATTGTCCGTCTGCTCCAGATAGGGAAGCGCATATACTGCCTGTCCGAAATGTGCATATATGGCATCAAACTCTTTTGCATAAGAGATATAATAATCACGGCAGCTTCTCACAGACCCGATCTTAGGAATTTTCTCATAATTTTCAAAAATCCCCATAAGACGTGTCATATTTCCTTCTACGGGCGCTTCATAAATCACGCCTGCAGAAGAAATGCCGCTCTGCGGCGCACCGGCTTTGTTATTCCCCATCATAACGGCAACCGGGCGTCGCCTTACATCTCCCTGTACCGGCTCTCCTGTGAGATAACTGCGCGTCGTTCCCTCCCCTGCGGGAACCATATCCACCAGATTCTCCTGGGCACAAACCGGTACAACTGCTGTACAAACTGTCAAAATCCCTGTAAAAACCCCTTTTGTCCATTTTTTCATTTTGCTACCTCCCTGTGCGGTGCCTTATTAAATTGTTATCTTGTAATACCTAATTCCTCCAATGCTTTTGCCTGTTTTGTCTCCATCACGGAAGCCTCTTCCGGCGTCATGTGATCGTACCCCAGAAGGTGGAGCATACTGTGGGCAACAAGGAAAGAAAATTCCCTCTTTACGCTGTGTCCGTATTCCTCTGCCTGTGCAAACACCTTGTCTACCGAAATCATAATATCCCCGAGAAGAAGCTCATCCGTATCCAGATCAAAATACGACTCGTCTTCTTCCACTATATCGTAATCCCCGGGCATCTCAAAAGGGATCATGGGAAAGGAAAGCACATCTGTCGGCGCCTGGATATTCCGAAATTCCGTATTTACCCTTTTGATCTCCTCATTATCTGTCAAAACGAGATTGATCTGCGCATCATAAGGACAGTGTTCCATCGCAAGCACCTTGTCTGCCACCTGATTGGCAAGGGCAGCATAATCAATCCCAAGCTCTTTTTCTGTTTCATAATCAATATTGACTGTCATCTTCTCTCACCTCTTCTTCCCGGACGCATTGCCGGTTTTTCCGGCTTCTGTTTTTTCTCATATACCTCATATGCCTGTACGATCTGCTGTACAAGCGGGTGACGCACAACGTCCTTGCTTGTCAGTTTGCAAAATCCAATATCTTCAATTTTGCCAAGTACCTTCATTGCCACATCAAGACCGGATACGGTGTCACGGGGAAGGTCCTTCTGTGACGCGTCTCCTGTAATCACAACCTTTGAGCCAAAACCGATACGGGTTAAAAACATCTTCATCTGGGCAGGGGTCGTGTTCTGTGCCTCGTCCAAAATAATAAAGGCATTATCGAGAGTTCTTCCTCTCATATATGCAAGAGGCGCCACTTCGATCAGTCCCCGCTCCATATTTTTCGCAAAGCTGTCTGCTCCCATGATCTGATACAGAGCGTCGTAAAGAGGCCGAAGATACGGATCTACTTTACTCTGTAAGTCACCCGGAAGAAAGCCGAGCTTTTCTCCCGCCTCAATGGCAGGTCTTGTAAGGATAATACGGCTTACCTCCTCATTTCGAAAGGCGGTGACTGCCATTGCCATTGCAAGGTATGTCTTTCCGGTACCTGCAGGTCCCACACCGAAAACGATCATTTTCTTTCGGATCTGTTCCACATATTCCTTCTGTCCCAGTGTTTTTGGCTTTACCGGCCGTCCCTGTATGGTGTTGCAGATAAAGTCTTTATCGATTTCCGCGAGAACGTCTCCCACCTGCTCCATAGCAAGAGAAAGGGCGTATGTCACATTCTGTTTTGTGATGGTGTTGCCTCTTTCTGCCATACGGACAAGTTCTTCTATAAGCTTTTTCGCCTGAGCTGCATTTCCCTCTCCTCCCAGAATTTTTAAAACGCCCTCTCTGAAAATCAGAGTTACGTTTAATGTTCTTTCTATTAATTTCAAGTGTTCGTCAAACTGTCCGAAAACATTTCCCTGAAGATTTACGGGCACTTCTGTGTGTAATTCAATTACGCTGTTCCCCATCTACTGCTGTCCTTTCTTTTTCTTCCTCCTGCTGCACCGGTGCTTCCATGCCTGTTTTTTCTATTACAACAAGCTTTCCGCTGCTTGTGCATACAGTATGATTTACGTCTATTTTAACATTATTTTCAGATATTTGAACCCCTTTTTCCATTAATTTTTTCTCAAATAAGTGTAACTTTTTTTCTGCAAGCTGCTTTGCCTCCTCTTTTGTATGCACACTTTTTACTTTTCTGTACTGTGTTGACGTAAAAGAATAGAGAGAGACAGGAAGACAGAAATTTTCCGTAATCCGAAGGGGAATCTCTTCTGTTACCGTTTTCCATCCTTTTTCTGCACCTCCATAAAGGCTGGCATACCAGTTTCCAAGACGAAGACCGTACGTTTTTCTTATCTTTTCTTCCGGTATCTCTTTTTCATACGCAAGTGGAAATTCGTGATAATAAGAAACAGCGTGACGAATATAAATATCTGCATCTGCATGGACATAGGACTCTCGTACTATCTCCTGGCTGTCGTTGACAATGGGCACTTTTCCGGATACGAGAATATCTCCCGGCTTACATACATCTCCTGTTTTTACAAGAGGCGTTCCCGCTCTCGTGATCATTTTTACAATCTCGCCCTCTGTCTCCGCTTTCAGATCGCAGGGGGATAGCCCCGTCTGTTTTTCTTTCTGCTTTGTTCCCTCCTGCACGGTGAGAAGCAGCCTTGTTCCCGAAAGCTTTGCGGAAACCCAGGTGATTTCCGGATAATTTCTTCGAAGAGACGCTGCGATTTCCGAGCAGTCCACTTTTCTTTTTGCCATTCCGTGGACAATACCGTTTTCTTTCAGAAAATCCAGTATCTCCGGATCTGCATACTGTATATTTCCCTCAATATGTATATTCCACACGCGACCGGAAAGAAGGAAAAGCAGCCCTCCGCAGAGAAACAGCCCTGCAAAAAAGCTTTTCCGCCTTCTGTTTTTATGTATCCAGAAAGGAAGACCTTTCTTATTCAAAATGTGGATTTTTACCCCCGTTTTTCTCCGAATGGGAAGAAGCTTAAAAAAATCTTTCCGGTAAAGGGTGGCGATTATTTTCTGTTCTTCTGTCCTCTTTACTTCAAAAAGAGAAATCTTCTGACATCTGCACAGATTCAAAAAGCGCTCTGTCTGCCCTCCCTCTGCCGAAATGCGAAGACAGCCCTTAAAAAGCTGCAATAATCCTCTCATATTTCCCCCTTATTCAAAAAAGATTCCGCAGATCCGACCTTTGATCTGCATTTCCTCGGGCGTATACGAAAGAATTTCCAGTTTTTTGCCGCAAAGCCTGAGCCTTCCCCGAAAGGTGAGAAGTTCCACTTCCTCCGTGGTATATTTCAAAATGCTTTTATAATTTTCGATTATAACAGATTCTCTTCCCGTAACCGTAAGGAGCACTTCCCTGTATGCCAGATCCTCCGGAATTTCCAGGGCTGTTACAAGATTTTCTTTCAGATGTCCTAATTTTTTCATTAAAAAATCCTCCGGCTCTTTTAATTTATGCCGGAGGAAGACGCCCTATGTCTGAATCAGCGAAAGAGGATCAGGGAAAACCAGAGAATGGTATTTCCGCCAAGATTATATTCCATGTTCTGTGCTTCTACAATGGCATTTGCCACAACGCCGTGGCTTTCCAGACAGGGGTGCATTTTATCCGGATAACGGCACGGTTTTCCCTCTGTATAGGCGCAGGGGGAACAGAGATCGCAGGATTCCGTGGAAAGAATATAAATTTCATGGCCTGCTTCTTTTATAAAATTTCCTACTTCTGTTGTGATCTCTTCATGGGCTTTTCGTGTAGAGAGCATTTCCTCCATATTCATAAGATCGGAAACCTCCGCCACACTGGAAAAGAAAATCCCCTGAGGGTAGCTTTTGATTTTTTTTCCGCATTCTTCTAAAGAGCCCACCCCAGGCGGACACGCCCAGGTGCTTCCGTACCGTTCGCACTCCTGCTCACAGATAATACGGACTCTCTCTTCTATAGAAATATCTGCCGTCTCGATCAGGCGGTATTCGTATATGGGAAACTGGGAAATAAATGATTCAAACTGACTTAATTCCATAGGATCCTCCTGTCAGATCAGCTCCTGTGAGGAAAACAGCATTTCTACCGCCTCATTGTAGGAACAAAGATTCTGTGATTTTTTTATTTTTTTCGCATATTTTTCGTAATTTGTAAAGGAAGGCGCCATATAGCTCCACAGCTCCTTCATGCGGAACAACACATTTCGTTCCCCGCTTAAAATTTCCCGATACTCTCTGTAAAGCCCATCGTGAAATGCCCGAAGCTTCTTTTTGTCCGGCTTTTCCCCGTCGCGGATCAGAGAAAGAAGCCAGGGCTTTTTAATGATGCCTCTTCCAAACATAAAGGTATCGGTGCCGGGAAGCGCCCCGGAAATCCGTTCATAATCCTCTTTTGTAAATAAATCACCGTTATAGCAAAGAGGAACCGACAGCTCTTTCTCTGCTTTTATAAAAGCCTCAAGGCGCGGTGTATTTCCATAGTAGTCTTTTAAAAGCCTCGGGTGTATGATCAGTTCTTTTATGGGAAAGCTTTTATAAATATTAAGAAGCGCTTCCCAATCCTCCTCATAATCCGTCCCGATTCTCGTTTTTACGGAAATCTCCATCTCGCATTCTGAAAAAATCTTATCAAAGAAAAACTTAAGCTTTTCCGGTTCTCCCAGAAATCCGGCTCCCTTTCCCTTTGCCGTCACCGTTCCTGATGGACAGCCGAGATTTAAGTTTACCTCTTTATATCCGAAATCCTCTTTTAAAATCCGGGCAGTTTCCAGAAAATCGTCTCCATTGTTTGTAAGGATCTGCGGAACCACGTACATTCCTTTATTATTTTCCGGGGAAACCTCCCGGATTTCCTTATCCGAAAAGCGCTTATTTGGCTTGGCGGAAATAAAGGGGGTAAAATATTTATCCATAGGGTGGTAAAACTGGTGGTACGCATTTCTGTATACATAATTTGTAACGCCCTCCATCGGCGCCATATAATCTTTCATGTCATGTCTCCTTTTCTCTGTTTCTCATTGCACGAATGTCATGCACTGCAATCACAAAATCCGGCATGTGATTTTTGTAATATAATCCTCCTCGCTCTGACAGGCAAGGCTGTCCAGAATTATATCCTCATAAAAGCAGGAATCCAAAGAAAGATTGTTTTTCTGTATGTGATCCAGGATTTTTCTGTAAGTTCCGGACATTTCCTGCCATCTTCCTCTGTGGTATGCTGTGAGATAAGTTCCGGCAGGTCTTATCTGAAAAGGGATTCCGACAGGCTTTTTATCAAGCCGCTCGTAAAATATCCGATAGTGATCGAAAATCCCCTGTTCTATTTCTTCTTTTTTCTGTAAATACCCGATCGAACCAGTTGTCTTGATTCCCTTTCGTCTGCACAGCTCAAGAAGCTTCCCGATTTCCATTGCCCATGTTTTGTCATCATTTTCTTTTGCCTCGCCGCAGATCAGATACGATTCCGGCTCCTGCATGAGACAGATTTCTCCTAGGTTTTCTTCTGTTATAAAACGAATGGTGTTTCCTTTTTTTCGGATCCAGTTTCTTATATTTTTAAGATGGGAAATCTGCTGGCTTATCATTTTTTCTTCTTTCTGAAAAAGGGAAAGAAGAGAAGCCGGGGTACGATTTTCCATATATTCCCGGATTTCATCATAATAAAACAGGGTATGCTTTGTCACGCCTGCAAGCCCTGCAAATTCCCCTGTTGTGAGAAAACTCTCTTTGTTCATTTCTTTTTCTCTCCACAAAACTCTTGACTATCGTGTTACCCGATACTTTATCATAACAGTTGCTGACAAAAATTTCAAGAAAGGTGTGATATAAAATGTCAAATTCTATTGCCAAAGACTTTAAACTTTTTTCTCTTCTTCGTTTTGCGTTGCCTACTATGGTAATGATGGTTTTTATGTCTCTTTATACCATTGTAGACGGAATTTTCGTTTCCCGGCTGGTAGGGGCAGACGCTCTTTCCTCTGTAAATATCGTGTATCCGGTCATCAACCTTCTGATTGCAACGGGAGTCATGCTTGCATCGGGTGGAAGCGCAGTCATTGCAAAAAAGCTGGGGGAGGGAAAGGAAAAGGAAGCAAAGGAAGATTTCTCTTTCCTGGTACTCTTTGGATTTATCCTGGGAGTTCTTATGATGGTTCTTGGAAATCTTTTTCTCGAACCCGTTGTAAAGGCTCTTGGAGCAACGCCCGTACTTGTTGATTACTGCATGGATTATCTTGGAGTATGTCTTTTCCTGGCTCCCGCCTGTATGTTGCAGCTTTTGTTCCAGACCTTTTTCGTCACTGCCGGAAAGCCGATCGCAGGACTTGTTCTTACCATAAGCGGCG